>NZ_JBHXMA010000067.1:0-40621 GCF_042721035.1 Streptomyces sp. NPDC058464
CGACTGGGCGGCGCTCGCGTTGTCGTCGCTGACCAGGAGGACCTTGTAACCGCCCTTGTCGTGGCCCGTTATGACCATGCCCTCGATGTTGTCGAGGAGCGGGTTGGGCTGCGGCTGCTTGGCCGTGGCGCCCAGCGACGGGCAGCTCGCGATGTCCGTGAGCAGGGTCTTCTTGACCAGCCGTACGTCGGCCTGCCCCGTCAGGTTGTCGATGCCACTGGTGTCGGTGGCGTGCCGGGGGTCGGCCAGGTAAAGGCGCACGGTGTTGCCGACGCCGGCCTTGTAGCCGCGCTCCAGGACCAGCAGGCGGCCGTCGGGGAGGGCCTGCACCTCGGAGACGCCGAGGGACGGGTCGTCGGTGCGGTAGGCGTACTGGGCCGACAGCTCGAAGTGGTTGTCCTTCGTGCGCTGCCAGGTCTGGAAGCGCACGGTCCCGGGGGTGTCGCCGGAGATCGCGTCCTCCATGGAGGCCAGCAGGGTGTGACCGCCGTTGAGCAGGGTCAGACCCTCGAAGGTCTGGTTGGAGGTGGCCCTTCCGGCGGGGGAGACCAGCAGCGAGGACGGCACGGGGAGGCGGTCCAGGATCTTGCCGTCCGCCGAGTAGCGGCGGATCGACGGCTCGGTCTCGGAGGTGATGAGCCGGGTGCCGTCCCGGTCAACGACCAGGCCCTCGGAGTCGAGCGCGGCGCCCTTCTCGTCGGCGAGCCCGACGACCGACTCGGGCGCGAGCGTCTTCGCGTCCAGGTCGAAGAGGTAGGACCGGTCGGCGAGAGCGGCGATGGAGCCGTCCTTGTCCACGGCGAGCGCGGACAGGTTGCCGACCAGGTAGCCGCCGAAGGTCGTCTTGTTGAGGGCGTCGGAGAAGCCGTCGAGGGAGACCGACGACGAACAGGCGTTGGCCGGGGCGGAGTCCACCGAAACGGCGGTGGCGGTCCCGGCGGCGGACAGAGAGGTGGCCGCCGCCAGGACGGCGGTGACGGTGGCGAGCGTGGTTCTGAGGTGCATGGCGGTCACCGTAGGCCGGGTTGGTGAAGTGGCGGAGATCAACTCATGAAGCGAAGGGACTCCTTCTGGACACCGCGGGTTTTTTGTGCAGTCTTGGTGCGGGAACGGTCAAGCCCGCTGATTCCCTCTCAGGGCGCCGCGAGGTCCTTGTCGGTGACCTTCGCGACGGCTGGATGGTGTTGATGCCGTGGCTCACGGTGTTGTTGTCGTGGGTCGGCGCGATCATCCGGTGGCCGTGGCCGCCGCCGGTGGACGTGCGTGGCGCGCTGCGGCCAGCCGTTCTCGACGTGCACGGGGACCCCGGACGGCACGCCGTACGGGTATGCCGGGCCCGCGGAAAGACCTGCACTCAAGCCCTCCTCCGCCTCGCCCGCCGCCGCGTCAGCGGCCGGTTCGGCACGGTCCCTGTTGGGGCCTCTGGCCGCCTGCTCGTTGCCATATAAAAAGTATACGGATCATAGAGCAGGGTTGGGTCGGGAGCGTCGAGTATCCGATTTGCTAACATATAGGCCCAAAATTGGCCTACTTGGCTGCCGGAGGCGGGCTTGACGCCTCACCGTGATGGGCTTAACTTCGCGGGAAGTAGTCCGTATACGTTTTAATTTTGAGCCGACAGCCTGAGCGGGCCACACTCCCGCGTCTTTCGAGGAGGAGGGCGGATGACCACCAAGCGATTCCATGACGACGACTCCGCCGTCGACGACTTCTACGCCGAAGTGGCGACGGCCGATCTGCAGCCGTTGTGGACGCAGGAGGGCCTTCTGACGAAGACGCCGGCCCGGCTCCGGCCGCACCTCTGGCGCTGGAAGACGCTCCGGGGGCTGGCCGAGCGGTCCGGGGAGCTGATCGGCATCGACCGGGGAGGCGACCGGCGGGTGCTGTCCCTGTCCCATCCGGACCTGTGCGGTCTGCCCTTCGCGACACACACGCTGTGGGGCGCCGTGCAGTACCTGCGGCCCGGTGAGCTCGCTCCCGCGCACCGCCACAGTCCGGCGGCCCTGCGTTTCGTGCTGGAAGGCAGTGGTGTGTGGACGCTGGTCAACGGTGACCCCCTGCACATGGCGCCGGGGGACCTGGTGCTGACTCCGAGCTACACCTGGCACGAGCATCACAACCCGGGCACCGAGCCCATGATCTGGTTCGACGGACTCGACCTGCCACTGGTGCGCAACCTCGACGCCGTCTTCTTCGAGCCGGGCAGCGACACGTTGACGGAGTACGAGCCCCGGCTCCGGTCGCGGTCCGAGGACCATTTCGCCGCCCCGGGCCTGGTCCCCGTCGGAGCCGAGGCCGTCGCCGTGCAGGACCCCGCGTCCGGCCGGTTCTCCAGGCTGCTCGCCTACCGCTGGTCCGACGTGGACGCGGCCCTGGACCGCCTTCTGGGGTCGACGGGCGGGGCGCAGGCCACGATCCGCTATGCGGACCCGGTGACCGGCGCCGACGTCATGCCGACCCTGCGGGCCGAGATCCACCGGGTGCTCGCGGGGCACCGCACCAAGCCGGTCCGGCGGGTCGGCAGCGGGATCTGGGTCGTGCACCGCGGCTCCGGCGCCTCGGTGGTGGGCGGCACCCGCTACTCGTGGTCGGCGGGGGACATGTTCGTCGCGCCGTCCTGGGCGACCGTCTCCCACGAGGCCGACGCCGACGCCGACCTCTTCCTGCTCTCCGACGAGCCCGTCCTGGAGGCGATCGGTCTTGCCCGCACCGAGGGGGCCGGCCGGGCGGACGGCGCGCCGGACGACAACTGAACCCGCTCTCGACCACCGCTGAGCCGCACCGAGCCGCAGTCCTGAGGAGAACGAAGATGACGAACACGACGCGCCGCGTCGAAAGACTGGTGGTCGGGGGAGGCATAGGCGGACTGGCCGCCGCCCTCGCCCTCGCCCGCCAGGGCCTGGACGTCCATGTGATCGAGCAGGCCCAGGAGTTCGCCGAGATCGGCGCCGGCGTGCAGCTCGCGCCCAACGCCCTTCGGACACTGGACCGGCTGGGCGTCCTGGAGCCCGTGCTCGACGGGGCGGTCAAGCCGCCCAGCGCCGTCCTGATGAACGCCGTCACCGGGGAACGGATCACCTCCCTGGGCTTCGGCCGGGGCTTCCAGCACACCTACGCCCAGCCCTACATCGTCACCCACCGGTCGGATCTGCTGGACGCGATCCTCGCGGCCTGCGTCGAGGAACCGGCGATCACTCTGGAGGTCGGCCGCAAGGCCGTCGTCCTCGCGGAGACCGCTCAAGGGGTCCTCGTGACGTGCGCGGACGGCTCGTCGTACGAGGCCGGCGCGCTGATCGGCGCCGACGGCCTGTGGTCGGCCGTGCGGGCGTACACCGTGGACGACGGGGCTCCCGCCTACGTAGGCGATGTCGCCTACCGCGGGACGATTCCCATCGAGGCGGCCTCGGACCGGGTGGGCCGGGACGACATGACCTGGTGGATCGGACCCGGCGTCCACCTCATCCAGTACCCGGTGCGGGGCGGCAGGCTCTTCAACCAGGTCGCGGTCTTCGCCGCCGACCGGTCCGGCGACCCGGCCGGCTGGGGCGCCCCCGCCGAACTCGACAAGGCGTTCGCCGGAGTCTCGGACCACGTCGCCGCGGGCGTCCGGTCCATCAGCCGTGACCGTCGCTGGGTGCTGCGGGACAGGCTCCCGGTGCCGACCTGGACCCGGGGCCGCGCGACACTGCTGGGCGACGCGGCGCACCCGATGCCCCAGTACCTGGCGCAGGGCGCGTGCCAGGCGCTGGAGGACGCGGTGGTACTCGCGGACGCCCTGGCGGCGCACGGCAGCGATGTCGAGGCCGCGTTCGCGGCGTACGAGGCGGAGCGCGTGCCCCGGACCGCCCGGCTCCAGGTCTGGGCCCGGCGGATGGGCGAGATCGTGCACGCCGACGGCGTGACGGCGATGCTGCGCGACGCGCTGCTCGCCCAGTGCGATCCCGCCGACCTGCCCCAGACCGACTACCTCTACGGCTACGAGCCCCGCCTCTCCGGCGTGCGGGCCGGGTGAAGGAGAACAGATGCGTCTCGTGAGCTACGACGACGGCCGCGTCGGCTGTCTGAGGGACGACCGTGTGTACCCCCTCACCGGCGTGCCGACCATGCGCGCGCTGCTGGAGAACTGGGCCGGAGCCGGGCTGCCGGCGATCGAGGACGGACCGGGGATCCCGCTCGCCGACATCCGGCTGCGAGTACCGGTGGCCGATCCGTCGAAGATCATCGCCGCTCCGGTCAACTACCGCGACCACCAGGCCGAGATGAGCGTCGACTCCCAGGTCGGGGCGCTCGGCTTCTTCCTGAAGGCGCCCTCCTCGCTGCTGGACCCCGACGGCACCGTCCAACTGCCCTACCATGACCGGCGGTTCGACCAGGAGGGCGAGCTGGCCCTGGTGATCGGCAGGACCGCCCGGCGGGTCAGCGAGCGGGAGGCGCTGGACCACGTGTTCGGCTACACCGGCCTGCTGGACATCACCATGCGCGGCGGCGAGGACCGCTCCACCCGGAAGTCGTTCGAGACCTTCACCCCGATGGGGCCGGTGCTGGTCACCGCCGACGAGTTCGGCGACCCCGAGAACGTCGAACTGCGGTGCTGGGTCGACGGCGAACTGCGCCAGAAGGCCAACACCCGGGACCTCATCTGGGGAGTGGCCCAGCTGGTGGCGTACGCGTCGACCGTGACCACCCTGTACCCGGGCGACGTGATCACCACCGGTACGCCCGCCGGCGTGGGCCCGCTCCGGGCCGGTGACACGATCCGGCTGGAACTGTCGGGGCTGGGGGCCGACCTCGCGGTCCTGGTGGCCGACGACGAGGCCACCGCCTCCGCCACCTCCGGCCGCGACAGCGGACCGGTGCCGCCGCCCGCGCGGCCCAGAAGGACGGACCGGTGACCGGCGCCGGGAAGCCACTCCCGCTGGCAGGCGCCGGCAAGCCGCTGCCGCTGGCCGGACTGCGGGTGATCGAGCTCGGCAGCCTCATCGCCGGGCCGTACGCCGGGCGGCTGCTGGCCGACTTCGGGGCCGAGGTCATCAAGATCGAGGCCCCCGAACGGCCCGACCCGCTGCGTGAGTGGGGCAACGCCCGCCACCGGGACCACACCCTGTGGTGGTCGGTGCAGAGCCGGAACAAGAAGGTCGTCACCCTCGACCTGCGCATGCCGGCGGGCCGTGAGCTGCTGCTGGACCTCGTGGAGTCCGCCGACGTCCTGCTGGAGAACTTCCGGCCGGGCACCCTGGAGCGCTGGGGTCTGGGCACCGACGTGCTGTGGGAACGCAATCGGGGGCTGGTCGTCGCCCGGGTCTCCGGATACGGCCAGACCGGCCCGTACCGGCACCGGCCCGGCTACGCGTCCGTCGCCGAGGCGTTCAGCGGCCTGCGCCACCTCGCCGGCTTCCCCGGCCAGCCGCCGCCGCGCATCGGCATCTCGCTGGGCGACAGCCTCGCCGCGCTCATCGCCCTCCAAGGCGTGCTCATGGCGCTGTACTGGCGGGACGCCCGGGGCGGAGAGGGCCAGGAGATCGACGTGTCACTGGTCGAGTCCTGCTTCTCGCTGCTGGAGAGCGTCGTTCCCGAGTACGCGGCCACCGGCGCGGTCCGCCAGCCCTCGGGCACGGCGCTGCCCGGGCTCGCCCCGTCCAACCTCTACCGCACCCGCGACGCGGGCTGGGTGATCATCGCCGCCAACCAGGACACCGTCTTCGAGCGGCTGACCAGGGCGATGGAGCGACCCGAGCTCGCCACGGACCCCCGGTTCGCCACACACGGGGCCCGGGGCCGCCACCAGGCGGAGATCGACGCCCTGGTGGAGGCGTGGTCCAGCGGGCTCGACCGGGCGGCGATCCTGGAACTCCTGGACGCGGCGGGGGTGCCCGCCGGCCCGGTGCACACCGTCGCCGACGTCTTCGCCGACCCCCTGTTCACCGAACGGGAGATGCTGCTGCCAGTCGAGGACGAGGAACTGGGCGAGATCGTGATGCCCGGTGTGGTGCCCAAGATGTCGGCCACGCCGGGCCGCGTGGAGTGGCCCGGCGCGCTCCACCCGGGAGCGCACAACAAGGAGGTCTACGGCGGGCTGCTCGGCATCGACGACGCTGAACTCTCCCGGCTGGAGAAGGAGGGGGTGCTGTGACCGGGGTGGAGATCGTCGAGGTGTGCCCGCGGGACGGGCTCCAGAACGAGAAGCGTGTGGTCCCCACGGACGACAAGATCGAACTGGTCCACCGGCTGATCGCCGCCGGCGCGCGCCGGATCGAGGTCGCGAGCTTCGTCCATCCGCGCCGCGTCCCGCAGATGGCGGACGCCGAGGCCGTCGTCGCGGGGCTCCGGCCGCCGCCGGGGGTGCGCCTCACCGGCCTTGTGCTCAACGCGCGCGGCCTGGAGCGGGCGATCGCGACCGGTGGCCTCGACGAGGTGAACTACGTCGTCCCGGCCACCGACGCCTTCGGCCTCGCCAACCAGGGCCGGGGCACCGCGGACTGCCTGGCAGAGCTGCCGCTGATCCGCAAGCTCTGCGACGAGGCGGGACTGGACCTGACCGTCACCCTCGCCGTCGCCTTCGGCTGCCCGTACACCGGGGACGTGTCCCCGCCGGCCGTGGTCGAGGCGGCGCGGCGGATCGTCGACGTCCGGCCGGACGAACTCGCGCTCGCGGACACCATCGGGTGCGCGGTGCCGGCCGAGGTGACCGGTCTGTTCCGTGCACTGCGGACCCTTCCGGGCCTGCCGCCGCTGCGCACGCACTTCCACCAGACCAGGATGACCGCGCTCGCCAACGTCCACGCCGCCCAGGCCGAGGGTGTCACCCGGCACGACGCCAGCGCCGGCGGTCTCGGGGGCTGCCCCTTCGCACCCGGCGCTGAGGGGAACGCCGCCACGGAGGACGTCGCCTGGATGCTCCGGCGCAGCGGTCACGACGCGGGACTCGACATCGACCGGATCACCGAGACCGGCCGGTGGATCTGTGCCCTCCTGGGTGTGCCCTCCCGGTCCGGTCTGGCCGCCGCCGGGCCCTTCCCCGGCGCCGACCTGGCCCGCCGTGACGGCGGCCTGTCAGACTGAGGAGCATACGTACCATCGGCGTGAAGGCGGGAAGGGGCACTGTGAGCGTCAGCGGGCTGGGGCTGGTGGCATCGGACGGGCTTCCCGTGCTGGGAGCGGCTCCGGGACATCTCGCCCGGTGCGCGCAACAGCTCCACGCGGAACTGTGGCAGCAGCGCGTGCCCCACCGGCTGACGTCGATGCAGTACGGGGTGCTGCTGGTCCTCGGCCAGCAGCCGGGCGCGGACCAGCGGACGGTGGCCGAACTCATGTCGCTCGACAAGACCACCGCGGCCGGGGTGCTGCGGCGGCTGGAGAGCCGTGGGTTCGTGGTGCGTGAGCGGGACGCCGGCGACGGCCGCAGAATGCTGGCCCGGCTCACCGACGAGGGCACCACGGCCCTGCTGGGAGCCGCCCCGGCGGTGCTGGAGGTCCAGGACCTGCTCCTGAAGCCGCTCACCTTCGACGAGGGAGAGGACCTGCTCAGGGTCCTCAGGGCCGTCGCCTACCAGGGCGTGCCGCCGTCCGTCACGGCGGCGTCACCGGAGAACGCGCCGGTGCCCGGCTGGCCCCTCAGGCTTCCCACGCTCCGGTTGCACACCACGCCGGGACACCTCGTCCGCCGTACCCAGCAGCTGCACACCACGCTGTGGGCCGAGCGGGTCTCCGCCGAGCTGACCTCGGTGCAGTACAGCGCCCTGCTCGTGCTGCACCGCGAGGCGCCGCTCGACCAGCGGTCGCTGGGGCGGCATGTCTCCTTCGACAAGTCCACCGGCGGCGATGTGACGTCCAGGCTGGAGAGCCGACGGCTCATCACCCGCGCCCGCGACATGGGCGACAGCCGACGCAACGTCCTGGCCCTGACGGAGTCGGGCCGCGAGCTCCTGTGGCGACACGCTCCCGGCGTGCTCGACGTGCAGCGGGAACTGATGCGGCCGCTGACGGACCCGGACCGCGCACTCTTCCTCACCCTGATGCAGCGGCTGACGAGCCAGACCGACACAGCTGAGGTCGGCGCGCGCGTCACCGTGTGATCCGAGGCCCCCCGGGCCCCTCACCGCCCCGGTGACCCGGGAGGGACGGCGGCACGTCCGCCGGCCTCGGCGCGCGTTGGTCCTCGGGCGTGCGGCGGGACCCCGACCGCCGTGCCCCGAGGCCACGGTCCGTGCCACAGCACGGGCGCACTCTCCCAGGTCCCCCATACGCACGGCCCTGAGGCACGGTGCGGTTCACGGAGGTGGTTTCGATGGTTGCGAAGGTCATGGCGACGGAGACGGCGCGACCGGAGAACGCGGTCCTGGCCGCCATCGGGCGCCGGGTGCTCTGGCTGTCCACGGCGGTGATCGACCACGCCAACCGGGTGCGGCCCAACACCTCGGGGATCAAGGTGGGCGGCCACCAGGCCTCCAGCGCCTCCATGGTCTCGATCATGACCAGCCTGTGGTTCCACGCCCTGCGGGCGGAGGACCGGGTCTCGGTCAAACCGCACGCCTCGCCCGTGTTGCACGCGATCAACTACCTGCTGGGCGAGCTGGACGAGTCGTACCTGAGCACCCTGCGCTCCCTCGGGGGGCTGCAGAGCTACCCGAGCCGTACCAAGGATCCCGATCCGGTGGACTACGCGACGGGATCCGTGGGCATCGGCGCCACGGCCCCGCTGTGGGGAGCGATCGCCCGGCGGTACGCGGAGGGGCGTTTCGGCGGCGTCGGGACGGGACGGCAGTTCTCGCTGCTCGGCGACGCGGAACTGGACGAGGGCGCGATCTGGGAAGCGGTCCAGGACCCCATGGTGCAGAGCCTGGGCGAGGCCGTCTGGATCGTCGACCTGAACCGGCAGTCCCTGGACCGGGTGGTGCCCGGCATCGCTGCCGACCGACTGCAGGGGATGTTCGCCGCCGCCGGCTGGCAGGTGCTCACCCTCAAGTACGGGCAGCTCCTCGAAGAGCTCTTCACCCGGCCCGGGGGAGACGCCCTGCGCACCCGCATCGACGCCATGGGCAACCCCGAGTACCAGAGTCTGCTGCGCTGTTCCGCCGGGGACCTGCGGGAGCGGCTGCCCGGCACAGGTTCGGCCCAGGCCCCCATAGCGGAGCTGGTCGCCGCCCTGGACGACGAGACGCTGCTCGCCGCGCTGCGGAATCTGGGTGGTCACGACCTGGGCGCGTTGCGGACCGCGTACGACGCCATCGACGACACCCGCCCGACGGTGATCTTCGCCTACACGGTCAAGGGGTACGGCCTTCCCCTGGAGGGACATCCGCAGAACCACTCCTCGCTGCTGACGGGCGATCAGATACGGGCGCTGGCCGACCGCTCCGGCGTCGTCCGGGCCGGGCTGGAGCTCCTCGACCGCTGTGGATGACGCCTGCGCAAGTAGGAGCATCGATCAGTAAACGGATCAAATTCCGACGATGAGCGACTGTTCGCCGGCTTGGTCACCGGACGGCGCGGAGCGGCGTCCCGTTGCCTGAAGCGGCAGTCCGAACGATGTTTTCACTTGGTTGTACGCGACGCGGACGCCGTGAGTCTTGACGCTCGTCAAGCAACCACTTAGCTTCAATTAATCCGTATGCGTCCTATCTGAAGCGGGCGTGTGATCGCGGACTCTCACGAAGGAGTGAGAATGATGAAGAAGTCACGTCGCTGGATATCCGAGGAGATCGACCGGCTCGACCCGGAGACCGACTCGGACGGCCGGGCAGGAGACCGCCGCACACCGGTTCTGGCGGGAGATCGGCAAGCTCGTCACCGACGAGCACGGTGAGCCGATCCTGGACTTCCCCGCCGGCTGGGACGCGCTCGTGGAGTTCAACCGCGAGTACGAGTGCCGGGCATGGCTCGTGCACGACGGGGGTGTCCTGATCGCCGACGCGCTCCTCGCCCAGTTCGCGCACCGCTGTTTCCCTCGCCCGCTGCACCCGCTCGGGCGGGCGCTGGTCCTGGCCACCGAAGAGGCCGGCGTCCTGCGGGTGCACGGGCTGACGGCACTGCGCCCGGCGGCCCGCACCGTGGTGCTGCGGGGCCTCGGACTGGTGACGCGCCTCGGCATGCTGAAGGGCGATCCCAGTGAGAACTACCATGAGCGGCTCCTCCGGGAGCCTGAGGAACGGCGTGCGCGGCACGCCGAGCGGATCGCCCGTCTCGACCGGGGCCTCATCGCCCGGTTCCGCAGTGAGCACGGGCTCACCACGCGCGGCGGCCGGCGCGCCCCCTCCGTTGAGCGAAAGGCAGGTACCCGACCGGGGCTGCGGATCGGCTTCAGGACGCTGTCGGTGATCTTCGCCCGCTGAGGCCGAGTCCGCCGGCCGCGCCTGCGGGGATGTCCTTGTGGTGCCGCGCCGGTATGAGCGGGGCGGGGGATTCCCTCGTTGACGGTGCGGTGATCTCACTCGGCACGCCGGCGATGAGAGGCTCCGTCGGATCCGGACCCTTCCATGTCAGGTGTCCCGTACGAGCTGGTCGAGCACGTCTGCTGGCTCGTCTGCGCCGGAAGGCGTCAACTTCGCACTCCTGGCGCAGGCTGGGGGTGCTTCAAGCAGAACTTGTCGGTCCTGGCCCGCTTACGTGGGGACGAGACCCTCGCACAGGTGGGGCCGGCCACGGTCCGTACTCCGTGCCGAGGACCAGGACGGGCAGCGTCGACCGGTGTCACCCCGGGTGTGTCGGCGCCGGCGCCGGGACCACTGCGGCACACACCGCAGAAGCAGGAGATCCGCCGTCTGGTTTGGGCGGGTGAGCCCTCTCTACGATGGCGAAATCGCGCAACGGAGCGTATTCAAGGAGGCCCAGAATGACAGAGGGTAAGCGACTGTCTGTGGAGGACCGGCTCGATATCCAGGAACTGTTCGCCAAGTACGCCTGGGCGCTCGACACCGGTGATCTGGAGGGCTATCTGGCCTGTTTCACCGAGGACGGCTACCTCGTGTCGGTGAACGGGGAGAAGCAGCGCGGCCGTGAGGCCATAGTCAAGGAGATCACCGAACTCTGGTACGGCCGGGGCAACGCCTTCAAAGGCCGCCAGCACCTGGTCAACCATTTCCTCCTGACGCCCGAGGGCGAAGGCGTGCGGGCCCGGGCCTTCTTCTTCATCCCGCAGTTCAGCGTGGACTACATGACCAACATCCTCTTCGGCATCGGCACCTGGGACAACTTCTGCGTGAAGCAGGACGGCGAGTGGCGGTTCAAGGCGGTGAAGCCGGTGCCGTGGCTCAGCGAGCAGCATGTGCCCTGGGGCGGGCTGCCGAATCCGGGCGACCCGGCGTAACGCACCTGATCCAGCTGTGGGCCTTACCCGCTTCTCTGTCGGATTCCCTGAAAAACTCTCCGGCTCCACCATGCCCTGGGGAAGGAACCATGGCACACAATTCATCGATCGCCGCTCCCGAATTGGCGGCGAACAAGGAAGTCATACGCAGGGCAATGGCTCTGCTGCTCGATCCGGAAACCGCTGAAGAGGCACGCGGATATCTGACCGAGGAATACATTCAGCACAACCCCAACATCGTCTCCGGAGCCGACGCCATCATCGCGTGGACGAAGACCGAGGAGGCGCGGCAGGCACGTGAGTCCATGCGCCCGGCACCCGAGCCGCCGGTGTTCGTGGCCGAGGGAGACAGGGTCGTGATGATGCTCCCGCGGGACGTCCCCGACCCCACCGACCCCACCAGGACGTACCGAACCTACTGGTTCGACATGTGGCGCGTCGAGAACGGCAGGCTCGCCGAGCACTGGGACGGCGCGCCGCTGGAGCACAAGGAAAGCGACCGATAACCACAGAGCAGCTCCGCAGTTCCAGGAAAACCGGGCCGGCCCCGGATTCCATTGCCCACACGCAGGAGGCGTAATGGCGCGCTCTCACCGCATCATGTCCACAGTCGGGATATTCACCTGTACGGCCTTCGGTATGTCGGGGGTCTTCGCCGGATCGTTCTCGGTATTCCAGCAGCCGGTCACGCAGTCCCTGGGCTGGGCGACGGCCGTATTCGGCGCCGTCTTCACCGTCGTGAACGTCGTCATGGCCATCGGCAGTCCGCTGGTCGGCCGCCTTGTCGACCGCATCGGTGTGCGCGTTCCCGTCGTCGCGGGCGTCGTGCTGTTCGCCCTCGGGTTGTTCGGGATCTCCCAGATCCACTCGGCGGGGGCCTTGTACTGGATCTCCGCCGTCTGCCTCGGCCTCGGAGCCTCGCTGGCCGGCCCGGTCGCCGCGATGCGGGTGGTGTCCTCGTGGTACGACGGCAGCCGGGCCCTCTTCCTCGGCGTGGTGATCGCCGCCGCACCGCAGCTGGCGCAGGCGGCGGTCGCACCGACGGCCCGGTGGCTGATCGGCTCGGTGGGATGGCGTGGTGCCTACCAGGTGCTGGCCACGGCGGTGCTGGTCTTCGGCGGTGTGGCGGCGGTCTTCCTGGTGCGGACCCGGTCCGCCCCGGCCGGCCCCGCGGTGCAGGACGCCGGTCCCCGGTCGGCAGGGGCACAGCCACTGTCCGAGCCCGGAGTTCCCGCCCGGCGGGCGTACCGCTCCAGAACGTTCTGGTTCATCACCGTCGCCGACTGCCTGGTGACCGGTGCCCTGATCGGGACACAGACGAACATGGTGGGCTGGCTGACCAGCCGAGGCACCTCCGGCGGCACGGCGACCCTGCTGCTGTCGATCCTGGCCCTGTCGGTGCTGGCCGGTGTGGTCTGCTGCGGCTACCTCGCCGACCGCATCCAGTCGCCGCGCGTGACAGCCGCCTGCTACGTGCTTCCGGTGCTCAGCCTCGTGTGCCTGCTCGCGGCCGGCAACTCCTTCGGGCTTCTGGTCCTGGGCGTCGTGATGATGGGCATGGGGCTGGCCTGCGCCGCGATGCTGCTGCCCTTCCTCGTCACCCGTTACTTCGGGCTCAAGTCCTCCGCCGAGATCTACGGCGTCAGCACCGCGGCGAACGTCGTGAGCTCGGGAGTCGGCACCCTCGCGATCGGGGCGGGGTTCGATGCCACCGGCAGCTACACCCTGCCGATCGGCCTGGCGGCGACGGGGACGGCGGTCTCCCTGCTCCTCATGCTGACGCTGAAGCCCTACGCCTACGGAGCGGCCAAGCCGGAACCGACGGGTGTGGAAGGCATCGGCAACACCGCCCCCACCACCGTCTAGCCCCCGGCACCGTACGCACCTGGCCGCGGACGGTTCCCCGCTCTCCCGCCCGCGCCCGCACTCCCTCTTCCTGTCCCAGGAGCAGCCATGCCGACGACGAAGCCCTACGGCCGGAATCCGCATCCCCACCCCCTGAACCCCGTCGAGGGCACGTTGTCACAGCTCTACGTCAGTGTCGTGGGCCTGGAGGACGGCCCCTCCAAGTTGCCGCTGCTCATCGCACGGGACCTGGAGGAACGCTTCATCCGCGACGGCTGGCCGGTGGGCAGGGTGTACGGACACGAAGCCGAGTTGGCAGCGTGGTACCGCGTCGGCCGGGACGTGATGCGGGAGGCCGTGCGCATTCTGGACGCACGCGACTGCGCGCGGATGCAGCGCGGCCCGCACGGGGGACTCGTCGTCACCAAGCCGCGCGGCGCGCACCTGCGGGACGCGCTCGGCAGCTTCGTCCACCTGACGGAGACCAGCCCGGCGAAGATCCTGGAAGCCTGGAGTCTGCTGCACGCGGCGGCGGCACGGCTCGCGGCGGACAACACGGGCGGGGAGCCGCCCCCCGCTCCGGCCGGGGACGACCGTGCCTCGGGCGGCGCCGCCGCCCAGCTCAGGCACTACGGCAGGGGGCTCGTCGCACGCAGCGGCAGCGATCTCCTGGCCCGCCTCAGCGACCTGCTGGCACCGCTGCTGCCACCGGTGTGCCAAAGCCCGGCCGCCGACCGTCTCGGGCAGGTGACCGACCGGATCGACCGGGAACTGGACCGCCGGGCGGCGGACAGCGCGGCGCGGCGGGTACGGGCGCTCTTTCGCGGCGTGGAGGGACGCAACCTCGACGCGGTACTCGGTTCGGGTGACTGGGAGCGCACCCTCCGCCCGCAGTGCGAGAACCGGAGCAGCACCCCCGCCCTGGAAGTCGTCCGGCGGATGATGGCGGACGTCACCCCGGGGGAGTGGACGGCAGGGCACCCGCTCGGCAACGAGCTGGACCTCTGCGAGCGCTGGCGGGTGGATCGCAGCGTCATCCGGCAGGCCATCCGCATCATGGAGGACGCCGGCACGGCCATCACCCTGCCCGGCCGGGGACACGGCCTGGTGACGCGGCGTCCGCACTCGGCGTCCCTCAGCCGCCAGCTCTGCGTCTTCCTCGCCTCGAACTCCCAGGACCTGGCGGACGCCGAGACCGCCCTCGACGCTCTGCTGACCGAGATGGCGGCGCTGTCCGCGAGGCGGCTCCAGGCCGCGGACGCCCCGCTCCTCACCTCGCTCTTCGACAGCCTGGACCATCTGGACAAGGCGGCACCGATCTCCAGCGTCCAGCCCATCGAGCGGCTCCAGCACCGGCTCGCACACAACACGCTGCTCTCCCTGCTCGTCGACGGGGTGAAGGCCTATCTGTCGTGGAGCATGGCCGAAGAACTGATGGCGCCCACCTGGATCATGCGGGTCTACGCCGACGCCACGCGCGAGGTGCTGCTGGCCATCGGCCGACACGATGCGAAGAGCGCCGCGCTGTCGGAGCAGGCGAAGCTGGCCACCCTCAAGCGGTGCCGCCGAATCATCGTCGATCCGCCCCCCGGCCCGTCGCCGTTCCCAGACGGACACGAGCGTTGGAACGGTCCGGGACCCGAGCACAGGACGCGCGGCTGACACCGACCGCTCCCCGGCACACCTGCCGCTGACACACCACCTCACACTCCACCATCAGGAGAGGCCCCAACGTCATGGATCAGCCTGCCCACGCCCCGGCGGCGCGCCTCAGCGCCTCCGGCCTGCTCGACCCCGCCCTATGGACCGGCAAGGTCTTCACCGGGCGATGGCACGCCCCCGACGCCGGCGTTCTCGAAGTCCGCGAGCCGGCGACCGGCCTGCTGCTCGGCACGGTCGGCGCGTCCTCACCGGAGGCCGTGGCGGCCACGGTGCTGTCGGCAGGCCGGGCGCAGCCCGAGTGGGCACGCACCCCCGCGGAGGAGCGCGCCCGCGTCATGCGCCGGGCCGCCGCGCTGTTCGAGGAGCACCGGGACACCCTCATCGAGTGGGTGATCAGGGAGACCGGAGGGGTGCGCGGCAAGGCGGAGACGGAACTGGCGGGCACCATCGGCGAGCTCTACCATTCCGCCGCGCTGCTGATCGAACCCGAGGGACAGGTGCTCCCGTCGGCCGCCCCGGGCCGGATGAGCCTGGCCCGCCGGGTGCCGCTCGGCCTCGTCAGCGTCATCACACCGTGGAACTTCCCGATGCTGCTGGCGATGCGGTCCGTGGCCCCTGCCCTGGCGCTCGGCAACGCCGTGCTGCTCAAGCCCGACCCGCAGACACCGGTCACGGGCGGCGTCGTCCTGGCGCGCATCCTCGCCGAAGCGGGCGTCCCGGAGGGCGTGTTCAGCATCGTCAACGGTGGCGCCGAGGTCGGTGAGGCGCTGGTGACCGCGCCTGACGTACGCCTCGTCACCTTCACCGGTTCGACCGCCGTCGGCCGGCGGGTGGGCCGGCTCGCCGGGGAGCACCTGAAAAAGGTCTCGCTCGAACTGGGCGGCAAGAGCCCGATCATCGTCATGGACGACGCCGACATCGAGGCCGCCTCGTCGGCCGGGGCATGGGGGGCCTTCCTGCACCAGGGGCAGATCTGCATGGCTTCCGGCCGGCACATCGTCCACCGCGACGTGGCCGACGACTACGTCGCCGCGCTGGCCGAGCGCGCCGAGCGGCTGCCCGTCGGCGATCCGTTCCGCGAGGAGGTGGCGCTCGGGCCGATCATCAACAGTCGTCAGCTCGCGCGCGTCGACACCATCGTGAAGGACACCGTCGCGGCGGGGGCGAAGCTCATGGCCGGCGGTACCTGCGAGGGGCCGTACTACGCCCCGACGGTGCTCTCCGACGTGGCCCGGGACATGCCCGCCTACGACCTGGAGGTGTTCGGCCCGGTCGCGCCGGTGACGGTGGCGGAGGACGAGGAGCACGCGATCTTTCTCGCCAACGACACGGACTACGGGCTCTCCGCCGCCGTCTACACCTCCTCGCTCGACCGCGGTCTGCGCATGGCCGCCCGGATCCGCTCCGGCATGATCCACATCAACGACCAGACCATCGCGGATCTGCCGGGGATCCCCATGGGGGGCATGGGCGTATCGGGCAACGGCTCGCGCTTCGGCTCCACCACCAACTGGGACGAGTTCACCGAATGGCAGTGGATGACGGTCGGCAGCGGCCAGACGGCTTACCCCTTCTGACCGCGTCTTCCGACCACCGTTTCTGACCCACCCCTCTGACGCGGCACCGGAACCGGAGACCCGCATGGACGCAACGACCCGTACGCCTGCCCGGCCCGCCGCGGTGAGCGGCGCCCCGGACGGACAGCGCGCCCTCGCCGCGCTCGGCGCGGGCTTCCTGGAGAGCCTCACCTCCCACGACCCCGGGAAGGCACGGCTCGCCCCGTCCTTCCGAGCTACCGAGAACCTCCGCGAGGTGCCGGTCGGCGCGGGGCTGTGGGAGACCGCCGAGGACTTCCTGGGCCTGTTGACCTTCATCGATCCGGCGCAGAGCCAGCTGGTTCACCTGGGCGTCGCCGTCGCCGGCGGGCACCGTCCCTTCGCCCTGCGTGTGAAGGCGGAGGGCGGCCTGCTGACGGAGGCGGAGACGATCCTCGGCAGCGATGTCAAAGGGCACTTCGCCGACGTGGACCAACTGCTGAAGCCGGACATCATCTACGGCGCACCCGTCCCCCCGGACCGGGCGAGCGACCGCGACGGGCTCCTCCGCGTCGCGGACAGTTACTGGCGGGGGCTCCAGGAGAGCGACGGCAGCCTGGTGCCCGTCGGCTACCGCTGCGACCGCTACGACAACGGCAAGAAGATCACCAACACGCTCACCACACTGCTGTCTCCGGACGCGGCCGTCCACACGGTCGCGAGCTGCCTCAACGCCACCAGGGGCGCCAGGCCGAGGGTGCGCGGTCGACGATTCCCGGTCCTCGACGTCGCGCACGGTGTCGCCGTCAGCCTGGCCGTCGCGGACTTCCACCCCGTCCCGTCGAGCCCCCGGCCGGACAGCGGCTCCTTCTACGTGGTCGCCGTCTTCAAGGTGGTCGACCAAGAGATACGCATCATCGACGAGATACGCGAGATCATGCCGCTGGGCACACCCTGCGCATGGTCGGGCGAGTGAGGAACCCCACATGACGCGGCATTCTTCCCTGCACGGATCCGCTCCGGACGCCCTGCACGAATCCCCCCTGACCACCGCCGAGGGCCGCCGTATCCGCGACGCCGTCCGGGCACTGGTGCCGCTGATCCGCGAGCACGCTCCGGAAGGCGAGAAACTCGGCTGCCTGCCGCCGGCCACGCTTCAGGCGCTGAGCGGCACGGGCGTCTTCCGCGTCTCCGTGCCGGAGAAGTTCGAAGGCCACGCCCTCGGTGCCCGCGACCTCGCGGAGATCGTCACCGAGGTCGCGCGCGGCGACGGATCCGCGGCCTGGACCGTCATGATCGCGAGCGGGTTCACCCGCGTGATGCTGACCTTCCCGGACGAGACCGTGAACGAGGTCTACACGGGGGCCGCCGACTGGCCGGGTCCCGTGGTCGCCAGTGCCTCGCTCTTCTCCGAGCGCATCCAGCGGGCCCGTCGGGCCGACGGTGGCTACGTGGTCGAGGCGGGCGGCAAGTGGGCCTTCGGCAGCGGTTGCAAGCACGCCGCGTACGTGGTCGTGGGCGTCCAGGTCGAGGAGGAGTCCGGCGGCGCGACGCGTGGCATGGCGCTCCTGGAGAAGGGGCGGTACGAGATCCTCGACGACTGGCAGGTGATGGGGCTCCAGGGCTCGTCCAGCAACAGCGTCACCACGCCGCAGGACGTTTTCGTCCCCGAGCACCACTTCGTGGGACTCGCCGACTTCCCGCGGCGGCTCGACGAGATCCGCGACCGCTACGACGGCCTGGGGCTCGCCCTGGACGGACGCGGCCTGATGCTGGTCGTCGCGCTGGAGACCATGGCGATCACCCTGGGTATGGCCAAGGGCGCGTTCGACTGCTTCGTCGAGCAGTGCCAGGGGCGCAAGCCGTTCAACCTCCCGTACGGCTCCGTCGCCGAGACGCCGTCGGTACAGGTCGTCGCCGGCAAGGTCCGGGCCATGATCAACGCCGCCGAGGCGCTGGTCCTCGGCCGCGCGGACCACATCGACCGCAAGGCGCGGGCCGCGGAGCCGTTCACGCCGGCCGAGGAGGCCGAGATCACGATGGACCTGGTCCATGCCGGCAATGTCTGCGGCACGGCGATCGACATGATCCAGATCGCCCTCGGCTCGTCGACCGTCAGCCTGAAGAACCCCGTCCAGCGGTTCGCCCGCGATGTCCGCGTCGCACTCACGCACGGCTCGACCCGGCTCGACCCCGCCGCGGAGATCAGCGGCCGTGTCCTGCTGGGGCTGCCCCCGCTCACCCCGGGAATGGCCGCCGTGCCCGGCGTCGACAAGGCGGAGAACCGGGCCGCCGCAGCCCACTGACCCATGCGTCCGAGAGCCGTACGGCGACCGGAGAACGGAGTACCGAACCACCATGGACCTGGAACTCTCGAAGAAGCGCGCACTGGTGACGGGCAGCAGCTCGGGCATCGGCAGGGCCATCGCGGTCATGCTCGCCGCGGAGGGCGCGAACGTCGTCGTCCACGGTCGCGACCGCGACCGTGCGGCGGAGACGGCGGACATGATCCGCGAGGGCGGAGCCGAGGCGGACGTCGTCCTCGGAGACCTGACGGACGAGCAGCAGACGGACGCCATCTGCCGCCAACTGGCGGAGTCCGGCGGGGTCGACATCCTGGTCAACAACGTGGGCGGCCGGTACGGAGGCTGGCAGCGCGACGAGTGGTTCGCCACTTCGCCGAACGCCTGGCTGGAGTCCTACCGGCGGAACGTGATCGCCGCCACCGTCCTCATCAACGCGCTGGTCCCCGCCATGACGCGGCGGCGCTGGGGGCGCGTCATCCAGATCAGCAGTGCGGTCGCCCTGCACCAGCCGCCCCACTTCCCCGACTACCAGGCCGCCAAGGCCGCGGAGATCAACCTCTCGCGCAGCCTGGCCAAGGCGCTCGCCGGAACGGGCGTCACGGCCAACTGCATCAGCGCCGGCATCATCGACACCCCGGACTCGGCCCCCCAGATCGCCGAGGCGGCCGCCGGTCTGGAGAGGACGGACGACGGCCGGTACGACGAACGCCGACTCGCGCTCGACGTCTTCCGGCAGTCCGTCGACCGCGTCGGCCGCCCCGACGACATCGCGGCGGCGGTGTGCTACCTCGCCGGCTCGGCAGCCGACTTCGTCACGGGCGTCAACCTCGTCGTCGACGGCGGCATCTGACCGACCGCTTGTCCGACCCGACTCAGGAGCGCAGCACATGAACGCCCTCTACCCCGACACCTCGCCCGTCTCCTCCGCCGGTGACCTCGGCGGATCGTTGATCGTCGGCGTCGGCGGCACCTTCCGGGCAGGATCGACCAGCGAGCAGGCTCTCCGGTACGCGCTGCGCGAAGCCGCCGCGGCGGGCGCCGCGACCCTGTTGCTGTCCGCCGCGGATCTCCAGCTGCCGCTGTACCAGCCGGACGCCACCCACCGGACGCCCGCCGCATTGCGACTGGTCGATGCATTGCGGCGGGCGGACGGCGTGATCATCGCATCGCCCAGCTATCACGGCGGAGTGTCCGGCCTGGTGAAGAACGCTCTGGACTACGCGGAAGACCTGAGCCCCTACGCGGAGCACCGGGGGCCGGGTGCCCGCCCGTACCTCGACGGCCGTGCCTTCGGATGCATCGCCACCGGCGCCGGCTGGCAGGCTCCCGTAGCGACCCTCGGTCAGTTGCGGTCCATCGGGCACGCGCTGCGGGCCTGGCCCACACCGCTGGGCGTCGTCATGAACTCCTCGCAGCCGTGTTTCACGCCCGACGGCGCGCCGGTCGCCCCGTACGACGAGCAACTGGCCCGACTCGCCCAGCACGTCGTCGACTTCATCCGCACACGAATGGCCCCGGTCCCCATGCCGGGCTGAACGTCCCCCGGCCGCCCCGCAGAGGGTCGCCGCCGGAGCTCGTTTTCCCGGTCGCCTGGACGTTCTTATTCCGTCTCAGCTGGACGAACCACCCGTGAGCCGGGAAGCCACCACCGTCCCGTGTCGGCGCCAAGACGTGACGCGAGGTGGCGCGGTCGAGCCCGTCCCGGACTGTGCGTCCGGCCGAAGAGGTCGCTCGGCGCGTGGCTGGCCACAGCCGTCGTCTGTGCCCTCGCGGCCCCGCGCCCCGACGTTCTCTCCCGACGGGGTTCCGCACCACGAGGGCAGGCGCAGGCCGCCCGTCACCCCGAACCGAGCAACTGCTCGGCCCAGATGGTCTTGCCGACGCGGGTGTGGCGGGTGCCCCAGCGATGGGTGAGCTGGGCGACCAGCAGGAGTCCGCGGCCGCCTTCGTCGAAGTCCCGGGCCCGGCGCAGATGAGGGCTGGTGCTGCTGCCGTCGGAGACCTCGCAGATCAGCGTCGCGTCCTTGATGAGACGAAGCCGGATGGGGCCGGTGCCGTACCGGATCGCGTTGGTCACGAGTTCGCTGACCACGAGCTCCGTGACGAACGAGGCCTCGTCCAGGCCCCACGCGGTCACCCGCTCCGTGGCCAGCCGCCTCACATCGGCCACCACGGACGGGTCACTGCGCAGGTCCCAGACGGCGAGGCAGTCGTCGTTCAGAACCCGCGGACGCGCCAGAAGCAAGACGGCGTCGTCAGTGCGTCGAGCGGGCTCCAACCGGCGCACGGTTCTGTCGCACAGCTCGTCGAGCGAGGCGGCGGGCTCCGCGAGAGTGCGGCACAGGGTCTGGACCTGCTCGTCGATGTCCTGGCCGCGCCGGTCGAGCAGGCCGTCGGTGAACAGGGCGAGCAGACTGCCTTCTGGCAGGGCCATCTCCGTCACTTCGAACGGCAGGCTCCCCAGGCCGAGCGGAGGACCGAGGGGCATGTCGACGACGGTGCTGGAGCCGTCCGGCCGAACCAGGACGGGCGCCGGATGACCGGCCCGGGCCAGTGAGCACGTGCCGGACACCGGGTCGTAGACGGCGTACAGGCAGGTGGCGCCGATATCGCCCGGGATCTCGGTGTCCTCGTCCCCACTGGCCGAATGGGACGCGAAGGACACCAGGTCGTCGAGGTGGGTGAGAAGTTCGTCGGGCGGCAGGTCGATGTCGGCCAGCACGCGTACGGCCGTACGCAGCCGTCCCATGGTCGCGGAGGCATTGACACCGTGGCCGACGACGTCTCCGACGACGAGACCCACCCGTGCGCCGGGCAGCGGGATCACGTCGAACCAGTCGCCTCCGGCCTCGGTCTCCGCGCCGGCCGGGATGTAGCGGGCGGCTGTCCGGACCGCCGCGTGCTGCTCGGGGCTCTGGAGCAGCAGATTGCGTTGGAGCCGCAGGGCGATGTCCCGCTCCCGGGCGAATCTGCGTGCGTTGTCCAGGCAGATCGCGGCCCGGGCGACCACGTCCTCGGCCACGGCCAGATCGTCGGTGTCGAACGCTTCCGGGTAGCCGGAGCACCTGACGAACACCACCAGTCCCAGGGGAGTGCCCCGGGCGGGGATCGGCACCGCGATGAGCGAATGGGCGCCCTGCTCCCGGGCCCGCGCCCCGTGGACGGGGTCCTCGGCGAGCCACCGGGCGAAGAGCGCGTCCGAGGCGTTGAGCAGCAGGGTCCGGTCCTCGGCCAGGCATTTGGCCAGGGGCGAGAAGAGGGGAAGCGTCCATGTCCCGCTGGGCGGGGAGGCGTCCTCGGGCGGAATGGCGAACGCGGACCGGAACGCCGCCTGGAACAGTTCGACGGGAGTCGAGGAGAGCACCGGCCGTGGAAGCCCGCCCTTCAGTACGGGCGGCAGGACCGCCACGCTGACCAGGCTGGCGAAGCGGGGTACGACCACGGCGGCGAGTTCTCGCGCGGTTCCCGCGATGTCGAGGCTGTTGCCGATACGCGTCCCGGCATCCGTCAGCAGTGCGAGGCGCAGCCGGGACTCGTACTGCTTCGAGTAGTCCTGGATGGACTGGCCCACTGCGCGCACCCGGCCGGTGGCGTCCACGAGGGGAAAGTAGTCGACCGCCCACGCGTGGGCCTTCTCCTCGCCCGGGAGCCGGACGAACGACTCACCGAACTGCGCCTCACCGGTCTCCGCCACCTTCAGGATCCGCTGCACTCCCAATTCGAACGTGGGTCCGGGCAGGAAATCCGATACGCGGAGACCGCGGACCTGCTCCTCGGTCAGTCCCGACCTCTCCAGCAAGGCCCGGTTGACGTGCATCACTCGCCCGTCGCAGTCATAGATCACCTGTCCGATGGGGTGCTGCTGGAACAGCGCTCTTCCCAGGCCGTCGGTGTCGCTCTCTTCGTCGGTCGCCAAGCCCGGCACGCAGGTCATCAGGAACGCGGGCACGCCGGTGGCGTCGACCAGCGGAGACAGCCGCAGCCGGAACGCGAGCGCCCTTCCGTCGCGATGACGCAGCACGTCCTGCGGGCCGACCAGATCGGACACCGGCCTGCCGGTGATCTCGGCCGGCGGGTATCCCAGGAGAGCCTCGGCTTCGCCGCTCCAGTGGGTGACGCGGCCTCGCTGATCCGTGAGCCCCGCCCCGACGCCGGATTCGGCGGGCGCCGCAGCGAGCCTGCGGATCAGATGGTCGATCGGTTCGTCGGATCCACGCATGTCACGTCCTAGGGCCTCCGAGCGGCCTGGCGAGCCCCTCCCACGATCGTATGGGCGGGAGCGGGGGGCAAGGCGAGCATGGCCGTGACCGAGGCCGCACCGGGCCCGGTACGGCCGGACGGGGATGCGCACCGGGGGAGCGGCCGTGGGCCCTGGTCTGTCGGTCAGTGGGATGTCACAGGGGCTGGTCCACGGCCTCGACCGCACTGCCGTTGCGCGAGCGCAGGGGCACCGGCGCGTGCGGGCAGCTGACGTCGAAGTCCAGCCCGCGCGCGTTCTCGTGCAGGGCCCGGTGCACCGCCACGTCCACCGCGCCGGACGCACTGCCCTGGGCGGTGGCCTGGAGACGTCGCCGGTCCGGCCCGGACACCGTGGGGTCGGCCTGGAGACGGGCGGCCAGGAAGCGCGCCTTCATGGCGGTGCGCGCGGCCGCGTCCAGGGCGGGCGAGGGAGTGGGAATGCCGAGGACCCGCCGCATGCCGGGGCTGAAGAAGGTGGTGATCATCGTGCGCCCGAGCGGCTGGAGGAGGCGCGGGAACCAACGGGTGGCGAACTGGTCGAGGATCGCGCCCACGGCGGCCTCGCCCACGGGGTTGTCCGGCCAGGACCGGTTCTCGTACTCCCGGCGGAACTCCTCCATCGCCTCGAAGCTCTCCGGAAGGGCCATGGCCTCGGGCACCGGACGCCCGTCCTCCACCGTGAACAGGGCGGCGAGCTTGGACCAGAAGAGGTGGGCCGCGATCTTCTGGTTCTCGGAGTAGCCGGGGAGCCCCAGGGAACGCACTACCCCGTCCATCATGCAGGCCTCGAAGCTGAAGAGGTAGACGTAGTCGTCCGCGTAGGAGAACGCGCCCGGGTACTTCTTGGCCCAGTGCGCGTGCAGCTTGTTGACGACCTCCGCCGACCTGCGGGTCACGGGGGAGTCCGGGCCGTGCTCGGACCAGATCGCGGTGTGGCCCGTGGTGTCGGCGACCCGCCTCTCGTCACGCTTGATGATCTTTCCGTTGCCCTCCCGGTAGACCGTCTCGGCGCCCCAGGTGGTGATCATGAAGTGCGGGAAGTTGAACGCGTACATCCAGTGACGCTGGAACTCGCTGCTCCGGTACGTGGTGGACAGGCGCCAGATCTCGGCGTAGTCCTTGTACGGATCCAGCCGCGCGATCCGCTCGGCGATCCACTTCCGGGCCGGCTCAGTGCCCTCGGCGGGGTTTGCTTTCTCGGTCATTGCTCGACCTCCACGGTCATCTGTGCGGCGGGGCCGTCCCGATGGGCCCGGGTCGCCGCGTTCAGTGCTGGAAACTTCGGTAGACGGGTCGCGCCCGACGGCGCGGTGCGGGCGGCTCAGTCCTCCTCGGGCGCGGAGGTTCTACCGCCGGCTCGCAGCAGGACCTCGACCGGGAGCGCGGTGGCGCCGGGTGCGGGAAGGAGGGCGGGGCGCAGGCGCTCGGCGTTGACCGCGACGGTGCGGATGCCGGGCGGTGGGGCCGGGAATGTGAACCCACCGCGTGCATTCGTCCGTTGGGCGTCGACGAGGCGTCCGTCCTCGTCCAGGAGCAGGACCAGCGCGCCCGCCACGGGAACACCGGAGTCGGCCGCCCGGACCAGCCCGGCGAGTGCGTCTTCGTCCGTCGGCCGCAACTCCTGGTCGGACGGGGCGGCGGTGTGGTGGGCCGCGACGGCGGTCCGCGGACGGGCCCGTCCCACGAAGAGCACCAGCACCAGAGCCACCAGGGCGCATCCGGCCGCGTAGCCGAAGACGTCTGCGATGGCGTGGCCGTAGGAGTTCCGCACCACGTCACGAACGGGGGCCGAGAGCCGGTCACCGGAGGCGACGGACGACATGGGGTCACCGATGGCCTTGAGGCCGTCGTGTTCGTAGCGGGCGAGGCGGGCGCCGAGTACCGCGCCGAGGGCGGCCACGCCGACGGCGCCGCCGAGGGAGCGGAGGAAGGTGACGGTGGAGCTCGCCGAGCCCAGGTCGGGCGGTGCCACGCGGTTCTGGACCACCAGGACGCGGTTCTGCATCATGAGCCCGATGCCGATCCCGACCAGCGCCTCGTACCCGGCGATCTGCCAGTAGGGGGTCTGCCAGCGGACGCGGCCGAGCAGGGCGAGGCCGCAGGTGAGGCAGAGACCGCCGGCGACGAGGAGACCCCGCCAGCGTCCGGTGCTGGAGATGAGCCGGCCGGAGCCGACCGAGGCCAGGAACAGGCCCGTGACCAGGGGCAGCATCATGAGACCGGCCGCCACCGGTGTCCGGCCCCGGGCCAGCTGGAAGTACTGGCTGATGAACACCGTGCCGCTGAACAGGGCCACCCCGACGAAGGCGCCGGCGAACGCGGTGAGGGTGACGGTGCGGATCCGGAAGAGCCTGAGCGGGAGGACCGGTTCACTTGCCCGGGATTCCACGGCAAGGAAGAGCAGACCGAGCAGGATGACTCCACCGAGCATGATGCCCGTCTGCCAGGACAGCCAGGGGTAGGAGTCACCGGCCAGCGTCACCCAGACCATCAGCAGACACACGGCCGACGTGATGAGGGTGGCACCGAGCCAGTCCACCCGGACCCGTCGCTTCTCCACCGGAAGCCGGAGGGTCTTCTGCAGCAGTGCCATCGACGTCAGGGCGAGCGGTACGACGAGGAAGAAGCACCAGCGCCAGCCGAGCCAGCCGGCCTGGGTGATGAGCCCGCCGACCAGCGGGCCGCACACGGTGCCCACCGCATACGTAGCGCCGAGATAGCCGCTGTAGCGGCCGCGGTCGCGGGCCGGCACGAGGGCGGCGATGATCACCTGGGCGAGGGCGGAGAGGCCGCCGGCACCGATGCCCATGACGGCCCGGCAGGCGATGAGCCAGGCGGCGGACGGGGCCAGTCCGGCGGCGGTGTTGCCGACGACGTAGAGCACCAAAGCGAGCTGCACCAGAAGCCGCTTGCTGAAGAGGTCGGAGAGCTTGCCCCACAGAGGGGTGGTGGCGGTCATCGCCAGGAGCGCGGCGGTGACGATCCAGGTGTAGGCGCTCTGGCCGCCGCCCAGGTCGGCGAGGATCGTCGGCAGCGCGGTCGAGACGATCGTCGAGGACAGGACCGCGACGAAGTAGCCGAGGAGCAGACCGGAGAGAGCCGGCACGATACCCGGGCGGGTCATCGCGTCCGGGGTCACGGGGTGCTCCTTCGGCTCGGTGCCGGGTGCGTGCTCGGCGTCTGTCATCGCCGGCTCAGCTGAGCCGGGCGAGGCGCGGGAACAGAGCCGCCGCGTTCCCGCGGTGGATGGCCGTACGGTCGTCCACCGGGAGATCGAGGGCGTCCAGTTCCCTGGTGAAGGTGAAGGCCGAACGTCCTGGCGCGTACGGCCAGTCGCTGCCGAACAGGATCCGGTCCGGTGCGGCGAAGGCGCGCAGCGCCCGCATCGTGGGGGACGCGGAGGACAGGGCCGTGTCGAAGTAGAAGCGACGCAGTTCGGTGAGGAACAGGTCCGGAGCGATCGCGGGTTCGGTCTCGCCCGGCGGGGTCAGCAGGGCGATCCGGCCCGCCGCGTAGGGCACCATGCCACCCGCGTGGGACAGGATGATCCGGATCCGGGGACACCGGACGGTCACACCGTTGCGGACCAGGTTCAGCGCCGCCCGGGTGGTGTCCAGCAGGTAGTCGGCGACGAACGGCGGTACGCCCGGCAGGGGAGGGAGGGCCGGTGCGGCGGGGTGGACGAGGACCACCGCGTCCCGGCGGTTCAGCTCCTCCATCAGCGGTTCCAGCAGGGGATCCCCGAGATAGGTGCCGCGTGTGTTGCTGAGCAGGACCACACCGTCGGCGTGCAGCGTGCCGAGGGCGTGGTCGAGTTCGGCGAGGGAGCCTTCGACGTCCGGCACCGGGAGGGTCGCGAAGAGGCCGAAGCGGCCGGGATGGTCCCGGGCGAGGTCCGCCGTGTAGTCGTTCACCCGCCGGGCCATGGCGCGGGCCTCGCGCGCGTCGCCGAAGTGGACGCCGGGGGTGGTCAGCGACACGACCGCGGTGGCGATGCCCATCTCGTCCATCGCGGCCAGGGCCCCCTCGGGCGACCAGGCCGGAATGCGCTGACCACTGGAGTAGTTCAGGCGCTCCAGGTGCTCGCGCCACAACGGCGGCACGATGTGATGATGCGTGTCGATCTTCGCGTGCTCAGACATGGCTGCCCTTGTTCTCTTCGAGTCGGTGGACCGACTGGTGCTTGAGATACGCGCTCAGGCCCTCGGGGCCGAACTCCGCGCCGAGACCGCTGTCCTTCCAGCCGCCGAAGGGTGCCGCGTGGTTGGTCCCGAAGAAGTTGACGCCGACACTTCCGGTCTCCATGCGGGTGGCGAACTCCAGCGCGTGCCCCTCGTCCGCGCCGAAGACGGCCCCGCCGAGGCCGTAACGGGAGTCGTTGGCGAGGGCGAGGGCGTCCTCCTCGTCCTCGTAGGGCAGGACGGCCAGGACCGGTCCGAAGATCTCCTCCTGGGCGATCCGCATCGCCGGATCCACGTCGGCGAAGACGGTCGGCTGGACGTAGTACCCGACGGGGAACCCGGCGGGACGGCCGCCGCCGGTCGTCGCCCGGGCGCCCTCGGCGGCGCCGACGCGCAGGTACTCCTCCACCTGTGCCCGCTGGCGCGCGGAGACCACGGGACCGAACACGGTGGCCGGGTCGGTGGGGTCGCCGAGCGGCGCGGAGCGCACCGCGTCGGTGACGATGTCGACCACCTCGGCGTACCGTGCGCGCGGTGCGAGCACCCGGGTGGCGTTGTAGCAGGTCTGCCCGGTGTTGCGCAGACAGGTCTGCAACACCCGGGCGGCGAGGACCCCGAGGTCGGCGTCGGGCAGGACGACCGCCGCGGACTTGCCGCCCAGTTCGAGCGTCACGGGCCGCAGCAGCTCACCGCAGGTGCGGGCGATGGCCCGGCCGGCCCCCGTGGACCCCGTGAACGCCACCTTGTCCACACCGGGGTGCTCCACCAGCGCCCGGCCGGTCTCGGCGCCGCCGGTCACGATGTTGACGACACCGGCCGGGAGACCCGCGGCCTCGACGGCCGAGGCGAGCACGGCGGCGTGGTACGGCGTCTCGGGTGCCGGCTTGACGACGACGGTGCAGCCGGCCAGCAGAGCGGGGGCGAGCTTGGCCACCAGGAGGTGCAGCGGGAAGTTCCAGGGGGTGATGAGAGCCGCCACGCCCACCGGTACCCGCCGGACCACCGTGCTGGCGTGCCCGGCCGGGAAGGGACGCAGGTCCTCGACGTCCAGGAGAGGGGCCAGCGAAGCCGTGTGCCGCAGCATCATGGCGGTCACGGCGGCGGCGTCCGCGGTCAGGGAGACCGGCGACCCGTTCTCCTCGGTGATGGTCCGGGCCATCTCCTCGCCGCGGGCTTCTAGTTGGGCGGCGAGCGCGAGCAGGAGCCCGGCCCGGTCGTCGGGCGTGAGGCCGCGCCACGCGGGACGTCCGAGGGCGGCGCGCGCGGCGCGCACCGCGGTGTCGACATCGCTCGCGTCCGCGTCGGCGACCTGGCCGATGACCCGCTCGGTGGCGGGGTTGACGACGTCGACGTGACGCGTGCTGTGCGCGGCGCGCCAGGCGCCGTCGGCGTAGATGCTGTGCGAGGGGAGGGGGAGCGGGTTCACGGTGCGCTTCTCTCTCGGCCGGGGCCTCGGCCCACGAGGGTGATGAGGTTCTTGAGCGGGGTGGCCATGTCGGTGACGTGCGAAGCCGGCGGTCCTTCGGTCACGGCGCCAGCAGCGGCAGTGCCGTGAAGCGCTGCCGTGCCCACAGCCGGCGTGAGGCTTCCTCCGGGTAAGGGACCACCCGGCACTCCGTGTCGAGCACCTGGACGGGACGCTGCTCGGGTTCGAAACGCGGCCAGCCCGGGTCGCCCGTCGCGGCGAAAGCCGTCCAGGTCGCGCGCAGCCGTGCGGCGAACGCCTCGGTCGCGTCGTCGGAGTCCGCGCCGATCAGCAGCTGCGCCAGCCCCGCCGTCGTGTTGCCCAGCACGAGCGGGTAGTCGGCCATGTGACAGGCCCCCAGGACACCGCCCATACCGGGCGCGCACCAGGTGAACTCGTAGGCGAACGTCCTGCCGCCGCCCGCCACCTGCGCCTCGGCGAGGCGCAGGCTCGGCATCCGGAACAGCGCGTCGGAGTGGACGAGTTCGTACAGGGTGCCCGCGTCGGCCTCGGGGAACGCCTTGCGGTAGGCCTCCTCTGCGTCGGGCCCGGGTCCCAGGGCCCGCAGCGCCTGCGTGGCCTGCTCGTCGGTGATCCGTCCGAGCAGCCCCGGCAGTGCGATGAAGATCCGGTACTCGTCGCGGGTGTGGCCGACGACGAGGTCGACGTCGCGGGCGGCACCGTTCTCCAGTGCCTGCCAGGGGTCGGCGGGGAGCACGTCGCCGTCGACGACGGGTGCGAAGGGCGTGCGGCCGGAGGCGAGCTGTCCCCAGCGCGGCCGGTGTCGTTGCCAGTCGGCAAGCAACGGGGTGAGGGCCGTGGCCAGTTCGCGGGGATCCGTGCGGGCGAGGGACGCGGCGGTGGGCGGATGGCCGAGCTCGGCGCAGAGTACCCGGGCCACGTCGGAGGCGAGTTCACGGCTGAGGAACGTGCCCGGCAGGCTCTGCACGATCGCGCGCCGGAAGAGTCCGGCGGCGCGGGGCGCGGCGAGCAGGGCGGCGACGATTCCCGCGCCGGCGGACTGGCCGAAGACGGTGACCCTGGCGGGATCGCCGCCGAACGCCGCGATGTTCTGCCGGACCCACTCCAGCGCGGCGATGGCGTCCAGCACGCCCCGGTCGGCGGGCGCGTCGTCGAGCTGGGCGAAACCCTCGATGCCCAGACGGTAGTTCAGCGTCACCACCACGACGTCGTTCTCCCGGGCCAGCCGGGCGCCGTCGTAGTCCGGCTGCGCCGCGGTCCCCTGCAGATACGCTCCGCCGTAGAACCAGACCATCACCGGCAGGGCGGCGTCCGGGTCCGGCGTGCGGGTCCAGACGTTGACGGTCAGCCAGTCGTCGCCGGGCGGATCCGTGGTCGGCGCGCTGAGTCCCGGCAGCCGGGACTGCGGGGGCGGCGGGCCGAACGACGTCGCCTCACGCACTCCGTTCCAGGGGGCCGCGGGCCGCGGCCCGGCGAAGCGGGCCGCGCCCACCGGAGGCTCGGCGTAGGGGATGCCCAGGAAGGCGGTCACCGCGTTCTCGCGGCGGCCGCGTACCGCACCGGCGGCGGCCCAGGCGTGACAGAGGTGATGCTCTTCTTCGGTAGCCATCGGAGTCTTACCTCGGGTGGGTGGGCTGGGGAGGAAGGGCGTCGGCCCGAGGTGGGGTGCGCCCGGAACTGCGGCACCCCACCTCGGCCTCGGCAGGGGCGGAGAGGTCAGACCACCGGCTGGTCCACCACGTCCGCACGCGGGGTGCGGCGCAGCGGCACCGGCTCGTGCGGGCAGGCCGAGTCGACATCGGGCATGTCGCCGTGGTCGCGCCGTACGGCGCGGTGCACCGCGACATCGACGGCGCTGTACGGGCAGAGTCCCTCGGCGGCCATACGACGCCGGCGGTCGGGAGTCGACTCGGCCGGATCGGCCTGGAGGAACCGGGAGTACAGGAAACGGGCCTTCATGACGGTGCGGGCCAGACCGCGCCAGACGGGCTTCGGTTCCGGGATCCGGTGCACGCGCAGCATCCCGGGGCTGTAGAAGACCGTGACCATGGCCTCGCCCAGCGGCCGCAGCCAGCGGGGGAACCAGCGCTCGGCGAACTGGTCGAGCACGGTGCGGGTGAGCCGGTGCCCGGGCTCGTTGTCGCCCCAGTCGCGGTTCTCGTACCCCTCGCAGAACCGCACCATCCCGTCGAAGTCGTCCGGGATGTGCGCCGCCTCCGTGATGGTGCGGTCCGTATCGACGGTCATGTGCGAGGCGATGCCGTACCAGAAGCGGTGCGCCGCGATCTTCTGCTTCTCCGGCAGGCCGGGCAGCCCCAGCGTGCGCATCGCCGAGTGCATGTTGGTCGCTTCGAAGCAGGCGACGTAGACGTAGTCCTCGGCGTGCGCGAACGCGTCCGGGTACTCCCTGGCCCAGTGCGCGTGCAGCTTGTTGATGATGTCGATCGAGGCCAGGGAGTACGGCGAGTCGGGGCCGTGCTCGCCCCAGACGAACACGTGGCCGGAGGTGTCGTCGACCCGGTCCTCACGGAAACGGAGCAGCTTGCCGCGGCCCTCCCGGTAGACGGCCTCGGCCGTGCGCCGCGGGATCGCGAAGTGCGGCATGTTGAGGGCGAACGCCCAGTTCCGAAGGAAGTTGCTGGTGCCGTACATGATCGCCAGCCGGTAGATCTCGGCGTAGTCCGCCTCGGGATCCAACTGGTCGATCCGCCGCTGGATCCACTTGCGCGAGGGCTTCGTGCTCCCGTGCAGGGGCATACCTGTGGCCATTGCTGCACCTCCGGTGAACGTCGGCACGGGCGGCTCCGCGGCGTGCCATTTTCCATACTGGCGAGTTTGGTAATTATGTCAAGGCCCCGGGAGGTAGCGTCGAGGGGATCCACGAGAATGCCCACCACACGGTGCGAAGGAGTCGGAGTTGCCAGGCGCAGCACGTCAGTCCACGGAGCCCGCCCGGCGTGGGCGCGGCCGGCCCCGCGACACCTCGAAGGACACGGAGGTGCTGAAGGCGACCCTGCGGCTCCTCGCCTCCGAGGGCGTGGCGGGGATGTCCATGGACCGGGTGGCGGCCGAGGCGGGCGTGGCGAAGGTGACGGTCTACGCCCGCTGGCGGACCAAGAACGAGCTCATCGGCGCTGCCCTGTCGCACCTGCGTGTGGAGCTGACCGGGGAGCCCACCGGCGACGTCCGCGCCGACCTGATCGCCCTGCTCACCGGGATGAGTCGCGGCTACGAGGAGGTCGGCGGCCTCGCCATCATCCTGAACTGCATGGCGACCGCGCCCGCGTCGGACGAGTTCGTCGCCATCATCCGGGAGGCGACACTGCTGCCCCGGCGGGCGAGCTTCGTCCGTGTGCTCGACGAGGGTGTCGCCGCCGGGCGGCTGCGTCCCGATGTGAACCCGGAACAGGTCACGAGCATGCTCATCGGCATGCTGTACGCCGACCATCTCGCCGGCCGCACCACCGAGCCCGACTGGGCCGAGTCGGTCGTGGACGTGGTGTTGCGGGGCATCATGGCCGGATGAACCGACGGACGGCGCGTGCCGCACGGGTGCGTGCCGTCCGTCGATGCCCGCTCCGGCTACTTCAGTGCGCGGATCGAGTGCTCCTCCACGTACTCCTTCATGCCCGCCTCGCCGAACTCCCGGCCGGTACCGCTCTGCTTGACGCCGCCGAAGGGCATGCGCAGGTCGAGGGAGTCGAAGGAGTGCGTGTTGACGAAGGTGCTGCCGGCCTCGATCCGGCGGGCCAGCGCCAGCCCGCGCTCGATGTCCGAGGTCCACACCGAGGAGCCGAGGCCGTGGTCGGAGTCGTTGGCCCACGCCACGACCTGGTCCTCGTCGTCGTACGCGATGAGCGGGACGACCGGCCCGAACTGCTCGCAGCAGCTGATGAGCGAGTCGTGCGCCGCCTCGCGCACCACGTGCGGCTGGATGTAGTACCCGTTCTCCGCCGACGCGAGCTTCCTGCCGAGCCGCAGCACCTTCGCGCCGGAGGTCCGGGTGCTCTCGACGAGGTCGTTGACCTTGTCGAACTGCGCCTTGTTGTTGAGCGGACCGAAACTGGCGTCCTCGTCCAGGCCGTGTCCGACCGCGTACCCCTCCACGCGTGCGCAGAAGGCGTCCGCGAAGGCCTCGTAGCGCGAGCGCGGTACGTAGATCCGCTTGACGGCGAAGCAGATCTGCCCGGAGCGGGTGAACACGCCCTTGAGCATGCGGTCGAGGGTCGCCTCGGTGTCGGCGTCGTCCAGGACGACGGCCGGGTCGTTGCCGCCGAGTTCCAGGGTCAGGTTCTTGATGGTGCCGGCCGCGGAGCGCATGACGTGCCGGGCCGTCTCGGTGCCGCCGGTGAAGCCGACCTTGCGCACCAGCGGGTGCGAGACCAGCGCCTCGCCGACGTCGGCGTTGCCGTGGACTACGTTGAGCACGCCCTCCGGGAGTATCCGCGCGATGCGGTGCAGGGCGAGAGTGAGCGCGGCGGGGGCGAACGGGGAGGGCTTGAGCACCAGGGTGTTGCCCGTGACGAGCGCGGGGGCGAGCTTCATCATGGTCAGCACGACCGGCATGTTCCAGGGGACGATGGCCGCCACCACGCCGCGCGGTACGCGCTCGACGCTGATGAAGCTGGTCTCGTCGTCATACCGCACCGGCTCGAAGAAACCGCCCACCAGCCCGGCGGTGTGCTGGAGCACGCCGGTGCCCAGGCCGAAGTCCGTCTGTGCCTCCCACAGCATGCCGCCGTGCTCGCGGACGAGCAGCGGGGCCAGTTCCCCGGCGGAGCCGATCAGGATGTCGGCGGCCTTGAGCAGCAGCTGCGCCCGCTCGTCGGCCGGTACCCTCCGCCAGGAGCCGAAGGCCTGGTGGGCGAGACGGACGGCGGCGTCCACGTCCTCGGGCGTGCCCACGGCGACACGGGCGACGACGTCGTCGAGCCGGCCGGGATCCCGTACCTCGGCGTACGCGCCGGTATCGGTCAGCTCATGACCGATGAGGTGTCCGACGGTCGGGGCATCTTGGCTGGTGGTCATCGGTGAGTCTCCTTCGGAGGGAAAACCGGGATGGTGGCCTGCGCGTGGAGAGGCGTGGAGAGGCGTGGAGAGGAGTGGAGAGGCGTGGATCAGGAGGAGATCCGGAAGGGTTCCGCCGTCGCCCGGCACCGGCGCAGCGGCGCCGCGGGGAATCCGACGGCTCGGAGCGCGCGGCGGTCGGGCATGCGGAAGCGGGAGACAGTGCTGCGGCGCACTGAGTGGCGCGCATCGCTCTTGACGTGCGGCCATCATCATGACGTAAATCCGGCGTGTCAATATTGTTGCGTTCGTCTTCAGAGTGAGTTGGTCCGAGTGCGGGCGGACCAGCTGCCCGTGCCGGGCCCGCACGGAGGTGCCGAGTGAAACCCCGCTCACTGGTGTTCGATCTGTTCGGCGACTATCTGCGCTACCGCGGCGGAGAGGTCCGGCTGCGCGCTCTCGTCGCGCTGATGGGCTGCTTCGACGTGCCCGAGGCCACGGTGCGCGTGGTCGTGGCGCGGATGCGCAAGGAGGGCTGGCTGCAGAGCCGGCGGGAGGGGCGCGAGACCGTCTACGCGCTCACCGCCGATGCGTGGGAGCTCCTGGACGAGGGCCGGGACCGCATCTTCAAGCGCGCCCAGGGTCCCTGGGACGGTCAGTGGCACATGGTCGTCTACTCCGTGCCGGAGGCCGAGCGGGGGCTGCGGGAGCGGTTGCGCAAGAAGCTGGCCTGGTTCGGTTTCGGGCCGCTGTCGTCGGCGATATGGCTCAGCCCGCACGACCGTACGGGCGAGGTGCTGGCGGCGTTCGCGGACTGTCCCGCCGTTCGGCTGGACACCTTCAGATCGCGCTCCGCCGGCCTGGAGGCCGACCGCGACATCGCCTCCCGTGCCTGGGACCTCAAAGTGCTGGACGAGGACTACGCCGCGTTGCTGGAGACGTACGGGGCGCGCCTCGCCCGCTACCGGGACGACGACGCGCTCACGGCGGAGGAGGCGCTGGTGGAGCGCATGCGCCTCGTCCACGACTACCGGATGTTCCCGTTCCGGGATCCCGACCTGCCTCCCGAGCTGCTGCCCGAGGGCTGGCGGGGCCGCCGGGCGCACGACATGTTCCTGGAGGCGCACGGACTGCTCAGGGCGCGGGCCGAGGAGCGCGTCGACGGGTTGCTGGAGGATGGCTGAACGCCCTCGATATGTTTCACTCTGTAGACGACCGTCTTAACAATGTCGTACGTTCATGGAGTGGCGCCGTCGCGGCGCCCCAGGAACCGACGGGGCGCCTCTTCGCCCCGCCCCCGCTTCTCTCCAGGGGAATCCCATGCGTATTGCTGTCGCGGGCGGCGGCCCGGGCGGGCTGTTCTTCGCCACCCTCATCCGCCGCGCCGACCCTTCGATCGACGTCACGGTCTTCGAACGGAACCGCGCCGAGGACACTTTCGGCTTCGGCGTCGTCTTCTCCGACCGCACCCTCGCCGCCATTCACGAGGCCGATCCGGTGCTCCGGGACGCGCTGGACGAACACGGCCGGCACTGGGACGAGATCGAGGTGCGGCTCAAGGACGAGCGGGTCCGGTGCGGAGGTAACGGCATGGCCGCGGTCGCCCGCCGCACACTGCTGACGCTCATGCAGGCGCGGGCCCGAGAGGCCGGCGCGGAGCTGCGCTTCGCCACCGAGGTGAGCCTGGACGACCTCGCCGGCTACGACCTGGTGGTCGCCGCGGACGGCACCGGCTCGCGGATCCGTGAGCGGCTCGCCGCGGACCTGGACGTGCGGGTCGAGACCGCCACCGCGAAGTTCATCTGGTTCGGCACCGACTACATGTTCGACGGGCTGACCTTCCTTCACGAGAAGGGCCCGGACGGCGTCTTCGCCGTGCACGGCTACCCGATCTCCGACTCCGTCTCCACGTTCATCGTCGAGACGGACGAGGAGTCCTGGCGTCGCGCCGGCCTCGACGGATTCGACGCCACCCAGCCGCCCGGCGTCAGCGACCAGGTCTCCAAGGAGTACCTGGAGAAGCTCTTCGCCGAGCAGATCGACGGCAGGGAACTGCTCACCAACAACTCCCGCTGGGGCAGCTTCCGCACCCGGCGGACCAGCCGCTGGCACACGCCGGCCCCGCGGCCGGTCGTCTTCCTCGGTGACGCGGTGCACACCGCCCACTTCTCCGTGGGGTCCGGGACGAAGATGGCCATGGAGGACGCCATCGCCCTCGCCCGGGCACTCACCGCCCACCCGGGTGACATCGACACGGCGCTGGCCGCCTACGAGGAGGCCGCACAGCCCTCGGTGCGGCGGATCCAGGACGCGGCACGGCCCAGCCTGGCCTGGTGGGAGCACTTCGGCCGGTACTACGACACCTTCGAACCCTGGCAGTTCGCCTACCACTTCCTCACCCGGAGCATCAGCGACGCGCGCCTCTGCCGCCGGGCCCCGGACTTCGTCGCGGGCAGCCACCGCGCCTGGCGGGACCGGTACGGCGCCGAGCCGCTGGACACCCCCTTCACGAACGCGGGCTGGACGACCCCGGCCCGGCTGGCCCGGGTCGCCCACGACGCCTCCGGCACACCGACGACGGTGGACGGAACTCCCGGCCTCACCCTCTGTGCCGACCCGGTGCCCGGCCCCTGGGGCGCACTCGTCACCGCGCCCGACACCGAGGCCGGGCTGCCCGCGGTGCGGGACCGGCTCGCCCGGCTCGCCGCACTCCCCGCACCGGAGCGGCCGGTCCTGGCCGCCGTCCACGGCGGCGTTCCGCTGACCCGGATGCTGGTATGTGAACAGGCCCGGATGCACGACGGACTCCCCGCTCTGCTGATCGACCCCGAAGCCGACCGCGACCGCGCGGTGACCACCGTCCTCTCCGGCCGCGCCGACCTCACAGGGGGCGCACGGTGACCAGCACACTCGAACCCGGGACCGTGACGGAACCGGGCGGCGCGCTGAGCCCGCTGTTCCTGCCGCGCGGCATCGCCGTCGTCGGAGCCTCCCGCAACCCCGGCAAGCTCGGCGCCGCCCTGGTCCGCTCCCTCGCCGGATTCGCGGCGTCGGGCGGGCACCTCGCCCTGGTCAACGGGCGTGACGACACCATGTACCCGTCCGTGTCGCGAGCCGCAGAGGGCGGTCCCCTCGACGTCGCGATGATCTGCGTCCCCGCGGCCTCCTGCCCCGGCGTCCTCGCCGAGACGGCCGAGGCGGGCGTACGCGCCGCCGTGGTGTGCGGGGGCGGATTCGCCGAGGCTGGGAGCACCGGCGCGGAGTACCAGCGGGAACTGGCGAACGTCGTCGCCACCACCGGCATCCGCCTGCTCGGCCCCAACACCAGCGGGTTCCTCGCCCCGCACCACGCCCTGACCGCCAGCTTCGTGCCCGGCGTGGACCGGGTCCGGCCCGGCGGGGTGGCCGTGGTCGCGGCGAGCGGCGGCGTCAACCACGCCCTGGCGTTCCTGCTCACCGAGTCCGGACACGGCGTCAGCCTGGCCGTCGGGCTGGGCAACGGCGCCGACATCACCGCGCCGGACGTCCTGGACCACCTCGCCGACGACCCGCACACGACGGCGATCGCCCTGCACGTCGAGTCGGTCGCCGACGGCCCCCGCCTGGTGGAGAGCGTCCGGCGGCTCGCGGCCCGCCGGCCCGTGGTCGCGTTGGTCGTCGGCCGGCACGACGTGGGAGCCTTCGCCGCCTCCCACACCGGGGCGCTCGCCACCTCCTGGCGCACCACCCGGGCCGCGCTGGCCCAGGCCGGTGCCGTGCTCGTGGCCGACGAACGTGAACTGGTCGACGCCGTGGGCGCGTTGGCCGTGACCCGGGCACGGCCCGCCGCCGGGCCCGGCGTGGGCGTGGTCACCGCCCAGGCCGGGCCCGGCCTGCTGCTCCTCGACGACCTCCGGGGCCGGCGCGTGCCCGTGCCCGAGCTGACGGCCGGCACCCAGGAGACGCTGGGGCGGTTGTTGCCTCCGCTCACCTTCCAGCGCAACCCCGTCGACACCGGCCGCCCCGGGCCGGAGCTCGGCCGCGTGCTGTCCGCCGTCGGCGCGGATCCCGGCGTGGCGGTCGTCGCCGGGTACGCGCTGTACGAGCCGGGCGCGGTGGACCTGGTGGCCGCGGTGCGGGAGGGCCGTACCGCCGGTGTGCCGACAGTGTTCGGCGTCGGCGGCACCGGACCGGAGGTGACCGAGGCCAGGCGGGCCCTGCTGGAGACCGGCATCGCCGTCGCCGCCGACCCGAAGGGGGTCGCCGCGGCCACCGTCGCCCTGGTGACGGACGCCCGGAACCGGCTCCTCGGCACCGCCCCGGCGACCGCCGAGGAGACACCGGCCGTGATCGAGGGCCCCTACGACGAGCACCGGGCGAAACAGCTCCTCGACCGGCTCGGGATCGCCACACCCTCGCGACGGGCCTGTGAGGACCGCGCCGCGGCGCACGCCGCGCTCACCGAACTCGGCGCTCCGGTCGCCGTCAAGATCCTGGACGCCACCGTCCTGCACAAGACCGAGATCGGCGGTGTGCACCTCGGGGTCAGGACACCCGCCGACCTGGACACCGCGCTCGACCGCCTCGATGCTGTCGGTGCCCGCCGCTACCTCGTCGAGGCCATGGCACCCGGCGGTGTCGACCTCGTCGTCGGCGCGCGCCGGGACCCAGTCTTCGGACCCGTCGTCCTCGCCGGTCTCGGGGGTACGACGGCGGAGGCGCTCGCGGACGTGAGCATCCGCCTCGCCCCGGTCACCGCCGAGGAGGCGGCGGCCATGCCGGCCGAACTCGCCGGCCGCGCCCTGCTGGACGGCTGGCGCGGCGGGCCGGTACTCGACCACGCCGCGTTCGGCCGCGTCGTCGCACGACTCGGCGCGCTGCTGGCCGCCACGCCCGCACTCGACGAGATCGAGGTGAACCCCCTGCGTCTCACCGCCCGGGGTCTGGTCGCACTCGACGCAGCGATCATCACCAAGGAGACAGCCGATGCCCAGCCCGATCTCTGACCACGTCGTCCCCTGGCCACCGGCGGTGGCCGAGCGCTATGTCGCCGAGGGCTACTGGGCGGGCACTCCCCTCGGCCACGCGCTTCGGGAGGCCGCCGCGCGGGTCCCGGACGCCCCCGCGCTGGTAGACGTGACCGGCCTGGGCGGCGCCGGACTCCGCCTGACCCACGCGGAGCTGGCCGAACGGGCCGACGCGGCCGCCGTCCGCCTCTTGGAGCTCGGCATCGCGCAGGGCGACCGGATCGTCGTCCAGCTCGGTAACGGCTGGGAGTTCGTGGTCCTCGTGCTCGCCTGTCTGCGGGCCGGCATCGTGCCCGTCATGGCGTTGCCCGCGCACCGCAGGGCCGAACTCACCTACCTCGCCACCCATGCCGAGGCGGTCGCCATCGCCGTACCCGACCGGATGCGGGACTTCGACCACCAGACGCTCGCCCACGAACTGTCCGGGCCGGTACGGGCGGAGACCGGCGCCCCCTGGCAGGTGCTGGTCGCCGGTGACGAGCTCGCGCCCGGCAGCGTCGACCTGCGTGCCCTGTGCGCCCCGGCCACGGACCCCGGTGCGGACACCGCGCGGCTGGACGCCGCCCCGCCGAACAGCCGTGACGTGGCGGTCTTCCTGCTCTCCGGGGGCACCACCGGCCTGCCCAAACTGATCGCCCGCACCCACGACGACTACCTCTACAACGCCCGGCGCAGCGCGGAACTGGCCGCCCTTGACGAGCGAAGTGCTTACCTGGTCAGCCTCCCCGCAGGCCACAACTTCGCCCTCGCCTGTCCGGGCATCCTCGGCACCCTGCTGAGCGGCGGGCGAGTCGTCACCCTTCCGTCCCCCCGGCCGGACCGCGCGTTCGCCACCATGGCCGCCGAACAGGTCACCCACACCGCCGTGGTGCCCGCCGTCGCGGCGAGCTGGCTGGAGTACGCGACCGAGCAGGGCGCGGCGGAGCTGTCGAGCCTGCGCGTCCTGCAGGCCGGCGGCGCCCGCCTCGCCGATGAACTCGCCCGCCGTGTCCGGCCGGTGCTCGGAGCGACCCTCCAGCAGGTGTTCGGCATGGCCGAGGGACTGCTCAACGTCACCCGGCTCGACGACCCCGACGACCTGCTGTGCGGTACACAGGGCCGACCGGTCTGCGAGGCGGACGAGGTGCGGATCGTCGACGAGTTCGACGTCGACGTCCCGGACGGCGGTCCCGGGCTGCTCCTCACCCGCGGGCCCTACACGCCACGCGGGTACTACCGGGCGCCCGAGCAGAACGAGCGGGCGTTCACCGCCGACGGCTGGTACCGGTCAGGCGACATCTGCCACCGGACCGCCGGGGGCTACCTCGTCGTCGAGGGCCGCGACAAGGACATGATCAACCGGGGCGGGGAGAAGATCTCGGCGGAGGAGGTCGAGAACCTCGCCTACCGGCTCGCGCAGGTCGCCCGCGCCGCGGCGGTCGCGATGCCCGATCCGGTCCTCGGCGAACGGGTGTGCCTCTACGTGGTGCTCCGGCCCCGGACCACCCTCACCCTCGTGGAGGTCAGGACGGCGATGGAAGAGGTCGGCATCGCCCGTTTCAAGCTGCCCGAACACTTGGTGATCGTGGACGAGTTGGCAGCCACGAAGGTCGGGAAGATCGACAAGAAGGCGCTCCGGGCCGACATCGCCCACCGACTGGCGTCCACGTCACCCGCGTAGCCGCCTCCGCCACGCCCCGCCGGAACCTACCCTCCGGCGGGGCTTCGCCGCCTCGACCGGCCGTGGGGCGATGCCTTGCAGGGGGCGTCGTATCGGCCAGGTGCCGGGGCGCGTCCCGCGACGTGGTGGAGGAGGTCAAGCACGTGGTGTTCCGGTTCGCGGCCCACGGCGGTCGCCGCGAAGGCGGCAGCCTGCGGGGCTCCCCGGTCAGGCGGGACGTCACCGGGTGCCCGGATGCGGCGCGTGCGCCACAGCGTGGGAGGGGGCGAGAGCAGAGGACGTTCTGCCTGGCCCGCCCGGCGGGGGGACGTCCTTCGGGACATGGGAAGCCCGTGGTGGGGGGGGGGGGGGCGCGGCCCGGGCCCCCCCCCCCCCCCCCGGGTGGGGGGGGGGGAATCACACCCCCCCGGAGCGGCGGGGGGGCGCCCCCC
>NZ_JBHXMA010000068.1:0-40489 GCF_042721035.1 Streptomyces sp. NPDC058464
GGGGTGCGGGTGCCGGGTTGCGGGCGCGTGCGGTGCGGGTGGCGGGTGAGGCGGCGCCGGCGCTGGGGTTCGCGCCGAGCCTGCGTATGGAGGGGTTGATCGATACCGATGTGCCCAAGGAGATCGCGGACCATGCGGTTGCTGTTCTGTCGGAGGCTTTGACCAACGTTGCCCGGCATGCCCGTGCCGATCGCGCGGAGATCGTTCTGGTGACGGACGGGCGGGAGCTGGTTCTCACCGTTTGGGACAACGGGGTGGGGATCCCGGCCGGCGGTCGCCGCAGCGGGTTGCGCAACATGGCGGAGCGGGCGGCGGAGCTCGGTGGTCGGCTGGAGTGGGACTGTCCCGGAGGTCCCGAGGGGTCCCGGGGTCCGCAGGGCGGCGGTACGACGCTGGTGTGGCGGGTACCGGTGACGAGGCCGTAGCAGCAGAGCGCGTCGCCTACCGACTCGGGAAGTCCGGGACCGCGAAGGGGAGTGTTCGACCCATGCCCTCCGGGAGCCGGCGGCCGATTCTGGGGGTGTCGGACCACGGCAGCCGAACCCTGGAGGTCGCCATGACCGGCACTCCGCACGTCGTGAACGATGTGATGACCCACACCGTCCTCGCCCTGCGCCGCGGCGCGGCCTTCCACAGCCACCACCGGGAAGTCGGCTTCAGGCATGGGCGGATCACAGGGACCGGGTGGTCGGTCCACCGATGAGTCGAGGAGAGGCGGCTCTGGATGCCGTGGCGTCCGCCGCGTCGCCGAATGGGACACGGAATGGCAACGGATCGGGCCTCAATGGCGGAACTTCAGAGACGGCAAGGGACGACGGCAGGAGAGGGCCGATCGGAGCCAGGACAGGGCCGGTCGGCCCACGGCTGTTCCAACACCCCTGCGGGAGCCTGGAGATGAGAATCCGAAAGGAGGATGCACATGAGCGGCATGATCGAGCGGCTGCGCGGCTGGCCGGTGCTGCCCGAGGACCTGTTCGGCTGGGCCGAGTCCGGCTTCCCCGGTCCGCACGGGGTTCCGGGTCTGCACGGCATCCGCGTGGAGGAGGAACTGAAGGACGGGACCTACGTGCTGCGGGCCGAACTTCCGGGCGTCGACCCCGCCGACGTGGAGATCACCGTCACGGAGGGTGTGCTCACCCTGCGGGCCGAGCGCACCGAGGAGACCAAGGAGAAGCACCGTACCGAGTTCCGCTACGGAACCTTCGCCCGCTCCGTCCGGCTGCCCGCCGGAGCGAAGGGCGATGAGGCGGCCGCGGAGTACAAGGACGGGGTGCTGACCGTCACGGTCCCGGTTCCGGAGGAGAAGGCGGGAACCAGGACCATTCCGGTGCGGACCGGCTGAGCCCCGGGGGAGGCAGCCGATCCCACATCAGGTGTGCGCGGCCGGTGACCACCGGCCGCGCACACCGCCGTTCCCGGCCCGCCTACGTGCGCGGCTCAGTGGCGCTGTCGCCAGCCCGGACCCGTCATCATGGGTCGCTCCGCGCGGACACCGGGACCAGGCAGCAGCGGATGTCGACCACGCCCTCGACGGCACGGGCCAGCCGCTGGGCCACCCCGGCCACGCCTTCGTCGTCCACCCAGCCGGTGAGGGTGACCACGCCGTCGGTGACCTCGACCTGGATGTGGTCGGCGGAGAGTGGGAAGAGACGGTCCACGACCTCGTGCCGTACCTCCGCGGCGAGTTCCTCGTCGCCGCGGAGGAAGACCTTGAGCAGGTCGGAGCGGCTGACAATGCCCTCGAGCATGCCCTCGGCGTCGACGACGGGCAGCCGCTTGACCTTTTGCCGGGCCATGGCGCGCGCCGCCTGTGCGAGCGTGGCGCTCGCACGCACGGTCACGGCGGGCGTGCTCATCAGTTCCTCGGCGGTCACCGCGCCGGCCTTCGCCATGTCGTCGAGGCGCTGCCGCTGGATGAACCGGTCGGGGTCGCCGTCCCGGAACTCCTCCTTCGGGAGCAGATCGGCCTCGGACACGACACCGATCACCTGGCCGTCGCGCTCCAGCACGGGCAGGGCGCTGACCTTCCACTCCTCCATCAGGGTGACGACGTCCCTGAACGGGGCGTCGCGGCCGATCGCGGCGACGGTGCGGGTCATCACATCGCTCACGGTGTGCGGTCTGCCGGGCATGGTCTCCTCCTCGGAAGGACGGGCGGGGCCGAGGGGTCCCTGATCCCAGGGTGTGTGCGGGCGGGGTCGGCCGCCACGGGCCGCCCGGACCCGGCAAGGGGTCGTTTGGCCTCATGTACGGGTCCTCCGCACTCGTGTGCGGGCCTTCCGTGTGACGGACCGTTGACCCCCACCGGAGGGGACCCTTCGGCCCGTGGACCTGCCTGCCCACCCGCGCACGCTGGAGGTGCGTACGCCGGCGGCGCGGGTCCGGTCCTTCGCCCGGGTCGGGCGGACCAGGGCCCTACGGCCCCTGAGGCAAGGACGCTCCGGGCCGTGGTGCGGACCGTCCGGCTCATGCCCCACGACGGGCGTCGGAGTTGGCTGTGAGTGAGGGGAACGACCCCAATGAGGGAGGGCGATGACAGTGGGCACGAGCCTCACACCGGAGTTCTGGGAGCACTTCTCCGTCCTGTTGGTGCTGGCGCTGGCGATGACGGCGATCCTCACCGCGGTTTTCACCACGGCGTTCGACGCGCTCACCGCCCGGTTGCGCAGCCGTCGGCGGCACGGCCCGGCCCCGCGAGAACCGCACCGGCCTGCGACGCCCGCCCACCGAACGTCGGTGCACTGCTGAAAACGGGTCCGGCGTCACCCACCCAGGGGGGTGACGCCGGACCCATGCCGTTCCGCCCGTCAGAGATTGCGGAGCCAGTCGTCCGCCACGCCGTGCAGCTTCTGCTCGGTCGGCCGCAGGTGCTTGTCGTCCATCCGGTAGGAGAGGTGGTCCACGACGTCGACGACACCGTCGAGCCGGCGCGTCATGCCGACTGCGACAGCGATCTCACTGCGCCGCTCCAGCTGACCGGTGAGGGTGACCACGCCGTTGTGCGCCGTGACCTCGACGGCGTGCGGGGCGAGCCAGAGCGTGTTGCCGAGGACCTCCTGCCGTACCTCCTGGACGATCTCGTCGTCGGAACGCAGGAAGACCCGAAGCAGGTCACCGCGGGTGACGATGCCGACCAACCGGTCCTGGACGTCGACCACGGGCAGGCGTTCGACACGATGTCCGGTCATCAACCGGGCCGCCTCGGTGACGGTGGCATCCGCCCGGATCGTGACGGCGGGCACAGACATGACACCGCCCGCGGCGCCGGCATTGCTCTTGACAGCCTCGCGCCGGGCGCCGTGGCCCATCGGATGCCTGCGGTCGTGCTCGGGGTCGCGCGTCTGGTGCAGCATGAGGTCGGTCTCGGAGACCACACCGATCACCCTGTCGTCCTCGTCGACCACGGGAAGGCCGCTGATGCGGTGCTCCTCCAGGAGCCGCACCAACTCCTTGAACGGTGTGCCGTACCCGGCCGTGACGACGTCGCTGACCATGACGGCGCCGACCTTCGTGGGCTTCATGTCCGAGCCTCCTTCAGGGCCATGACCCGTGCGAAGACGGGCCGCATCGCGAGCCCGCCCTTCCGGCCGGCCCGGCCCTCAGCCTCCGGCGCGAGGCTCCACGCCGACAGGGGCTGACCGGGTACACGAGCGGGCCGAGTGGCCCCTCCTGCCCGTCGCCGGAACGTGTCACGGTGAAATCGGAGCCCCCTGCTGCACGACGTGGCAGTCTGACGAAAGGCGGTGGGGACGATGACCCTTCCCCTGGTCGTAGGTGTCGACGGATCGGACGGGAGCCTGCTCGCGGTCGACTGGGCGGTGGACGAGGCCGCCCGCCACGACCTTCCGCTACGGCTGGTGTATGCCTCGCTCTGGGAGCGCTACGAGGCAGGAGTGCCCTCGGACAGCGGGAAACGTCCCTCGGAACGCGTGCTGGCCGAACACGTCGTCGCCTCTGCGGCGGAGCGCGCGGCACTGCGGAGCCCGGATGTGAAGGTCACCGCCGATGTCCTCCTCGACGACGCGGTGCGCGCCCTCCTGAGCGCGGGCGACGGCGCACATGCCCTGGTGACCGGGTCGCGAGGCCGGGGCGAGCTGGCCGGGCTGCTCCTCGGGTCGGTCGGCCTGGCGGTGGCGGCCCGGGCGCGATGCCCGGTGATCGTGGTGCGGGGCGACAAAGCGGGCCTGGCCGGCGGCCATGAACGGATCCTGTTGGGTGCGGGGGAGCCCGTCACCGGGGGTGAGGCCGTACGGTTCGCCTTCCGTGAGGCCGAGGTCCGGGACTGCGCTCTGGACGTCGTGCGGGCCTGGCGCTGCCCCGCCCATGAGGTCGGCAACCAGGTGGTGCTCGCTGAGATCGCCCGCCAGCACGAGGGAAGGGCGACGGCACTGCTCGACACGCTGCTCGGTGAAGCCCGGTCCGCCCATCCGAAGGTCAGGGTCCGCAGCGTGACGGCCGAGGGACCGGCCCACCGGATCCTCGTGGACCGTTCGGCCGCCGCCGACCTTGTCGTCGTAGGCGCAAGGCGTCGGCACGGACACATCGGCCTGCAGCTCGGCCGAGTGGCTCACACACTGCTTCACCATGCGGAGTGCCCGGTGGCGGTCGTGCCGCAGACAGAGTGATCGTTGCACCTGTCCACAGTGAGTTCGCACGCTGGGAGGACGTGTCGCACACCCTCCACGTCCCCTTCCACGACGGCGTCATCAGCCAGTTCGCGGGCTGTGGCGACCTCGCCGAACTCGACTGGGAGGGCTACCGGAGGCGGTACGGCGACATCCGCCGCCTGGACCGGATCCTGGAAGCGGACGGCGACACCGCCAACCGCTGCAAAGCGTCCAAGCAGGCCGACGTCCTGATGCTCGGTCACCTCTTCTCGCCAGCCGAACTCCGGTCACTCTTCGAGCGGTTGGGCTACGCCGTGGACGACGCGACCTGGGCAGGCACCGTCGACCACCACCTCTGCCGCACGAGCCACGGTTCCACCCTCAGCGGCTGGGTGCCGGCCCGTGCACGGCGTGCGGACACGTGGAGGTTGTCCAGGCGGCACTGCGCGGCGACATCGCCGACGTCCAGGGCGGAACCGCAGGCGAGGGAAACCACCTCGGCGCGTCGGCGGGCACCCTCGATCTCGTCCAGCGCGGGCTCACCGGCCTGGAGACCCGTGAGGAGCACTCTTGCCGGACCCGGTGCCGCTGCCCGAGCTGACGGCGTACGCGGTGTCCCTGCGCCACCGCGACCACTGGGGCGTACGGCTGGAGATGCCGGTGCTCCCGGACGGTGTCTGAGGGGTATCGGTTGCCTGAGAGGTGACTGAGAGGTTCCTGTGCGACGCTGGCGCGCCTTGTCACCGGTTCGCGCCCATCTGATCCAAGGACCTGTTCATGACCCTGATAAACGGCCTGCCCGCGCATGTCCTGCTCGTGCACCTCGTCGTGGTGCTCGTTCCTCTGACCGCGCTGGCGCTCGTGCTCGCGGCGATCTCTCGGCGAGCCGCCCGACGCATGGGCGTGGTGCTGCCGCTCCTGGCCCTGGTCTCGCTGGTCGGCGTGCCGCTCACGACACAGGCAGGCGAGTGGCTGGAGCGGCACGTCACGGACAACGCCCTGGTGCAGCGGCACGCCGAACTCGGAGACGGCCTGCTCCCGTGGGCCGCAGGCCTGTTCGTCCTGGCAGCCCTGGTCTGGTGGGGCGCTCGCGCAACCACCGAGCCCCGGACGGACGGCACGGGCACGGCCCTTTGGTCCGCAGCGCCGGTGCGCATAGCCACGGTGCTCCTCTCGCTCGCCGTGGCGGCGGGCGCCGTGGTGGACGTCTACCGCATAGGGGACTCGGGTGCGAAGGCGGCATGGCACGACGGCTTCTCCCGGACGGCCTCACACGCGAGCGCGGATCACTGAGGCTCCCCCCGAGCTGCATCAGTCGGCAGCAAGGTCCTGCACGTTTTCAAGACAGCGAACAGCGCCTCGTCGGGCCTGTTCGCTGTTCCGCCGCCCTGATGCAGCTCAGCGCGTCCTTCCGCGCGGTTTGAGAGGCGTCTCGGGCATCGCCGGGGCCCGGAGCGGGGCTCCGTCGTAGCCCTTCACCTCGCCGAAGCGGGTGCCCTTGGACCAGTCCTCGCGGGCCTGTTCGATCTCCTGCTGGGTACGCCCGACGAAGTTCCACCACATACCACGCGATCAACGGTTCTTCCCAGGTCAGAGGTATCGAACACCCTCGGGCGTCAGCAAAAGGTCAGCATCGGACGCCGAGGAGTCACCACCACATGGCAGCACGCACGCTCGCCCGCGGCATGGGTACCTTCTTCAAGGACTGCGAGCACTCTGAGTCCCGCTGGTCGAAGTGCCCGCACGAGTACAAGATCCGGTACCGCAGCGCGGCGGGCATGCAGAGCGAGGAGTCCGGCTTCGCGACGCAGGACAGTGCGAAAGAGCGTTTGACGGAGATCTAGAAAGAGAAGAAGGCGGGCCGGCGGTCCCAGTCGAAGGCGGAGCGCATCAGGAAGTACGGAACGATGCGGTTCGAGGAGTACGTCGAGGAGTGGAAGGGCGGTCAACGGCATCTGGCTGCCTCTTCGGTACGGCACCTCGAATCGCTTCTGGAGCATCACCTCTACCCGGCGCTCGGCAGCCGGCGGATGAACTCCTTCGACCACAAGGTGGTCGACGGCTTCATCCGCACCATGGAGCGCAACGGCGCTGGACTGGCCACCCAGTCCAATGCCTTCGACAAGCTGCGCGCGGTCCTCCTCGACGCGCATCGGCTCGGCCTCTACGGCGACAACCCGCTGGACGGCGTCAAGCCGCCACAGTATGACCCGGCTCGCGCGGTGATCCCGTCCTTGGAACAGCTTCGCGCGATACGAACCGCAGGTGACGATGCCTTCATGCTGGTCGCCGATTTGATGAGCGGGTGTGGTCTGCGGAACGGCGAGGCGTACGCGGTGAACCTGAACAACATGGTGGCCGATGACGTGTACCGGGTCAGCGAGCAGGTCGTGCAGTCGACGCGCCGGTACGGTCCGCTCAAGCACAGGAAGGCGGGGGAGTACCGCGACGTGCCCCTTCCCGCTCGCATCAGGGAGACGATCGAGTGGTATGCGGACAAGCACGGCACGTTCGACGGCTACCTGTTGCGTCAGCCGACCGATCCGCGCAAGCCGTATCCGTATTGGGGGACGGACAACCAGTGGAAGCGGATCAAGGCGTCGGGCGAGGTGGACATCCCGGAAGGGATGGTTCTCTACGGGAACCGGCACTTCTACGCGTCGAACTGCCTGAGTAACGGCATTCCGATCACGGATGTCGCCGAGTGGATGGGGCACAAGAGCGTCGACGTCACGTTCAAGATCTACCGGCATCTCCTGCCGGGATCGATCGGCAAGGCGGCGCAGGTACTGGACATGGCACTCGCGGCCTGACGCGAGGGGTGGTTCCTGGCCGCGCCGGCGGCCAGGAACCGAGCGTGGCGTACCTCAGCCGAGCTTCTGCTGCTGAGCCCAGGCGTGCACATCGGTGATCTTGTACTGCAGCTTGGCGCTGCGGCCGTTTCCGAACTTGTAGGGGATGAGTCCGAGTTTGGGTGCATCTCGGTACACCCATGTGATCGACATGTTCAGATACTCGGCGGTCTGCTGGGCGTTCATGAACTGCGTGGGCATGCAAGATCCTCAAGGTCACATGGGTCGAGAAGACAGTCTGATCCTCCGGTGCAGACCGCGGTTTGCCGCGGCAGCGCATTGAGTGGTAGTAAAACGCTCTCTCGTGATCTCCAAGCGCCAGCATCTGAGCCCAGGGCGGCCGGGCAGCAGGTGACTCGCCAGATGAGACTGCGCCGCGTGCTCCGTCTCGGGGCGGCAGGTGACCAGCGTGGCATCGATGTCAGGGATCGGGCAGGGCAGTTCGCGTTCGCCTGAGCGGGAGGCCGGTATCGCCTTCCGGTTCTCTTGGGCTTACAGCCCGGCGATCTCGCGGGCGGTGGCACGGGCCGCGCGCAGAGCGCCGAGTGCGGCCGGATCTATGCCCGGAAGCGGTCGCCACGCGGTGGGGCTGGAGGCGACCGGGCCGAAGACCTCGGGCTCGTCACGCAGCAGTGCCAGGTCGGTGATCGCCACCTCCGCTAGCACCTGTGCGACGGTCTTCCGTGCAATCTCCGACCGCGACAGAAACGCTCGGGCTCTCTTCGGCTGGACAGCCAACTCCGCATCCTCGGCCTGGAGCCCTTCCACTCGCTGCTGATCCGCGGCTTCCGCGCCTGAAGTTCCTCCGGCAACGACACCATCGCGCCCTGCCTACACCCCACCACGGTAGGAGTGTGAGGGCACTGACCACATGCCAATCAGTTTCTACCCAGCGCGGCTGTCCCCCGAGAGGAACCGCACCCTTGTGTAATGGGCGATGCCTGCAAGGGCTTTGGTGCTGGTCAGATCCGAATGCCGGTAGCGCCCGAACATTCCCGGCAGGACAGTTCGTTCGTGCCGGTGGCTTCCTCGGCGTGACCTGCACCGATGCTGACCTGCGCAGATATTTTGACGGCTGATCAGTAATTCCCGGGACGAGCCCCGCCGACGCCCTATCCGCCCGTCAACCCTCGTGGCCGAGAAAGGCATTGGCACTCCCCGGCCACAGCAATCCCTTGAGTCGCTTTGCGCGCGGCACTCACTCTGAGCACTGGCTGCCGCTCCACGAGGGCGGAGGCATTTCAGTGTTCAGGGGAGGACGTCCACACATGCGAAGACTCCACGCCTTTTGGGCCGTGGCAGGAGCGGCCGGGCTGCTCGCCGGGGCGGTCACGCCTGCGGCGGCCGGTCCCGCGTCCCCGCTCGACCCGCCGGGCGCCACGCGGGCATCACACGCCGACACCCAGACCGTCACCCTCATCACGGGCGACAGGGTTTCGGTCACCACCGGGCCCGACGGCAAGTCCGCCGTCGACATCGAGCGCGGCAAGGGCCGTGAGGCCGCCACCTTCCTGTCGAGCGAGCGCGACGGCGAGGTCAGTGTCCTGCCGGCGGACGCGATCCCGCTGGTGAAGGCGGGCCGTCTCGACCCGGCCCTGTTCAACGTCACCCAGCTGGTGAAGCAGGGATACGCGGACTCGAAGACCGGCGCCACCCCGGTCATCGCGACGTACAAGAGCGGCAGCGCGACCCCTGAGGGCGCTCGCCGGACGCTCAAGCTGCCTGCGATCGACGGGGCCGCGCTGAGCGCAAAGAAGTCGACCTCCTTCTGGGCCGACATCGCCCCCGCCCTCGGCACCGAACCGACCACCAAGGCCGCGAAACAGCTCGGCGAGGGCATCGACAAGATCTGGCTCGACGGCAAGGTGCAGGCGTCCCTCGACGTGAGCGTGCCGCAGATCGGTGCGCCCGAGGTGTGGAAGGCGGGCTACGACGGCAAGGGCGTCGACGTCGCGGTCCTGGACACCGGCGTGGACATGGGGCACCCGGATCTGGCGGGGAAGATCGCCGAGACGCAGAGCTTCGTACCGGGCGAGACGGTGCAGGACGGTTTCGGTCACGGCACCCATGTGGCGTCCACGATCGTCGGCTCGGGCGCGGCCTCCGGCGGCCGGTACAAGGGCGTGGCGCCGGGCGCGGAACTGCGCGTCGGCAAGGTGCTCGACAACACCGGCCACGGCCAGGACTCCTGGATCATCGCGGGCATGGAGTGGGCGGCGCACTCCGGCGCGAAGATCGTGTCGATGTCGCTGGGCGGTGACGCCACCGGTCCCTCCGACATCCTGAGCGAGACCGTCGACGAGCTGTCCGCCTCCACCGGCACCCTCTTCGTGATCGCGGCGGGCAACTCCGGCCCGTCCGAGCAGACCGTCGGCACCCCGGGCATCGCCGACTCCGCGCTGACAGTGGGCGCTGTGGACAAGTCCGACAAGCTGGCCTCGTTCTCCAGCCGCGGTCCGCGCGTCGGTGACTACGCGGTCAAGCCGGAGATCACCGCGCCCGGCGTGGCCATCACCGCGGCCCGCGCCGCGGGCACCAGCATGCCTGGCGGTACGCCGGTCGACGACTACTACACGACGGCGAGCGGTACGTCGATGGCGACCCCGCATGTCGCGGGCGCGGCGGCGCTGGTCGCCCAGGCCCACCCCGACTGGACGGGCCAGCAGATCAAGCAGGCGCTGGCGACCACGGCGAAGACCATGCCGGACGCCGACGTCTTCGAGCAGGGCGACGGCCGGGTGGACGCGGTACGGGCCGTGAACCAGGGCGTCTTCGCGACCCCGACGCTGAGCTTCGGCAAGTACGAGGAGACCGACACCGAGGCCGCCGGCAAGGACATCACGTACACCAACACCACGGACAAAGCGGTGGAGTTGAAGGTGTCCTCGTCACTTCGCGACGCCACACTGAACGCGGACACAGTGACCGTCCCCGAGAAGGGCACCGCCACTGTCGCGGTCACGGTCGACCCGGCGAAGGAGGCGACGGGCCGGTACACGGGCCACATCACCGCGAGCGCCGACGGCGTCCTCGTCACCACGGCCATCGGCTTCGAGAAGCTGCCGAAGACCTACGACCTGAAGGTGTCGCTGCTGAGCCGTGACGGCAAGCCGCCCACCTCGTCGTCGATCTTCATGCTGCAGGAGCTGAACGGCGCCTACCCGGACACGTACGGGTACATCGGCAAGAGCTACACCTTCAAGGTGCCGGCCGGTACGTACTCCACGGCGTCCTGGATCTCGCAGCGGGACGCGGCCGGACTGGAGGTCAACACCTCGGTCGTCGGCGATCCGGAGATCAAGGTCGACCGTGACACCGAGGTCGTCCTCGACGCCCGCAAGGCGGTCGAGATCAAGCCGAGGACCAAGGAGGACTCCGAGTTCCAGGGCTTCAGCACCAACTGGCACCGGGAAGGCCCGGGCACCGGCTTCGGGGTGACCTACAGCCAGGGCTGGTGGACCGACCACATCTATGTGGCGCCCACCGAGAAGGTCACCCAGGGCACGTTCGAGTTCTCCTCGAAGTTCCGGCTGTACGCCAAGGAGCTGACGGCGAGCGTCACCGGCCCGGAGAAGTACGCGCTGCCCCTCGACTACGCGCAGACCGACATCGGTCTGCCCGTGAAGGTCAGCGGTGACCACACGGTGCGCGCGGTGGACGCGGGCGCCGGCACCGCGGCCGACTTCGCGGGACTCGACGTCAAGGGCAAGGTGGCGGTCGTCCGAGTTGCCGCCGGCGGGACGCCGGACGAGGCGCTGGCCAACGCGACCGCGGCCGGGGCCGGTTACGTCCTCGCCTATCGCGAGACGCCCGGGTACTGGCTCGCCTGGGCGAAGAGCACGAGCGTCCCGCTGATGATCGCCACCGGCGAGGACGGCGCGAAGCTCGGCGCCCTGCTGAAGAGCGGGAAGAAGGTCAAGCTGAAGCTGGCCGGCACTCCGGTCAGTCCGTATGTGTACAACGTGATGTTCCCGCAGGTGGGAGCCATCTCGGCCAACCAGACGTACAACCTGAACAGCTCCAACACGGTAAAGCAGACGGTCCGCTACCACGGGGCCCGGGCCGGTGATGTCGGCAAGGACGCCGTGTACCGGTACCGCCCCTGGCAGAGCGCCGACATCGCCACCACCACCAACGTGCAACTCGGCACGGAGCGCACCGAGTACTACAACGTCTCCGACAACCGGATCTGGCACGCCGTCTATCCCAACTGGCAGGCGAACCAGCCTCAGTGGGGTCCCGTGCGGACCTTCGACAAGGCGGGCAAGCAGCCCGCCGAGGACTGGCTGAGCCAGGTCGTCCGCCCGGCGACCGCTCAGCAGGCCGGCCTCTCCCAGCGCACCGGTGACAAACTCACCTTCCGCATCCCGGAGTTGGGCGATGCCACACCGGGCCACTACGGATACGTGGACAACGTCCAGGACACCGCGAAGGGCAAGCTGTACGCGGACGGGCAGTTGGTCGGCGACACCGCACTCGGTGGCTACGGCACCTTCACCGTCCCGGCGGCGAAGTCCTCGTACCGCCTCGTGCTCGACACACAGCGCACGGCCGACTGGGCGGCGTACTCCACCGGCACCCACACCGAATGGTCCTTCGCCTCGGCGCACACGGACCAGCAGACGGCGCTCGGGCTGCTCTCGGTCGACTACGACGTCGCCGGGCTCGACCTCCTCAACAGTGCGGAGGCCGGACACACGTCGAAGCTCGGCCTCTCCGTCCGGAACCAGTCGGGCGTCGTCACCGCCAGCTCCCTGAAGGCCTGGGTCTCGTACGACGACGGCACCTCGTGGAAGGAAGTGAAGGTCAAGCACGGCAAGGCGGAGCTCAAGAACCCGAAGAAGGACGCCCGGTTCGTGTCGCTGCGCGTACGGGCCGGCGACCCGGACGGCAACATCGTCGACCAGACGGTCGTACGGGCGTTCGCCCTGAAGTAGACGACCGCAGCCAAGCGTTGCGAAAGATCTTAACAAAGATCGTCTACGGTGCCGGGCCATGGTGAACACGGCATACGACACGGCAAGGGAGACCCCTGCCGCGAGCTCCTGGGCCGCGGTGGGGGTCTCCGCGTTCGACGAGCTGTTGTACCAGGCCATCCTCAACCAGCCCGACGCCGGCGCGGGCGGCTGGGCGCTGCTGACTGGCGCCTCCCCGGCCCGGGTCCGGGAGGCCTGTAACCGGCTGCTCGCGCTCGGGCTGCTGCAACCATCCGACTCCATGGGCGGGTTACGGGCGGTCGACCCCCGAGTGGCGATCCGCGCGCTGATCCGGCGGCGCGAGACCGAGTCCGAACTGCTGGCCGCCGCCGAGGAGATGGCGACCGCGCACGAGGCCGGGCTGTTGCGCGAGGAGCCGTCCCGGCTCGTCGAAGTGGCCTCCGGCGAGGGCGCCATCGCGGCGGCACGCCTGGAGGAGATGTACGCGCGCGCGGAGCACGAGGTGTGCCTTCTCGACACACCGCCGTATCTCGCCCCGCCCGCTCCGCAGGTGGATCTCCAGGCCGATCTGCTCAGCCGCGGGATAGTCTCTCGCGGGATCTACGCGGCGACCGGCCTGGAGGATCCGAAGGTTCTGTCCCGCGCCTTGAGAATGGTCGAACTCGGCGAGCAGGCCCGGGTGTTGCCGACCGTGCCGCTCAAGCTGCTGGTGGTCGACGGACGCCGGGCGATGCTGCCGCTGACCGCCTCCTCGGCCGGCGGCTACTGTGCCGTCGTCGTCTGGCACTCGGCAGTGACCGAGGCCCTGCAGAAGCTCTTCGAGCTGGCCTGGCAGCAGGCGACTCCACTGGGCCAGGCCGCCGACGACAGTGAACTCTCCGAGAGCGAGAGGACGTGGACCCGGCTGCTGGCGGCCGGAATGAAGGACGAGGCGGTGGCTCGCCATCTGGGGGTGAGTCTGTGGACCCTGCGGCGGCGGGTGCGCGAGCTGCAGGAGCGGCTGAGGGCGGCGAGCCGGTTCCAGCTGGGGATGCGGGCTTCTCAACGCGGCTGGGTGTAGCCGTAGCGGACCCTGTGAGACGACGGGCCGCGCCCTGGCCGGGAGCGTGGCCCCCACTCCATGAACTGCCGTGGCCGAAGGGTGCATGGGCACGTCCTGGCCACAAGGATCCCCCGCAAGGCATCGAGTCCGGCGAACGATTGGGGCGTCGCGGTTGGTGATTGAGAAGACGATGTCGTGGCTGTCCGGCTACCGCGGACTCAGCCCCCGCTACAAGCGTCATCCCCGCAACTACCTGGCATTTCCCGGGCTCGCCGCGGGCTGTCCGCTGCTATGAGGTGACGTGCTCGGTCGCACCGCGTACCTCAGCAAGATCGAGTTACGAATTCTGAGGGCTCGCAGAGAGTCAACGCGACGACTTGATCTTGACAGGGCTGCTGTTCGAGAGGAATGCGGTGACGTCAGCGGGTGTGCGGAACTTGGCTGATCGCAGTTGCCGGCAAGTGGTGGTCACTGGTGGATTCCCAACGGGCTCTGAAGCCTCAGGCATTGAAACGTTGGGCAAGTTCCGTCAGCGAGGCCACGGAGATATCGGCCTTCGGATCGGTGCTCGGTGGCCGGACAGCCTTCGAGCCGTACTCCTGCGGACGATGTATGTAAGCGGTGCGCAGGCCGCAGGCTCGGGCCGCAGCGAGGTCGTCGACGTGTGCGGCGACCATCATGACCTGCTCCGGCGGGAGGCCGAGCAGTCGCGCGGCGCCCAGGTAGGCCTCGGGGTCGCCCTTGTAGTGCTCGAAGAGCTCTGCCGACAGCACGGTGTCCCAGGGCAACCCGCCGTGCTTGGCCATGTTCACGAGCAGCGCGACGTGGCCGTTGGACAGCGACGCGATGACGAACCGCTTCTTCAGACGCTCCAACCCCGAGACCGAGTCCGGCCAGGGGTCCAGCCGGTGCCAGGCGAGCACGAGCTCGGTGCGTACGCTCTCGGGCACATCCGGCACCCCGTATTCCGCGAGCAGTTCGTCGAGTGACGCCCGGTGCAGCGCGTCGAGGTTCACCCAGGCCAGGTCGCCACGCCGTACCCGATCCAGTGAGGGGAGGTACTGGCTGCGCCAGGCATCCGCGAACGCCTCGGCGTCCACGTCGGGTACCAGCCGACGGGTGTCACGCGCGACGCCCGAGCGCCAGTCCACGACCGTGCCGAACACATCGAATACGAGCGCTCGAATATCCATATGATGACCGTAATACCTTGCCCCTGGCGAACGTCAAGCAGAGTCGCCCAGGTACTCGGGGTGCCGGATGTGAATCTATCGACAGTGTTGTGCCGGCGAATGCGCATTGCGGGGGGCGAGGTCCTCCAAGGCGCGACCGCGGTAGTCAAGGACTGTGGGACGAAGTGGCGCGCAGTGGTGACCGCGCTGTTGTCGGGCGGCTCTGGCGCGTTGCCCCGTCGGGGCACCCTCAGGAGTGAGTATGGGACCGTTGTGCCGCCGACGTGCGCAACTGCCGCTCGGGGGCGGGTTGGTGCCGCGGCGCAGGTCCCATGGAACGGAGCCGCTCGCCCCGCACGGCGGTCGCATCCCTCAGCAGGTCGGTGAGCCGGTTGTGGTGCTCTGTGAAGCGGGTGGTCGTCGTGTCGTGGGCGACTCCGTCTCGGCGGACGGCCTCGACCTCTGTGCGGCACAGGCCTGACTCAAGATCAATTCACCAGGCCCTTTGCTGCTGGCCGGCTGCCGTCTCCGTGTGTCAGAGACGCGAGGATTGCCTCACGGCAGACATCGAGGATTTCGTCCGCCAGTGGAGAGCGGTCGGGGCACGCCCGGGACAGCATGAGTGCGCCGACCGCGTGGGCCAGTACGTCGATGACCGTGGCGCGGGCCGTGCGTTGGTCCGTGTCTGCAGCCGTGTCGCCTCCGGCCTGAAGGGCCGCTGTCAGGCTCTCTATGCCCGCTGCGAACTCCGTCTTGATGCCTTCGGGCTGACGCGCGGCGTCGCCGCTGAGGGCCGCGATGGTACAGCCCTCGCCGCGCCCGTCGCGATGCTCCCGGGAGACGTAGGACTCGACGAACTCGGCGATGTCCAGGTCTTCCGTCAGTGACGCGGTCCGTGAGAGCCCGTTCGCGGATGCCTCTGCCATCAGGGCGGCCTTGGAGTGGAAGTGCTTGTAGAACCCGCCATGGGTGAATCCGGCCTCCGCCATCAGGTCCGCCACGCCGACACCGTCGTAGCCGCGCTCGCGGAACAGCCTGCCGGCTGTCGCGACGATGTGTGCACGGTTCTGCTCCGCCTGCGCCTTGGTGACCCGCATGTCCAGCCCGCCCTTCTGCCGAAGCCCGACTGTCCACCATACATAGATGACGATCGACATCAAAGTGATTGACTTTTTGGATTATGACCATCATTCTAAGTGGCGCCGACTACAGAAAGGCCAGGCCGTGAGTGACACACATGTGACCGCACCGACTCAGTACATCGAGGTAGACGGAGACCGGTTCGCGTACCGGCGCTGGGGGAAGCCCTCCGGCGTTCCGCTGTTCTTCGTCCAGCACTTCCGCGGTGGCATGGACAACTGGGATCCGCTGATCACCGACGGCCTGGCAGAGGGCCGTGAGGTCATCCTGTTCAACGGTCGTGGCCTCGCCTCGTCGTCCGGTACGCCGCGCAACCGGATCGAGGACATGGCCGACGACATCGCCGCGGTCATCCGGGCGCTGGGGCTGGAACAGGTCGACCTGCTCGGTTTCTCGATCGGCGGTGTCCAGGCAGAGGAGGTGGTGCTGCGCCACCCCGAGCTGGTGCGCAAGCTCCTGCTGATCGGCACCGGTCTGCGGGGCGGGGAGGAGTCCACCAACACCAAGGTGCCGGAGGTCGCGACGAATGCGATACCGACCGTGGACGACTTCCTCTTCCTGTTCTTCGGACGTTCGGAGGTCGCGCGGGAAGCGGGCAAGGCCTTCTGGGAGAGGCGTCACCAGCGGGTCGACCAGGACCCGCCGAGCTCGCCCGAACTCATGATGGCGCAGGCGGAGGCGATCGCGGTCTATTCGCCGCTGCGGCCGGGCGAGACGCCCTTCGTCTACCTGAACGCGATCACCCAGCCGACGCTGGTCATCAACGGCGAGGACGACGTGATGATCCCCTCGATCAACTCCTGGCACCTTGCCCAGAACATTCCCGACGCCCAGCTGATCATCTACCCCGATGCCGGGCACGGAGCGCAGTTCCAGTACCCCGAGCGGTTCCTGAAGCACGCTGTCCAGTTCCTCGACGAGTAGCGTCAACGGCACACGTGCCCAATCCTGCGGGCCGCGACGGTTCGCCAGATCGACTGGCGAGCCGTCACCGCCGTTCGAGCTGATCGCGAGCAGGGCTCCGGCCTTGTCGTCGCACTGGATGGCTGCTCAGTTGGAACGCGAGCCAGTGCGTCGTGCTCCCGGGCGCTGGGCAGGTCTGCCGGGAACTTCACGAGACGGTGGCTTCGGATTCCGCGGAGTCTCCGGCGATTGCCGCTCTTCCGAAGACCGAAGCCCGTATCAGGCTCAGTTGAGTTCGATCAGGCCGAGTCGGACCGCTTCCGTGACGGTGCCGGCGCGGTTCTCGGTGCCGAGCTTGCGGTAGATACGGATGAGGTGGGTTTTGACCGTCGCCTCAGCCAGGTGCAGGGCGCCTGCGATGGACCGGTTGCTGTGTCCCTGAGCCAGGAGCCGGACGACCTCGACCTCGCGCTCGCTGAGCACAGGACCCCGCTCGGCCGGCCGCCCGACGAACTGCGCCGCGACTTCCGGCGCCAGCGCCATGCCTCCCGCCGCCGCGGCGTGTACCGCGCGGAACAACTCCTCGGGCGGGCCCGCCTTGAGGACGTAGCCGCGAGCGCCGACCTCAACGGCTCGCAGCACATCGGCCTGGTGGCCATGACTGGTGAGCACAACCACCCGGGCATTCGTGGAGCCGGCGAGGATCCGGCGGGTCGCCTCGATGCCGTCGATACCGTGGCGGCCGCTGTGCGTGGCGCCCGCGTCCGACAGCCGGAGGTCCATCAGCACTACGTCGGGACGCAGCCGCTCCGCCTGACGTACCGCGTCGATGCCGTCGCCGGTCTCGCCGACGACTTCGAAGCCGGGTTCGCCTTCGAGAAGGGCCCGCAGCCCGGCTCGTACGACGGCGTGGTCGTCCACGACGAGGATCCGCAGCGGCGAATCGGGAGCCTCGCTCATGGAGCGCCGACCGGGACTCGTCCCTCGGCTCGCAGGGCCGCCCGTACGCGGGTGCCGTGTCCTGGAGCGCTGTCGACAGTGAGGGTTCCGCCGAACAGACCCAGCCGGTCACGTGCCGCGGTCAGTCCGAATCCGCGGCCGGTGTCCGTCGGGCGGACGGCCGTCGGGTCGAAGCCCACTCCGTCGTCGCGGACTTCGACGGCCGCGGTCGCCTTGTCGCCGTAGACCAAGGTGACGCGTATGTGTCCGGCCCGCGCGTGTTCGCGAGCGTTGGCGAGGAGCCCCTGAGTCACCCGCAGCAGGGCCACGGCCTGTTCCGTGGGCAGGGAGCAAAGGTCGTGCTGGGTGCGGAAGGAGATCTCGGGCGACCCGGTCGCGGTGCCGGCGCGGGCGCACAGGTCGCGCAGCGCCGCCTCCAGGCCCTCCCGGGCGAGCACAGGTGGGGTGAGGTCGTCGATGATGCCCCGGGTCTGTGCGAGATGCTCGCCGAGTGAGCCGGCCACCGTCCGCACGTGTCGGCGGGCGGCTTCCGGACGTCGCTCCCAGTCCCGCTCGGCGGCCTGGAGCAGCATGCGGCTGCCCGAGAGCTCCTGGGCGAGCGTGTCGTGCAGGTCCCGCGCGATCCGGGCCCGCTCGGCGAGGCGCCCGGCCTCCTGCTGCTGTCGCGCCAACTCGCCCCGTGTGGAAGCCAGTTCACAGGTCAGTCGCTGCTGGGTGCGGTAGAGGAGCACGGTTGCCCACAGGGCGGCGACCGGCGGTGCGAGCACATCGGGATCGAGGCCGCCGCCCGCCCGCAACAGGACCGCGAACAGCACTGCCGTGAGCACACCGAGCGCAGTGGCACGTGTCGCTCGGGTCGGCATCCGCAGTGCCAGGACGGCCAACGGCACGGCCAGCCACGCGTATCCGAAGGCGAGCGGCACCGGAAGGCTCCAGGCCACCCAGGTCCACAGCAGCAGGAGGAGGCCCAGCCAAGCGGTTCGGGCCCGGCGGCCCAGCTGGTCCCACTGGGCCAGCCCGGTCGCGTACGCCAGGGCCAGCCCCGCGGTGGGCGGTGCGATACGCCAGCAGAGTTCGTGGTTGAGCTCGAAAAGCCGTACGAGGGTGCCGGCGAGGGCAACCAGGAACACCAGGTGGGGGAGGTAGCGCTCCGCCACGGAGGGCCGGCGTACGGCAGGGGCGGTGAGGGACACGGCTACGGCTCCCTGGGGCGGGCCGGGCGGCGACGACAACAGGGCCAGAATGGTAAGCCGTGGCCTGTGTGATCACCGTAAGCGCTCAGGTGGGGCCGTGATCCCACGCGTTGGTGTCAGCGCCCAGGGTGCAGACCGAGCCAGCCCGGCGACGGGTCGCCCTTGACCTCGCCGAAGTAGAGGGCGAAGGTCTGCCTCAGCCGCTCGGCCTCGGCACGGTCCTCCATGAACTGCGGGAAGCCGTCGACGTGGGCGTTCGGGAACTCCCAGACCGGCTTCAGGTTCGCGTTCGGGGTGACGTCCGTACGCACCGACCAGCCGTTGAAGCTGGCCATCTGGTGCTCCTCGGACAGCAGCCAGTTCACGTACAGCTTGGCGGCCGCCGGATGAGCGGCCTTCTTCAGGATCGCGGCCCGCTGCCCCCACGCCATGAAGGGGTGGTCACCAGTTGGCACGACCCACTTCACGGTGGTCGATGTCGAGACCGTGCTGCCCGAGCCGCCGACACCTATGGTCTTCTGCTTGCTGTTGACGGCGACACCCGGAGTGTTCGTACCCCGGCCGAACTGCGGCTGCTGCGCGGCGAATCGCGCCACCCAGTCCCAGCCGTACCTCTGCTGGTACAGGTGGTAGAGGTAGAGCACCGCGTCGTCGTCGTTCGGATAGGAGGACGCGATGGCGCCCTTCCAGCGCTCGTCGAGCAGATCCAGTGGGGTCGTGGGCGCGCTGGAGCCGGCGGCCTGGATGTCGTACATGAAGCTGAAGGCGATGACCATGAGCGCGGTCCAAGAGCCGTCCGGGTCCTTGAAACCCTTGTGGACCTTGGAGAACCCGGCGGGCTTGTAACGCAGCAGCTTGCCCTCCCGCTTCCAGCGGGTGAAGTCCTGGAGCGTCTGCAGCTGGACGACGTCGGGGACCAGGGTGTCGGTCGCGAGCTGGTTGTCGACACGGACGTCGTGGTACTTGCTGTAGTCCACGACGGCCGTCAGCTCGACCTTCGGGAAGCGGGCGGCCCAGCCGGCCCGCACCCCGGCCGCCTGGCCGTCGACGTCCCCGCCCTGGTACAGGACGAGCTTGCCGCCTTCGGCGATGGCCTGCTCGTAGAGCTCGTCGAGGGAGCGCGTCTCTTCACGGACACCGGTGAGTGAGGCGCTGACCGGGGGAGCACCCTGCGCGCTGGTGGTGACCGCCGAGGCGGCACCGCTGAGTGCGACACCGGCTCCGGTGGTGAGCAGCCGGCGCCTGCTGAAGTTCCTGGGCATGGTGGTGGGGATCCTCCTGCTGGTTCTGCCGTCGCGCTTCGTATGCGGCGGCGCGGCAAGTCTGCCGATGAGCTGCGCCGTTGCGCGTCGTCCGGATGCTGTCTTCCGGTTCAACCCTTTGGTTGAACGGTCAGCCGGGCAGCGGGTGGCGACAGAGGGGGGTGTTCTGTGGGAAGGATCCGCCGCAGGCTCATAACTGGGCGGGCAGTTCGGGTGCTGCCGTGTCCGAGGGCGTTGTTTCGGCAGGGGAGTCCGCGGCCATGGCCGTTTCCCCAGCTCCGCCGGATGAGCCGGGCGCATGCCGGTGGGCGGGTGTCTCGGTCGGTCCGAGGACGAGCCGCGGTGCTGGGGCGCTGCTGCGTTTGCCAAGGATGTCGCGGAGGCGATCGCCTTCGTGGACCTGGTGGAGACCGCTCGGTTGCGAAGAGCGGCGTGAAAGGGGAGGCGCGCACGGAGGGAGAGGACCATGTGATGCAGCTAGGGGGACTGATTGAGCAATCCGACGCTGCCCATCTCGGCGCGTTCGGGAGGGCCGTGCGGCGGCGACCGATGAGCGCGGGGTCGACCCGGCCTTGGATCTGGCCGGTGGCGATGCCAGCGCGAGCTCTCTGGTCTCCCTGTGGCCTTCGGGCGGGCGGTTTCTTTCGGCAACGCGAGCGGCTCGACAAGCCCCCTCTCCGGCTGGTCGCCTACGCTCCCCTGCGCACGCGCCGGACAAGCGGACGACACGAGTGGCGGCCGTCACATGCCCTCAAGAACCTACGTCACCCTTGGCAATGTCTTACGGTCGTAATATTATGACTGGAATGTAAAGCTCCGCCGACCCGCCGGCGTTTTGCCTTCAGGGTCTGGACGACGATGTTCAGGGAGGCGCTATGGCAGGGAACAGGCGAGATGACTCGATAGCAGGGAAAGTCGCACTCGTGACCGGCGGTGCCAGGGGGCTGGGTGCCGCGACTGCGCGGCGCCTGAGTGAGGAGGGGGCCCTGGTCTTCGTGGTCGACCTCCATCAATCGAGCGCCGGCCAGGGCGTCAACAAGGGAGTCACCGCGCTGCGCGGGGATGTCACCGATCTTGCCGACATGTCCAGAGTCGTCGAGAACGTGGTGGAGAAAACCGGTTGCCTCGACATCGTGATCGCAAACGCAGGTGTGGCGGCCAGGGGTGCAACACTCCGCGCTTCCTCGCCTCCTGTGATCGATCAGCTCTTCGATGTCAATGTCCGCGGGGTACTCAACACCGTCCACGCCTCGCTGCCACACATCATTGAGAGCAAGGGTCGCCTGGTGTTGCTGTCGTCGGTGTTCGCCTACGTCAACGGCACAGGGACGATCCCCTATGCGATGAGCAAGGCGGCCGTCGAGCAACTCGGCCGGGGACTGCGAGTTGAACTCGCCGCTCACGAGGCCAGTGTGACGACAGCTTACTTCGCCATGATCAACACCGACATGATCCGGCAGAGCGTCGACCAGGACCCCGCGGCACAAGCACTCCTCAACGGCCTGCCGAAAGTACTCCACAAGCGCATCAGCCCCGAGCAGGCGGCGCGCGCCATCGTCGCCGGACTGCGTCGCCGGGACGCGCGCGTCGTCCGCCCCCGCCGTTGGTCCGCCGTCTCGGCGCTGCGAGGCGTCCTCGCGCCTGCGATGGAGTCCCGATTGATCGGCGACAGCAAGGTCCAGAGCATCGTCGCCAGCCTCGACGCCCGCAAGGGCGAAGATCTCCTGACCTCCTGAGGTTGCTGGGCGTTCGTGCTGTCGGGGCGAAAACTCGCCGCCACGGAACCTCGCCCGCCCCCTTCCTCGCATGGCGAGGGACCTTCCGGCCGAGCACCCCAGGAGCTCCGAGCAGACAGGTGTCGACGGCCGGCATCGACACGCTTCGGGCGGTCGCGGCGGAGCGGCGCTCCTCGATGGAGCGCACACCGCGGACGCGATCTCCCTCTCGGGACGCCGGTGCGGCCACATCTCCACTTCTGGGCCCGCCGAATCCGCGCATACAGAAATGAGGCTCTTCGTGCATGACCTCCCCTTCCAGTCAGCCGCGGACCAGTTGAGTGCGCTGGCCTCGGGCCAGGTTTCGAGCGAGGAACTGCTTGAGATCTACCTGAGCCGGATCGGCGCCCACAACGGAACGCTGAACGCGATCGTCACCGTGGACGTCGAGCGGGCGCAGCGCGAGGCCAGGAATGCCGACGCGAAACGCGCGAGCGGGGCGGAAATCGGCCCGCTTCACGGCTTGCCGATCACACTGAAGGACAGCTACGAGACCGCCGGTATGCGGACGGTCTGTGGTCGGCCCGACCTCAAGGAATACGTGCCCGAACAGGACGCTGAGGCGGTACGACGGTTGCGTGCGGCGGGCGCGGTGATCATCGGCAAGACCAACATGCCCGCGGGAAACCAGGACGTCCAGGCGGACAACCCGGTGTTCGGGCCGACGCTGAACCCGTGGAACACCGCCCGCACGTCCGGAGGTTCCGCAGGGGGTGGCGCCGTGGCGACAGCCGCAGGGCTCACCGCTTTCGACTTCGGCTCGGAGATCGGCGGATCGACCCGGATCCCAGCACACTTCAGCGGCCTCTACGGGCACAAGGCCACCTGGCGCTCCATCCCGCTCATCGGCCACGTGCCGGGCGGACCAGGCGTAGGGCGATGGGGGGAGATCGACCTCGCCTGTGCGGGCGCCCAGGTGCGCGAGGCGCGCGATCTTGTTCCCATCCTCCACGCGACGGTCGGACCGCCTGAGCGCGACGGCGGCTTCAGCTACACCCTCGCACCACCCCGAGCGAGCAAGTTGGGTGATTTCCGGGTCGCGGTGTGGAGCGAGGACGCGCAGTGTCCCGTCGACCATGACGTCGAAGCCGCAGTGGACGATGCCCTGAGCGCCCTCAAGGCCGCCGACGCGAAGGTCGAGTTGCAGCCCACCGTCCTCCCTGTCGACATGGCGACCAGCCATGACGTTTTCCTGCGCCTTCTCTTCGGTGCGTTCACCTACGACCGGTCCGGACTGACAGCGGCCTCCAACGCTGCGCTCCTCGCGCGTGTTGCCCAGCATCCTGGCGGTGAGGCGCTGTACGCCCTGCGAGGAACCTTCCAGTCGCACTACAGCTGGCTGCAGGCGGACGTCGTACGCCATGAGCTCCGGCAGCGGTGGACCGAGTTCTTCCGGGAATTCGATGTCCTGCTCATGCCAGTTACTCCGACCACGGCACCGCCTCACCACAACAAGCCGATCGACAGATTCGGACGCCGGATCCAGGTCGAAGGGCGGGCCCGCCCCTACTGGGACCAGGTCAAGTGGAGCGCCATTGCCAATGTGGCTGGCTCTCCGGCGACGACCGTCCCAGTCCGAACGGGCAGGGACGGTATGCCCGTCGGGCTGCAGGTGATGGGTCCGAGCGGCGGCGACCTCACCACCATCAAGTTCGCGGAACTCCTGGGTCGAGAGCTCGAGGGCTACCAGCCTCCTCCCGCCTTCGCGTGACGATCCATCGGCCCGCGCTGGCCTGAACCCGACCCTGCCTGCCGTCCCGGCTGCGCCGGCCACACCCAAGGAAAGCCCCGATGAACATGCTGGACACCCCCCTCACTCTTCCGAACGGCCAAGTGCTGGCCAACCGCCTGATGAAGTCCGCGCTCAGCGAGGCACTGGGAGACAAGAACAACGCGCCGGACGAGCGCCTTGGCCGTCTGTACTCCAGGTGGAGCCGAGGCGGATATGGCCTCATGATCACTGGCAACGTCATGGTCGATCGCACCCAGCTCGGCGAACCGGGCAACATAGTCATCGAGGACGAGCGCGATCTCCACGCCCTCTCACGTTGGGCCAAGTCGGCCCAGGACGCCGGTGTTCCGATCTGGGCACAGCTCAACCACCCCGGACGTCAGGCCAACCCGTTGGCGCTCGGACACACGCCGGTGGCACCCAGCCCGATCGCACCGAAGCTACCCGGAGCCAAGACGCCGCGGGAGCTGCGACCGGCAGAAATCGAGGAGATCATCGAACGCTTCGCCGCGGCCGCGGCCGTGTGCGAGACAGCCGGCTTCAACGGGGTACAGGTGCAGGGGGCCCACGGATATCTCATCTCTCAGTTCCTGTCACCGCTGTCGAACCGACGCGACGACCACTGGGGCGGCGACCTCGAACGACGGATGCGTTTCGGCCTTGAGGTCGTCCGGCGGATCCGTGCCCGTGTCAGCCCCAGCTTCGCCGTGGGCATCAAGCTCAACTCCGCAGACTTCCAGCGGGGCGGCTTCACCGAGGAGGAGTCTCAGGCCGTGCTGGCCGCGCTCGCCCGCGAACACGTCGACCTCATAGAAGTCAGCGGCGGTAGTTACGAGTCCATGGCGATGAGCGGCTCTGCCGCCCCCAGCACGAGGGCACGCGAGGCGTACTTCCTGGAGTACGCCCGTACTGTTCGCGAACTCGTCGGCGACATCCCCATCGCCGTCACAGGCGGATTCCGCACCCGCGATGCCATGCAACGAGCCGTACAGGACGGCGAATGCGACATGGTCGGCATCGGCCGCCCGACGATCACCACACCAGACGCAGCCCGGCTCATGCTCGCGGGCGAAGCCGACGCACTCACGGCACACCAGTTGCGTTACGGCATGCGAAGCCTGCTGGAAAGGATCACCGACCTCAAGTCCCTCGACGGAGTACTGGACCTCAGCTGGCACACCGACCAGATACACCGCCTCGGGAACGGCCTGCAACCCGACCTGAGTCGCGGCAGACTCGCCACCACCGTGGCAATGGTGCGGCGAAACGGCCGCACCTCATTCCGCGCCAAGCGAGGCGGCTCATGAGGACCTGAGACCTCAAGCTCAGGCCAGAACCTGTCCGGACTGTCGACCGATTCCCTGCCCGGTATCCGGAGCGCACGGCGATGCCACGGCCACCGGACTCGACATGCTGCCCTTCTGCCGGATCGCTCAGTTTGCCGACGGACAGGCCGTCGATCTGCATGCCGACAGTGCGAGGTCCGCGACCAGCTGTGAAGGAGGACGAGAAGAGGTCCGCATCCCGCCCGGAGGCAGTGCAGGCGGACCCAGTCCACCTACGTGCCTCGGGCGGTCGTTGCCAAGCCTGTTCATGGTTCGCTCTGGACTCCCGTTCGACGCGCACCCCTCAAGATCCGACCGCCACCAGCTACTCAGGTGCGGCCCGCCGCCGAACCAGATCGATGAAGACGGAACACCATCAGGTGTCCTGTATGGCTGGTGCCTGCGCGGGATCGGTTCCGGCGAACTCGCCGGTCTGCACTTTCGGTTCGAGGTGATCCCTCGGGTCCGGGACCAAGTCGACTGGTCTGACGAGGGAAACAGCCTCGCCGCGGCGGGACTCAAGAAGTCGCTCCGCCCGGACGCTCGATGGTGAAGGTAGCGGCGCGAAGATCCTCGATGCGTGAACTACTCCCGACCAGGAGATCGAACTCACCTGGCTCGACGACACGGCGTCCCGAGGCATCGACGAGGCTGCAGTCAGCGGCCGGAACCAGGATCTCCACCTCGACTGAATCACCCGGCTGGACGTCGACCTGAGTGAAGGTCTTCAGCTCGCGATCGGCCCACGTCACGCTTGTCACGCGGTCGCGGACGTACACCTGCACTGTCTCTCGCGCCGGACGCCGGCCCGTGTTGGTCAGTGTCACCGTGGCTCGCACCGTGCCGGTGGACGGGACGACAGGATTCTGTATCTTCGGCTCCGAGTAGTGCACCGACGTGTAGCTGAGGCCCTCGCCGAAGGCGAACAGCGGATCCTGTGTCAGATCGGCGTATCTGTAACCGTGTTGTCCCCGGACCTGGTTGTAGTAGATCGGCAGCTGTCCGGCGTGGCGTGGAACGCTGAGCGGCAGTCGCCCGGTCGGCTCGATGTGTCCGAGCACGAGCTCGGCGATCGCCCGGCCACCCTGCATCCCCGGGTTGAAGGCCTGGATGATGGCGTCTGCTCCCAGGGCCGAAGCGGGGAGCGTCGAGGGTTTGCCTTGGACGAGGACGACGACGAAGGGCCGATCAAGCTTCTGTAGGGCATCGAGGAGGGCGATCTGACCGCCCATGAGCTCCAGCGACGCGGTGGAGCGACCTTCTCCGGTCAGACCGACGGTGTCGCCGACGACCACGACAATGTGGTCCGCCTGGGACGCGACCGCCACCGCCTCGGCAAGTTCCGCCTCGTCGACCTCGGCGGGCACGAACAACTCAGGTCGCGGCTGGCCGTCCGGCAGTACAGGGCCGGCCGGATCCGGGATCAGGCGGCCGACCTCCGCACCACGTCGATGGACGACGGTCCAGTCACCGGGGACAACGCGGTGGAATCCGTCGAGCACGGTGGTGGTCAACTCGCGGGGGTGCCCGTCGGGCAGCCAGTCCACCTGTCCGGATGCGCCCGCCCAGTCGCCCAGTTGGGCATGGGGGTCGTCGGCGAGCGGTCCGAGGACTGCGATCGTGCGTGGTGTCGCCGAGGACGCCCGCGCGGCCCCGCTGGGTGCTGTCCCCCCGTCCAGCGGCAGGATCCCGGTGTTGCGCAGGAGCACGAGTGAGCGCCGCGACAGTTCGAGGTTGAGAGCGGTGTGTTCGGCGGAGCCGATGACCGACTCCTGCCGCGAGCGGTCGGGGAGGCGTGGATCTTCGAACAGCCCGAGCTCGAACTTCAACCGGAGCAGTCGGGCGACCGCGGCATCGATCGCGGACTCTGCGAGGCGTCCCTGCGCCACAGCGGCCTGGGCGGCGTGGAAGAACGCCGGTGTCGTCATCACGAGGTCGTTGCCCGCTGTGACTGCCACGACGGCCGCCTCGACGTCGTCGGCGCACACCTTTTGCTCCCACACCATCCGACCGACGTTGTCCCAGTCGGTCACCAGGGTTCCGGTGAAGCCCCACTCGCCTCTGAGTACATCGTTCAACAGCCAACTGTTTGCTGTGATCGGCACACCGTCTACCGCTTGATAGCCGATCATGAAGGTGCGGCACCCGGCGTTCACAGCCTTCTCGAAGGGCGGCAGGAACCACGAGCGGAGCTTGCGGGGAGACAGGTCGGCCTCGCTCGCGTCACGGCCTCCCTGGGTTTCCGAATACCCCGCGAAGTGCTTGGCCGTCGCAAGAACCGCAGTCCTGTCGTCCAATCCTTCCCCTTGGTATCCCTGAATCATGGCCGCGCCCAGCTCGCCGATCAGGTACGGGTCCTCACCGAAGGTCTCGTCGCACCTTCCCCACCGCGTGTCGCGTGCGATGCACAACACGGGCGAGAAGGTCCAGTGCACTCCGGTGGCCGACACCTCCACGGCTGTCGCTCGCGCGGCGCGCCCGACAAGCTCACGGTCCCAGCTGCATGCCATGGCGAGCTGGGTCGGGAAGATCGTCGCACCCGGCCAGAACGAGTGGCCATGGATGCAGTCCTCCGCCATGAGCAAGGGGATCTGCAGACGTGTCCGCATCACCAGTTCGCGGGCATGGACACTTTTCTCGGGAGAAGCGTGCAGGAGCGAGCCGCACAACAAGCCGAGGACGAGGTCGTCAAGGTCACCGCGGGCGTCGAGTTGAAGCATCTGGCCGACCTTCTCGGCCAAGGTCATGCGTGCGATCAGGTCGGCGACGCGTTCGTCGACAGGCCTGCTCGGATCGAGGTAGGGCTCGAGATGCGGGCGTTCGGGGGCGTCGGCGCGCACGGGCGGGCGGTTCATCCAGCCACTCCATTCTGTACGGGCGACCGCGAGAACTCGACGTCGAGGGTGTGATGTCCGGACGGCAGTTCGCGGTCGGCGTGGCCCGGCCAGCGAAAGACCGCGCTGCTGCCCACGGGGACGGTCACCGAGACCGTCACGCGGTCGTCCAGGCGGTGCCACTCCACAGCGACTCGGCCGTGGGGGGTCTGCAGTGCACACCGAGCCCAGTCGATGCCGTCCGCAACCAGTGGTGCCACCAGGACCTCGCGGTAACCGGGGGTCAGGGGCGCGATGCCTCCGACAGCGCGATGGATCCAGTCGGCGACCGCCCCGAGCGCGTAGTGGTTGAAGCTGGTCATGTCGCCCGGGTTGATGCGACCGTCCGGCAGCATGGAGTCCCAGCGCTCCCAGACGGTCGTCGCGCCCATGGTGACCGGGTACAGCCACGACGGGCACTCACGCTGGAGAAGCAGGCGGTACGCGGTGTCGATGTGCCCCGTCGAGCTCAGAGCGCCGGTGACGAAGGGCGTTCCGGCGAAGCCGGTCGAGATACGGTGGCTGTTCGCTTCGACGAGTTGAGCCAGCCGGTCGCCGGCCCAGGCTCGTTCCGTTTCGTCGAGCAGCCCGAACGCGACAGCCAGCGTGTAAACGGAGGCGCAGTCGCTCTTGATGCGCTGATCGCCGACGTAATGGCGACGGAACGCGGCCCGGATGTCCGCGGCTGTAGAGGAGAATTCCGCGGCTTCCGCGGACTTGCCGAGCAGCTGTGCCGTCTGTGCGACGAGCATCATCGTCCGGTACGCGCACGCCGTTGCCACCACACCGGGGTCTGCTTTGGCGCGTTCTGGGTGTTCGGCAGGGGCGTCCGGGTCGAGCCAGTCGCCGAACTGGAAGCCCGTGTCCCACAGGCCCGAAGGGGACAGCGCCGCGCGGACCCTCCGCGCGTGGGCGAGCATCGTCGGGAAGGTCTCGCTCAGGATCGTGATCTCGCCGTACGCCTCCCACAGTGTCCAGGGAACCCAGACAGCAGCGTCGCTCCACAGGGCAACCGGGTGGCCTGCGGGTGGGCCGGCCGGTTGGTCGGCTGCCGCGTCGACGGCGTGCTTGAGGATGTCGGGAACGACGAGTGGGACGACGTCGGCGTGGGACTGCTCAAGCGCGAGGTCACGCAGCCAGTCGAGGAGGAAGTCCTTCACGTCGAAGAGGAAGGCGGCCGTCGGTGCGAACGCCGAGAGGTCTCCCGTCCAGCCGAGGCGTTCGTCGCGTTGCGGGCAGTCGGTGGGGACATCGACGAAGTTGCCCTGCATTCCGCGGACGACGTTCGCGTGGAAGGTCGTCAGATCCGGATCGGAGCACTCGAACTCACCGGTCCGGCGCAGATCGGACGAGACGACGACGGCGGTCACCGCGCCATCGACCGGAAGCCCCTCCGGCCAGCCTCTGAGTTCGGTGTAGCGAAACCCGTGGAAGGTCATCGTCGGCTCGAAGGTGTCGTCGCCGCCGCTCAACGTGAAATGGTCGGTCGCCAGAGCCGAACGCAGTGGCCGTACGCACAGCTCGCCGTCTTCGAGGACCTCGGCGTGCCGTGCCGTGATGACCGTCCCCTCTGGTCCGCGCACACGGAGCTTGAGCCAGCCGACGACGTTCTGTCCGAAGTCGATGAGGAGGGCGCCGGAGGAGCTGCGCCATGTTCTCTGCGGCTGCAGGTGGGCGATTCGCCGTACCGGCGGCGCCGGGTCGAGGCTGAGGCGGGCGCTGTCGTAGTCCACCAGGCGGACACCGGCCCAGCCGTCGGCCTGAAATCCGGGGAGCAGCCAGGCGTCGTCCTCGCGTCGGGCATCGATGGCCTGGCCGTTGTAGAGGTCGTCGGCGACCACCGGTCCGGGACCGGACATCCACGACTCATCGGTCGCGACCACCGCTTCGTGCCCGTCGGCGTAGGTCAGCCGCAGTTCCGCGAAGGCAGCGATGTCCGGGCCATAGCGATTCGTCTCGATCCAGCCCAGACGTCCGCGGTACCAGCCGTTGCCGACGGTGATCGCGAGCGTCGAGATCTCGTCGACGAGATCGGTCACGTCGAGCTCGACGAAGTGCAGTCGCCACTCGTAGCTGGTCCACCCTGGAGTCAGTACGGCGTCCGTCACGGGCCGCCCGTTGATCCAGGCCTCACATATGCCCAATGCGGACAGTCGCAGGGTGGCGGCGACCAGTCCTCCGTGCCCTGGCTCGGTGGAGAACTCCCGTCGGAACCGCGGGGCGGATTCGATGCCGTTTTCGGGCGCGATGAAGCGCCCCGTCCAGATGGTCACGTAAATTCCAATTCGCTAAATCGCGGTGGGGGGATAACGATGAACTCAGCCCTTGAGGCCGCCCGCAAATCCTTGGACGATGTAGCGCTGCAGCACGAAGTACGTAATCAGGATCGGCACGATGCTGATGATGATCCCGGCGAAGATAAGGTTCCACTGGGCGCCGTACTGACCCACGAATCCGTAGACGGCGACAGTGATCGTCTTGTTCCCTGAACCCGACAGGTAGAGCAGCGGTTGCAGGAAGTCATTCCAGGTGAACACCGCATTCAGGATGATGACCGTTCCCGTGATCGGCCGCATCAGCGGGAATACCACCGACCAGAAGGCGCGGAATGCGCTTGCGCCGTCGAGCGCGGCAGCCTCTTCGAAGTCGTGGGGCAGGGCGCGCATGAAGCCGGCGTACAGGAAGATCGTGAACGGCATCGATTGGCCGACGTTCGCGAGGATGACGCCGCTGAGCGAGCCGAGCAGGTGGATGTCGCGCATCGTCTGGTACAGCGGGAGCAGAGCGAGCTGCATGGGAAGCAGGAGGCCCACAAGGAACGCGAAGTAGCTGACGGTGGACCACCGCGAGCGCAGCCGGGAGAGGGGGTAAGCCGCGGACGAAGCGAAGGCGACCAGGAAAATGATGGTCAAGATCGTGACTATCGCGCTGTTGATGAGCCCACCGCCGAGAGCGCCCTGATGCCATGCGTCGACGAAGTTCTGGAAGGTCGGATGCTTGGGAAGTGCAAGGGTCGAGCTCTGGTCGCCAGGAGCCTTGAAGGCAATGTTGAAGAGCAGGACGACCGGGAAAATGAACACCAGGGCCGTCAGGATCATGACGACTTCGAGGACCCCTGTCCTCCATGTGTAGCGATACATCTCAGCCTTCGTTCCTGGAGATCATCCGATACTGAAACGCCGATGCCGCAGCCACGAACAGGGTGAGTACGACAGCCAGGGCAGCGCCGTTACTGAATCGCCCCAGTTGAAAGGCGTTCTTGTAGATCAGCGTCGAAATTGTGTCGGTCGCACCGCCGGGTCCGCCCTGGGTCATAACGAAGACTTGGTCGAACAGCTTGAAGCCCCCGATGAGGGAGAGCATCAGGTTGATCGTGAACGCCGGAGCCAGCATCGGACGGACGATGTACCAGAAACGCCGGACCGGGCCGGCGCCGTCGATCGCCGCCGCTTCGATCACTTCGTCCGGAATTCCCTGGAGCCCCGCGAGGAAGATGACCATGGAGTATCCGACAAACTGCCAGATCACGACCGCGATGATCGCCCAGATCGCGACCTTCGGGTCGCCGAGCCAGTTCTGCCGCAATCCACCGAGGCCGATGTCCTTGAGAACCTGGTTGAGTGCACCTTCCGGGGCGAGGAGGTTCTGCCAGAGGAAACCCACCGCGATCGACGTGATCACCACAGGTGCGAAGAAGAGAACCCGAAGGAAGTTCCGCGACTTGATCCGTGAGTTCACACCGAGGGCGATGAGCAGGCCGATGGCGTTCTGGACCACTGTCACCGTGACTGCGATCAGCAGGGTGTTCTTGATCGCTGTCAAGCTGTTCGTGTCGTCGAAAATCGATCGGAACTGGTGCAAGCCCACCCAGTGCTTGGCCGACGAGACACCGTCCCAGTCGGTGAACGCGAAGAGGCTGCCCTGGACCGCAGGAACGATCACCGCGAACGCGTAGAGCGCGGCTGCGGGCAGAACGAACCACCACACCGACTGTGCGTAACTGCGGTACCGACGCCTCGATCCGGAGGCCGGCGCGTCAGCGCGCGCGGGATCAGCACTTGTTGCCATGTCGAGACTCCTTGCTGTCTCTTGCAGAAGGACAGCGCGGTGCGCGTTCCTCGCGCCGCGCCGTCCCGTTCTTCCAGCTCATCCCTTGTAAGCGGCATCCATTGCGGCGAGCACGTCCTTGACCGAGGCCTGTCCGCCCAGGAGCTTCTGCAGCTCGTCCTGGTAGACCTGCGTCACGTTGGCGTTGGGCCAGGTCTGGTCGGGGAACGCGGCGGTCTTGTCGCTGTGCACCTGATCCGAGACACCCGCCAGAGCCGGCGTGGGCTTGAATCCCTCCACCGTGGTGCTGGGGAAGATGGATCCGGCCTTGACCGCGACGTCCATCCCCTTCTTGGACATGTAGAAGTCGAGGAACTTCTTCCCCAACGCGACGTTGCCCTTGGCGTTGACGCCGTACCCCGCCCCCAGGCCGACCGGCAGGACGGTCTGCGAGGGGTCGTCCGTTGCCGGGAGCGCGGCGGTCTCGAACGTCGTTCCGCTCGGCGCGTCCTTCTGGATGTCCACGATCTGGTTGCTCACCGTCACGATGCCGAGGGCGCCACCCGTGGCGACCTGCTTCTGCGCGACATCGAGGCTCGTGCCGAGCGAGTCCTTGGTGAAGCACCCGGCTTTGAGCATCTGCTGGTACTTCGTCAGCGCGGTGGTCCACTGGGAATCGCTGAACGTCGCTTTGCCGGCTGCCTGCTGGGCCGAGAAGCCCGGGTTCGGTCCGTACACAAGAGTGGCGGTGAGAGTGTAGGGAAGGTAGTTGAAAGTACCGCCGGCGAGGCCGGCCATCGCGTAGGCCACCTTGCCCTTGGCCTTCGCGGCCGAGCAGAGGCCGAGCACCTGGCTCCACGTGGTGGGCGCCGTCTTGCCGATGGCCTTGAGTGCCTGCGTGTTGTATGTGGCGGGGATGATCGTCGAGTTGTTGGCGACCATCAGCACCTTGCCGTCGGCGCTCATGACGTTCTTGGTCGCTTCGTTGAAGTTCGAAGCCCAGCTCTCGGCGGAGAGGTCTGCGAGGTACTTGCCCTTGGCCAGGGTCTGGGCCGTGATCGGGTTTCCGTTGCCGGGGAAGACGACGTCGACATCGGCTGCGGTGCCCGAGACGAGCTGGGTGTTGATCTGCGTGAGGATGGCCGGCCAGGGATAGCCGGTCAACTTGACCTTGACTCCCGGGTTGTCCTTCTCGAACTGGGCGACGACCGCCTTCATCACGGCGTCACCGGACCAGCCGGCGACCGTGAGGGTCTTGCTGCCGGAGGCGGATCCCGAGGCGGAATTCGAGTCGGTCGAACATCCGGCGAGTGCCAGCGCTGCGGCCGCACCCACACCGGCGACCGCGAATGCACGGTTTCTTCGCATGAAATGCTCCGTTGGATTCCAAACGTGGAGCCTGGACGTTATTGCCCCGTAAACAGGACTCGTCCGGCAATGTGCTAGTGACCGTAGGACTCGGGAGTGCGAGTGTCAACCGGTTCACAAAAATTGGTTCGCGATGCCTCGGGGCCGCCGATGGGGCGGAGGACTCTAGCAAAGGCGCTGCTCAGCAGCGGCGCGCAGGCGAGCGTGATCGGATTCGGCGGCGACCGGTCTACAAGCGTGAGGCATGAGCCGGATGCGCGGTGGTAGCCTCGCGGATGGTTTCAAGAAGGAGGGCAACCGTGGGATCGGATGCGTCCGCCGGTGCTGCTCGGCGCCCCTCGATGGACGATGTGGCCCGGGCTGCAGGGGTGTCCAAGGGTGCGGTGTCCAAGGTGATCCGCAACGCGTACGGGGTCAGCGATGCCATGCGGACGCGCGTGGAGGCCGCGATCCAGGAGCTGGGCTACCGGCCCCGCATCGCGGCCCGGGCCATGAGGGGGTCGAGCTTCAGCATCGGCCTGGAGATCCCCAACCTCGGCAACGACTTCCTGACCCAGATCATGCAGGGTGCGGCGGCGCAGTTGGCCGGTTCGAGCTACCAACTCATGATCGCCCCAGGGATCGGCGAGCTCAGCGGTGCGCCGGTCCTGGAGAATCTGGCCGACCGCCAGGTCGACGGTCTCATAGCGATCTCGCCCGAGGTCACGCCGGCCTGGCTTGAGACCCTCGCCCTTGAGCTTCCGATCGTCCTCATCGGACGGCACGACGACTCCGTCAACTACGACACGGTCACCAATGACGACGTCGCAGGTACGACGTTGGCCCTCGACCATCTGCGCACTCTGGGGCATGAGCGGATCGCGCACCTCACGATGCGGATGCAGCCCGAGGTCCAGCCGCGCGCCCCGCACTCGCTCCGCCTGCTGACGTACGAGCAGATGACCGCCGACGCCGGCCTGGACTCGATCATCGAATACTGCAGTGACGCACAGGACGACGCTTACGCTGTGGCACGCGAACTGCTGAGCCGTGATCCCTCCATCACCGCCATCTTCGCCGGGCATGACACGCTGGCGATCGGCGTGCTGCGCGCGCTCGCGGATCTGGGACTGACCACCAGGGATGTCTCCGTGGTGGGGTATGACGACATCCAGGTCGCCGGCCACCCGCTGGTGTCGCTTTCCACCGTCTCGCAGTTCGGTGAGAAGATGGGTGCGATGGCGATCGAGCTGCTGATGGAGCGGATCTCCGGCCGGCGAACGACTGCGCGCCACTACCAGATCCACCCGGAGCTGCGAGTCAGAGCCTCGTCGCAGGCCGCACGCAGCCGCAACCTGCCCGAGAATCGCACGGGGAGCTGAGCGCCGGACCCGCGGAGCACGGCCGGGTCCGGTGCATTGCCCACCCTTCTGTGGCCGCTCAGCCCTGACGGCGGGCTGCCCTCCCCCGTGGCGAGGGATCCAGGACACAGTCCCGTTCCGAGGCGGACCGGACTGCGTGATGCAGTGCGGGATGTTTACGAAAATGGACCGGTCTACGTTCCTGGGCGGGACGTCGTTCGACGAGCAGGTCGTCAGGCGCGCCCGACGGGAAACGCCGGTCATGTTGGGGCCTTCGGCCGGACAGGCGGCGGTAATTGCCAGTAACGCTCTTCAGCAAGCTGGTCGGCCTCCGCAGGGGCAGGCGCCGACCTGGTTCGCTGCCTTGTCCGACTGCGATCCCGACAGACCCGCTTCCTGCTGACTGAGCCTCAGTGGTCATGCGCGTGCAGTCCGAGAGGACACCAGAGCGGACCGAATACCGTCGAGCACGTCGAAGACTTCGACGGTGGCGCGAAGGGGGTGCCACTCGTGTTCCGTGTCGCCGCGGAGGATCGCCTCCGTCACCGCGCGGAGCATGGGGATGTAGCCGTTGCCCTCGCGGTCGAATCGCGAGATGTCGGGTGACGAGAAGAGCTCGCCGGTGAACGTGCCGTCCAGGGCATGGGTGGCGTACTGGGTGGCCCTCATGAACGGTGCGGGGATCGTCATCCATCCGGCGGTGCCGCTCACCGAGGCGGTCGGTTCGATGAACTGCACCATGGATGCGGCCAGATGCGCGACCCGGCCTCCGTCGTACCGCAGCGTCATGTACTCGGTCAGGTCGACGCCGTCGGCCCGGATGTCACCGTCGGCGATGATTCCGCTGGGCGTGCCGAGCAGCTCAAGTGCCAGCGTGACGGGGTAGATCCCCTGGTCGAGCAGGGTGCTGCTGGCTCGCTCGGCCGACCAGCGGTCCGAGTCCGCCGTCCCGAACGGGAGCCCGAAGTACCCGCGTACCGCGCGGATGTCGCCGATGCGGCCGGCGCGGGCCTGGTCGACGAAGGCCCGGAAGCTCGGATTGAACTTCATCCACATCGCTTCCATCGCGAACACGCCACGGCGCTGCGCCGCTCCGGCGATCTCCCGGGCCTCGGCCGCGTTCACCCCGAGCGGCTTCTCGACGAGGACATGCTTGCCGGCCTCGATGGCCCGCAGCGCCATCGAGGCATGCAGCGCGTGCGGGGTCGCCAGGTAGACCGCGTCGACCTGCGAGTCGGCCAGAAGGGCGTCCATGTCGTCGAAGGCGCGCGAGAAGTCGAACTCGGCGGCGAAGGCGCGAGCCCGGTCGAAGGAGCGGGACAGCACCGCCGCTCGGCTCGCTCCCGGAACGGTCGCGAAGTCCGCGGCGATCTGCCGGGACACATCGGCAGTCCCGACGATCGCCCAACGAACCTCATTGGACGGGCGAGAATCAGGCATTCTTCGTTCCTCCGATGGTGACGGTGCCGACGTCAGGACGTGCCGTTCGGGGACATGCAGCGGATCGGCTCACTGCCGTCCCACGTGGCTGCGGCGGTACGCAGCATCTCGGCGAAGCCGTCCGTGCCGGCGGAACGCTCCATGATCTCGATGACCTGTGCCGGGCCGGTGGGTGCTTCGAGGTACGCGTACTGAATCGGGCTCTTCCTGTCGTCGCTGGACCATACGACCGGCCAGCCAGTGGCCCGGACGACGGCCTGGACCGCCGTGTCGAGGTCGTCGACCCACCAGGCGAGTTGCTGGTATCCCTCCCGCCCGGAGGCCAGGAACTCCGTGTAGATGCTGGGCGTTTCGTCGTCCGGCTGAATCAGTTCGATCTGCAGATCACCAGAGTTGCTGAGAGCGAGGGACAGGGGGGCTGTGCAGGGTTGACCGCGGTAGAGCGCGTGCAGGGGTTGTCCGTGCATCACGTACCAAGGACCGACCCCCAGTGACAGCCAATTGCCCACTGCCTCGTCAAGGTCGCGGACGACGTAGCCGATCTGGCGGATGGATCCCTGCAGAGCGGCCGCCCGGGAGGACTGGTGCATCGGAGCACTCCCATCGATACCGAGTACCTATTAGGTAAGAGGTAAGCTGTAAATTACAACATCGGATGTGTGCCGACAAGAGATGTCCTGATACGAAGGCCCGTGTGAACATGGCTGAGGGAGTCCCGGCTTACCGGCGTGACCGGCTTCGACTGCCGGCCGCCCAGCGGCGGCGGCAGATCGTGGAGGTGACGAGGCGCCTGATCGCCGAGCGGGGCTTCTGGGGCCTGTCGATGCAGGACGTCGCCGATGGCTGCGGCCTGACCGTCCAGGGGCTGCTGCACCATGTCGGTTCGAAGGACGGACTGCTCGCGTCGGTCCTGGAGCACGCCGAGATCGAGGACGCACTGCAACTGGCCGTGCAACTCGGCACGGCTGACAGCGACTTGACGGGTGCCCCGGTGGACGGCACTACGCAGGGTGTGGTCGACCTGCCGCAAGTGTGCGCCGCGATCGTACGGCGCAACGCGGTGCAGCCCGAGATCGTCCGGCTGCACGCCGTGCTCGCCGCCGAGTCACTGGAGCCACGCCACCCGGCGCACGCGTACTTCCTCGCCCGTCACCGACGAGCGCTCGCAGCTCTGTCCGAGCTGGCCAAGCCTCTCAGCAGGGACCCGGAATCGCTGGCCCGGCAGATCCTGGCCACGATGGACGGTCTGGAGCTGCAATGGCTGCGCGACCCGGACAACGCCGACCTGGTCCGGGAATGGGAGGCCGCGTCCGCGCTTATCTTCGGACAAGCGGGCACCTGACTCATGGCGACCTGGCCGGTGTCGACCGCGAGCATCAAGATCTCTGGTCCTCCGACTGGGCAGAGTATCGACGTGGGGAAGGCCGCCGCAGTGAGCGTGCACGGCCCGGTCGCAGGTCAGATCTTGATCGAACGCGTCGTCGCGAGTGTTCCGCCGTCCATCGCGCCCCCGCTGGCAGGGGTATTGCGTGGTCCCACGCCGCTGGACCGTCGAGCGCCCCCTGGGCCGGCACATGAAATACCGTTGCATGGCCCGCGAATACGAGGTACGCCCCCGTTCTTGAACGGCAGGGCAACCACATTCCCGTGATTGCCTGTCCGCGTATCAGGTGGAGGAGCGTGCGATGACCTGTGGGTTGGTGGGCGAGATGGGAAAGTTGCCTTCGCGGCCCGCGAGGGCGGCGAGCACGGCTTCGGCACGGTGCCGCCCCGCCTCCAGGACGTCGAAGAAGACAGTCGAGAGCGGGGGGCTGGCGAAGCGGGCCATGGGGTGGTCGTCGACGCCGATGACGGCGAGGTCGTCGGGTGCGTGGAGGCCGTGTTCGCGCATGCCGGCCAGCAGGACGATCGCGGTCTCGTCGTTGAAGGTGCACACGGCCGTCACGTCCTGACCCTTCCAGGCGGTCACGGCCCGGGTGGAGCTGGTGATCTCCAGATCCATGGTGACGACGACAGGCGGGGCGATGCCGGCGGCGGCGCAGGCGTTCGTGACGCCGAGCAGGCGGCCCTCGGCCATCTGCCGGTACGAGGAGTTCTCGGGCAGTGCGTAGCCGATGCGCCGGTGTCCGCGCTGGATGACGTGTTCGGCCTGCAGCCGGCCGACCGATTCCCAGGGAGGGGGTTGGTCCACGTTCGTGGGCAGGACGACGGTCGCCCCGAGTCGGTGCAATGCCTGGACGGTGTCCTGATCGAAGGGGGCCAGGCCCAGGACGGCCGAGGGGCCGAGGGTGGCGCAGACGTCGAGCAGGGGACGTCCGTGTGCGCCCAGCAGGTGGGTGACCAGGGTCAGGCCGTGCCCGGCCAGTGAGCCGGCGAGTTCCTCCACGAAGCGGCTGATGCTCGGGCCGATCGGCAGGTCGGGGATGGTGAGCAGGACGATGTCGCTCCGCCCGGCGGCGAGGGCACGCGCCGAGGCGTGCGGCCGGTAGTTCAGCCGCTGGGCGGCCTCCACGACACGGCGCCGGGTCTCTTCCGGGATGGACTGCCCGGGCCGGTCGTTGAGCACGTAGCTCACAGTGGTGGGGGAAACGCCGGCGGCGCGGGCGACGTCGACGCCGGTGGTCCGTTTCGGGGGGCGTGTCATGGTCCTCTGAGGTTGTCGGCGTCCTCGACCTTATCCCAGGCCGGCCCCTGTTCCTGCGAGTCGGCCACCGTTGGCGCCGGGGTCTGGTCACGGCCATGGAGAGCGCGAATGCCGTCGGGCCGGTGAAGTGGACTGCGTCTCCAGCCGTGGCGTTATGAATTCGTAGCATTACGAGGCCTTGTTGCTTTCGATGCATCCGATGCTAGCTTACTGAAGCGCTTCAGTGATGCGCTTCACTTAGAGCTGAGTCGCTGCCGCTGAGCCGACTGATCGCGATGAGCGAGGTCCGCATCGATACGGCGGGCCTCGATGGACTCGGCAGCCGAAACCGTAAGAGCCGCCATCCGGCCCTGCGAGCTCCACCCCGCCCGCTCGAAAGGACACCGATGTCCCACACCGAGACCGCTCCACAACCAACAGAGGAAGGCACCGGGTTCGGCATGCGCCACGCGCTCGTGCTGATCTCCCTCCTCTGGGCGGTGGCACTGAACCCGATCGTCGTTCTGCTCAGTGGAAACGCCCAGGCTCAGATCGCGATCCACTTCCGCACCACCGAAATCGTCTGGTTCACCCAGGCCGGGGCCCTGGTGGGCACCTTCGTGCTGCCGTTTGCGGTCAAGGCGGCCGCGCTCTACGGCAAGAAGCGCGTCCTGGTCGTCGTCGCCGCGTTCGGCCTGGTCGGCGATCTGATCGCAGCGTTGTCGACGAACTATTCGATGCTGCTGGTAGGGCGAACCATCGCGGGTATCTACGGCGCGGCAGCGGCCGTGGCCTACGCGACGGCCCGTGACGTGTTCCCACGTCGCCTGGTCGGGCCGGCCAGCGCACTGCTGGGAGGCAGTATCGGCATCGTCGCCCTGGGCGGCCCGTTCTTGTCCGGTTGGCTGCTGGACACCTGGGGCTTCCACGGTGCGCTGTGGTTCATGGTGGTCTCCACCGCGCTGTGTGTGGTGATCCTGGTGGCCTTCGTGCCCGAGAGCCCGGTCCGTGAGGAGCAGAGCCGGATGGACTGGATCGGCGGGCTGCTGCTGGGCGCGGGCCTGACCGCGATCGTCTACTCGATCGGACAGGGCACGGACTGGGGCTGGACCAGCGGCACGTTCTTCGCCTACATGGGCGGGGGCCTGCTGGCACTGATGGTCTTCGTGCTCGCCGAGCGTCGCATCGAGCACCCGCTGTTCCCGGCCTCGCTGATGACCCGTCGCCAGGTCTGGGCGGTGTTCCTGGCCACCGCCGTCGGCTCAGCAGCAACCTACGCGGTCGGCACGGACACACAACTGCTAGCACTGATGCCGAAGATCCCGACCGTCTCCGACGGCCTGGGCTGGACGGCGACGCACAACGCGTGGGTTACCTCCCCGCTGAGTCTGATCATCATCGCGACCGCCATCGCGACCGGTGTGCTCGCACGACGGTTCGACGCGCGGATCCTGCTGGCCACGGGCGGAGTGCTGGCCGCCGTCGGCTACGGCCTCGGCTCGCACCTGCACCATACGGCAGCCCAATTGATCATCATGGGTGTGGTGTCGGGCCCAGGCGCCGGCCTGATCGTCGCCGTCGCCCCGATCATGATCATTGAAGCGGTCTCGCCGAAGGAACAGGCTCTCGCCAATGGCGCCCAGGCCCTGATGATGGGAATAGTCCAGGCGATCTTCACCACGCTCACCTTCTCCCTGATGGCCCGTGGCGGCAAGATCATGCATGGCACCCAGTTCTACCGCGACTCCGGCTTCACCAACGGATTCTGGCTCGCGGCAGGCGGTTCCGCAGCAGCCGCGCTGCTGGTGCTGCTGATCCCCAAGCCCGGTCGGCTTGACCAGGCCGAGGTCGGTCAGGCCGCATCCTGACCCGCATTTCCGGGCCGGCCTCGGTGCCGC
>NZ_JBHXMA010000069.1:0-39444 GCF_042721035.1 Streptomyces sp. NPDC058464
GACGGGGGACGGGGGACGGGGGACGGGGGACGGGGGACGGGGGACGGGGGACGGGGGACGGGGGACGGGGGACGGGGGACGGGGGACGGGGGACGGGGGACGCGTCCGGCAGAGCCGACGCGGCCCCCCCATTACCGTTTTCGTGGTCCATGGGGTCCATAGGGCCCATGAGGAAGTCGAAGCGTTCCGCGTTCGCCCGTGGTCGCCGGTCAGCCCGACCCGGCCCGCCCCAGCCCGCCCCAGCCCGCCTCAGTCCGCCGTCAGCCACGCGCGCGTGCCGAACGAGGCGCACGCGTGGGAGGCCACCGCCGCCGCCCGGGCCAGGGCGTCCGCGAAGGCGGGGCCGTCGACGCGGTCGGGGCCGCTCAGGTGGTGGGCGAGGGCTCCGTGCAGGACGTCACCCGCGCCCAGCGTGTCCACCACGCGGGTCTCGGGAACGCCGACGAGGCCACCGCCGCCGGGGCCCGCCCACAGGATCGGCGCCCCGCCACCGGTGACCGCCGCCCAGGTCACCCCGTGGTCCCGGAGGAACTCCAGGGTCTCGGCGGGCGTGCCGGTACCGGGCGGGTGGAAGTCCGCCGAGCACACGGCGATGTCGGTCGACGCCAGCAGCCTCTCGGTGCCGTCCTTCCAGCTGCCCGCGTCGAGCAGGGTGCGGCGGCCGGCCGAACGGGCGGCGTGCGCGACCTCGACGGCCAGGTCCATGTGATGCCCGTCGAACTCGGCGATGTCGCACGACACCACCAGCTCCTCCAGGCCGGCCGGGGCCCGCAGCCGGTGCCCGGTCGCGTTGGTCGAGGCGACCGCGCGCTCTCCGGTCGACGCGGTCACGAGGATCGAGGACACCGCGGGCGGGTCCACGCGCCCGGCGGCCAGGTCCGTGACGCGCACGCCGAGCGCGTCGAGGTCCGCCCGGACGCCCAGGGCCAGCGGGTGTGAGCCGAGGCCCGTGAGCAACCGGGGCAGGCCGCCCAGCCGGCCGAAGGCCACCGCCGCGCCCGTGGCCGGACCGCCCGCGGCGGCCACCTGGTCACGGGCCGTCAGCTTCTCGTCCGGCCCCGGCACATGGTCCACCAGCTGGATGACGTCCAGGGTGCACAGCCCCACGAACAGGCCCGCGGGCCGCCGCCCCGCCACCGGACCCGTCGCCACCAGCGCCTCCTCCGGCCTCGGCATGTGCCCAGCGTACGTGCGGCCTCCCGAGTCCTGAGCGTCCTGAGCGGGTTCCGGAGGCCGATGTTCCCCCAGGGGCTACCGATCAGTAACCGCCTGCTTCTACGCTGCCGCCAACTCACCACCAACACAAGGGAGTTGGGTCATGCGCGTACTGAGACGGCTGGCGGCGGTCGTGGGTGCCGGGGCCCTGTTCGTGATGGCGGGCTCCGCCGCGCACGCGGACACCGGCCTGAACGCGGTGAAGTTCTCCGAGACCACCAGCATCGGCACGCACAACGCGTACGAGAAGGACAAGTACACCTACTGGGCGCAGGCCCTGGACTCCGGGGCCTCGCTGCTGGAGCTGGACGTCTACGTCGACAGCATCAGCAAGCGGTGGCGGGTCAGCCACAGCAACCCGTGGGGCGACAACAACAACTGCGAATACGCCAACACCCCCAGCCAGTTGTACAGCCAGGCCACCAGCCAGGACCTGGGGAGCTGCCTGGACAACATGGCGGCCTGGGAGCAACTGCACCCGGACCACGCGCCCATCGTCGTCAAGGTCGAGATGAAGGTCGGGTTCAACCAGACCATCGGCCTCGGCCCGACCGCGTTCGACACGCTCGTCTCGCAGAAGCTGGGCAGCAGCGTGTACAAGCCGGCCGACCTGCTCGGCTCCTCGTACTCGACGCTCGACGCCGCCGCGAAGGCCGACGCCTGGCCCACCCGCGACCAGCTCAAGGGCAAGTTCATCTTCGAAGTGATCCCGGGCACGGTGGAGGAGGCCAACCCGTTCGACCACTACTGGACGGACCAGGAGTACGGTGACCACCTGCGGGACCTGTACGCGGCCGGGAACATCTCCCAGGCCCAGGCCTTCCCCGCCGTGCTGGGCGCCGCGAGCGGGGATCCCCGGACCAGCAGGTACGACGCCTCGATCCAGCCCTGGTTCGTGTTCTTCGACGGGGACGCGGCGACGTACGTGAACAACGGCTACGACACGTCGTTCTACTCCGCGAACCACTACATCCTGATCATGACGGACGCCTACAACGTCTCACCGGCGATCTCCTCGACCGCACCGACCGACGCCGAGGTCTCGGCCCGGCTGGCGCTGCTCGCCGCCGACCATGCCAGCATCATCACCTCGGACTGGTCGACGAAGTCGGCGGCCGTGCTCAGCGGGGTGGCGGCCCGGAGCTGACAATTCACGCGCCCACGCGGATCCCTCTCGGCGCGGCGGGGAATACGACATACGCAGTTGCAACTCGTGTCACCCCACTGGCACCCAGGGAGTCCCCCCATGCTCCACGGAATCGACGTGAGCGCGTACCAGACCTCCGGCTACGACACGGACGGCCTCTCCTTCGTCTTCATCAAGGCGACGGAGGGGCGTTCGTACGTCAACCCCAAGCTCGCCGCCCAGACCAAGACCGGACGCGACGCCGGACTGGTCGTCGGCTTCTACCACTTCCTCTGGCCCGGCAACCTCACCGCCCAGGCCGAGTACTTCGTCCAGCACGCCCCCGAGAAGGCGGGCGAGATCCTCGCCGTCGACTGGGAGACCACCGGCGACGGCACACACGCGAGCAACGCCGAGAAGGACTCCTTCATCCGCAAGGTGAAGGCACTCCGGCCGAACCATCAGGTGATCCTCTACACGAATCGCAACTTCTGGCTCACCGTCGACACGACCTCGTACGCCGGCGACGGCCTCTGGATCGCCGACTACGTCGGCGCCGGCCACCCGCGCATCCAGGCCGACTGGCTCTTCCACCAGTACACCAGCGACCCGCACGACAAGGACGTCGCCGACTTCGCCGACAAGGCCGCTCTGAAAGCCTGGGCGTCGAAGGAGGACTGACCCTCCGCCCCTCCCCCGACGCCCCCTGCGGGTGCCGTCAGCCGCGGAAGCCCTCCGGGCGCTCCGGGGAGGCCTCCGCCAGGGCCTTCCGGACGCCCTCGACGTCCGCGCGCAGGCCGTACACCGGGGTGCCCGGCTGCTGGCGCCAGGAGTCGTCGATACCGCCGTTGTCGACGGTGTCGAAGCCGAGTTCGTCGATCAGGGCGCGGACGACCCGCTTGGCCGCCTCGTCGTCGCCGGAGACCGGGAGGGCCTGGCGGTCCGGGTCCCCGGCGGGGAGGTGGCGGTCCAGGATGTCCTGGGCGAAGGTGCCGTTGAAGGCCTTGATCACGGCGTGGCCGATCTGCCGCTCGGTCCAGCGGCTCTCCGTGATGCCCTCGTCCTCGATGCCGGCGATCCGGCCGTCCCGCTCGCGCGGGTAGTAGTTGTTGGTGTCGATCACGGCGACGTTGTCCGCGGCGCCGTCCAGGAGGCCGGACGGCAGGCTCGGGACCGCCTTCACCGGGACCGTGACCACCACGACCTCGGCGTCGCGCGCGGCCTCCTCGGCCCGTACCGCCGTCGCTCCCGTCTCCTCGGCCAGCGCGGCGAGCGTCTCGGGGCCCCGCGAGTTCGCCACGGACACGTCATGGCCGAGGGCGGTCAGCCGCCGGGTGAGGTTGCCGCCGATGTTGCCCGCCCCGATGATGCCGATCTTCATGACACGCCTTTCGAGAGTCCATGCACTTGCATGCATACGCTGCTGTGCGGCAACAACCCCGGCCGTGCATGACCTATTCCGCGGCAGGGCCGACCGGGTGAGGCCCCGGTTCCGGCCCCCGCGACGGCACCGGCCGGCCGCCGAACGGATCCGCCAGCTCCGCCCGCAGTACCTCGGCCGCCGCCTCCGCGTCGCCCTCGGACACCGCGCGTGCCAGTGCCTCGTGGGCCGCGTCCCCGGTGTCCGGGTCGGCGGTGCGCAGTCCGGTCAGGGCCAGCAGCTCGATCAGCCCTTCCCGGAGCACCGGCCTGAACTCGGCGAACAGATCGGTGAGCACGGGGTTGTGCGCTGCGGCGACCACGGCCGCGTGGAAGGCGATGTCGGCGTCGACGAAGGCCGCGTCGTCCGCGCTCCCCGCCGCCCGGCGGTCCGCCAGCGCCGCCTCGATCGCCGCCACGTCCTCGGCCGTGCGGCGCTCCGCGGCCAGCCGGGCCGCGTGCACCTCGACCGCCGTCCGTACCTCGTACACGTCGGTCACCGCGGCCCGGCGCAGCCGTGTCGGCCAGTCCTCGGCGGCCTCGGTCGCGACGACGAAGACGCCCGAGCCCTGCCGGGGCTGCACCAGCCCGGCCCCGGCGAGCGCGCGCAGCGCCTCGCGGACCGTGGAGCGGCCCACGCCGAGCTCCTTCGCCAGGGTCGTCTCGCCGGGCAGCCGGGTCCCGACGGGCCAGGCGCCGCCGGTGATCTGCGCCCGCAGCCGGGCGGCGGCCTGTTCGACCAGGGGGCTCGGACGGACGGGACCGAGGGCCATGCGGGGTCACCAACTCCTCTGCGGACGAACACGCTTCACAGGAATTCTCACTTGTCTGAGGACCTGAGGAGTCGCTAGCGTACCGGCCATGACGCTCCGCGGTCTCCTTCTCGGCTGCCGCGGCGGGGCCTGACGCGACCGGCACCCCGCCGCGGGTCGCCGTGCTGCCGGTCACCGTCCGACCGACAGACGCGCCGAGAGGCAGCAGCACGATGACCCTCCTGTGGAATCCCCAGCAGCCCAGCCCCATGCCGTACCACCGCTACCGCCCCTTCCACGAGCGGGTGCGGGTGCCGGTGGCGGACGGCCGCGACTGGCCCGCCGCCCGGATCGAGCGCGCCCCGCTGTGGGTGCCGGTCGACCTGCGCGACGGCAACCAGGCGCTCGCCGAGCCGATGGACACCCCGCGCAAGCGCCGCTTCTTCGATCTGCTGGTCCGGCTGGGCTTCAAGGAGATCGAGGTCGGCTACCCGTCCGCGAGCCGGACCGACTTCGACTTCGTACGGCACCTGGTGACGAGCGGTGCGGTGCCCGGCGACGTGACGCCCGTCGTCTTCACCCCGGCCCGGCGGGACCTGATCGACCGGACCTTCGAGGCGATCGAGGGGATGGAGCGGGCCGTCGTCCACCTCTACATCGCCACCTCTCCGGTGTGGCGGGAGGTGGTGCTGCGCCGCGGCCGCGCCGAGGTGTGGCGGACCGTGCGCGAGGCGGCCGCGCACATGGCCCGCCGGGCCGGGGACGCGCCCGGCATCCGCTTCCAGTTCTCCCCGGAGACCTACAACCTCACCGAGCCCGACTTCGTCCTCGAACTCTGCGACGGGCTCAGCGAGTTGTGGGACGCGAGCCCGGACCGGCCGGTCACCCACAACCTCCCGGCGACCGTCGAGATCGCCACCCCGAACGTCTACGCCGACCAGATCGAGTACGCCCACCGCCACCTCGCCCGCCGTGACTCGGTGATCCTCTCCGTGCACCCGCACAACGACCGCGGCACCGGGGTCGCCTGCGCCGAACTCGCCGTGCTGGCCGGCGCCCAGCGGGTGGAGGGCTGCCTGTTCGGCAACGGCGAGCGCACCGGCAACGTCGACCTGGTCACCCTCGCCCTCAACCTGTTCGCCCAGGGGGTCGATCCCATGGTCGACCTCGGTGACATCGACGCGGTCCGCGAGACCGTCGAGGAGTGCAACCGGCTCCCCGTGCACCCGCGCCACCCCTACGCCGGCGAGCTCGTCCACACCGCGTTCTCCGGCACCCACCAGGACGCGATCGGCAAGGGGTTCGAGGAACACGCCCGCCGGGCGGCGGAGTCGGGGGTGCCCGAGGCCCGGGCCCCCTGGTCCGTCCCCTACCTGCCGGTCGACCCGGCGGACCTGGGCCGGACGTACGAAGCGGTGATCCGCGTCAACTCACAGTCGGGCAAGGGAGGTTCGGCGTACCTGCTGCGCACCCACCACGGCGTCGACCTGCCGGAGCGGATGCGCCCCGAGTTCGCGCGTCTCGTCCAGGAGGTGACGGACGCGAGCGGCCGGGAGGCCATGCCGAAGGAGCTGTACGACCTCTTCCGCACCGCCTACCTGTCCGAGGGCACCGGCGGCGAGGTCCGGCTGGACTCCTGGTCGGTGCACGAGGAGGCACCGGGCCGGCACCGCTTCGTCTGCACCCTCCGCACGGCCGACCGCAGCGGCGACCACGAGGGCACCGGCTCCGGCCCGCTCACCGCGTTCGCCGACGCGCTGGCCGGCGCCGGACACGCGACGGAGATCCTGGAGGTCACCGGCAGCGGGCCGTACCGCTTCGCCGAGTGCCGGGTGAACGGTACGGCGGCGGTCTGGGGCGCGGCGGAGGATCCCTCCCCGCTCGCCGCCTCGGTGGGGGCGGTGCTGTCCGCGGTGAACCGGGCCGCGGTGCGATGAGCGTCGTACTGCGCGCGGACGACGTGCACGTGGTCCGGGACGGGCGGCCGATCCTCCAGGAGGTGTCCCTGACCGTCCGGGCCGGCGAGCACTGGGCGCTGCTCGGGGCCAACGGCGCCGGGAAGTCCACCCTGCTCGGTCTGCTCGGGGCCCGGGTGCATCCGACGCGGCGCCCGGCGGCAGAGGTCCTCACCGGTGACCGGGTCGGCAAGTGCTTCGACCTGCCGCTGACCCTGGAACGGCACGGCGGCCGCTGGACCGTGCGCGTCGAGACCGGGGCGTGCGGGCCGCCCCCCGGCAGGAGAAAGGGGGCCCGCGGTCCGGCGGACCCCCTGCGCGCTTGGCGCCTACTTGTTCAGGTAGGCCCAGAACTCGTCGAACGACAGGACCTTGTCACCGTTGAGGTCCCGGGTCTTGATGATGGCCTCCGCGACCGTGTCGGTCACGTTCCAGTCGCCCCCCTGCGCCAGGGCGGTCTTGAACTCGGCCGCGGTGATGACGCCGTCACCGTCCGTATCGATCCGCTCGAACTGCTTGCGTGCTTCCTCGATGTCCGCCACCGGATCCGCCCCTTCGTACGCTTTACTGCCTGTTGACGGAGGTCAGATTAACCGGCCGCGCGAGCGCGCAGTGCGGCGACCACCCAGGCGAACTCCGCACGGTGTGCGGCCGCGGGCCCCGTACCCTTCACCTCGCACAGCAACTGCCGGTACCTGGCGAGCCGGTCGTTGGACGCCGACTCCATCCGTTCGAGTACGGCGGTCAGGTCCCCGCTCCCCAGCACCTCCCGCACGATGGCCTCCGCCTCCGGCGACTCGGGTGCGACGCCCCGCTCCAGGGCCTCCCCGCCCAGCTGCACCAGCCGCATGGGAAACCACGTGGACCGCCCGGAACCGGCGGAGCCCCCCTGGTCCGCCGCGTTGAACTCGACCACCCGCCGCATCTGCGCCCGGAACTCCGGGTCCTGGACCATCTCCGCCAGCTCCACCCAGGCGTCCACCTGCTCGGTGGTGGGCTCCTGCGGCAGGTCCACCGCGATGGAGCGCATCCGTTCCTCGATGGCCGGGTCCACGGCGTCGAGCCCGTGGAACAGCTCCGCCACGAACTCCTCCATGATCCGCTTCCGTTCGGCCGCCGACAGCCGCGCCAGCTTGTTCATGAGCGTCATCTCCTCCGCGTTCGAACCACGTCGCGCCACCGTCGACAGCACCGCACGGGTCACCTTGAGGGAGCGGATCTGCGCGTCCAGCGCCGCCACGTGCGCGGCCGCGACCTCGGCCACGGTCTGCTCGCCGGAGAGCACCGCACGTACGTGCCCGAGGCCGAGCCCCAGCTCGCGCAGGGTGCGGATCAGCTCCAGGCGGGCGAACGACTCGGCGTCGTACAGCCGGTAGCCGCCCGGCGAGCGGGTCACCGGGGTGAGCACGCCCTCGTCGGACCAGTAGCGGATGGTGCGCACGGTCAGCCCGGTGGCCTTCGCCAGCTCGCCGATGGTGAAAAGTCCGGTGCCGTCGTCGATCATGTGTGTGAGTGTGGGCCTTCCAGCGGGTGGAGACTCAAGGAGTCGCGGGGAGTCCCGGGGAGTCGAGGAGCACGGTGGCGGAGAACAGCCTGCGGGACATTCTGGACGCGGCGGCCCGGGGTGTCTTCCCCCCGCCCGACGGCCGTACGACGGTCGTGCCCCAGCCGTCCCCGCGGGACGCGGGCGTCCTCTCCTTCACCGCCCACTCGGTCGTCTTCGTCGACGAGGACCCGGAGTGGGTGTACGACACCCTGCGCGCGACCCCCAGCGACCCGCTGGCCGCCACGATGAACTCACGCTTCCTCACCGCCCTGATGGACCGCACCGGCCGCGAGCAGGAGACCATCGACGCGCTGCTGGTGGCCGACCCGCTGCCCGGCCGCCCGGACCTGCCCCTGACCGAGCTCACCGGCCCCGACCACTCCCGGGTCGCCTACGCCCGGGCCCGCCGGGACGAGGTCCGCGCCTGGGCGGCGGACGGCGGGGTGCTGGTGCTGGGCCGGGGCGTCGCGGGACGTCTGGAGGTCTCCCTGGAGGTGGACGAGGGGGTACGCCAGCGGGGGCTGGGCCGGGCCCTGCTGACCGCCGCCCGGCAGCTCGCCGCGGAACCCCTGTGGGCACAGATCGCCCCGGGGAACGCCCGCAGCATGCGGGCGTTCCAGGCGGCCGGCTATGTACCGGTCGGCGCCGAGGCGCTGCTGCTCAAGGCCTGAGACTCAAGGCCTGAGACTCAGCGGAAGATGCCGGTGTGGCCGAGCGAGTAGCGGCCCGGCTGCGGGTAGACGGCGAGGCCGTGCGGGCCGCTGCCGACGCGGATGCGGGCCAGTTCGGTGCCGGTGTTCGTGTCGATGGCGTACACCTCGGAGTTGTAGCGGCCGGACAGCCAGAGCACCTTGCCGTCCGCCGACACCCCGCCCATGTCGGGGCTGCCGCCGCCCGGCAGCCGCCACTTCGCCGTCAGCCGGTTCCGGGCGAAGTCGAAGACGGAGATGGTGCCCTCGCCCCGGTTGGAGATGTACATCACGCGCGAGTCCCGGCTGACGTACAGCCCGTGGGTGCCCTTGCCGGTGTGCAGGAAGCCCGGCTTGGCGAAGGTGTCGCCGTTCAGGATCCACAGCCCGTCGGCCATCATGTCGGCGATGTAGAACCGCTTCCCGTCCGGCGAGACCTTGACGTCCTGCGGCATGGCGCCGTGGAACGGCAGTTTCTCGTGGCGGAGCACCTCCATCTTCTCCGTGTCCACCTTGAGCAGTTCGCCACTGAACTCGCAGGAGACGATGAAGTACCGGCCGTCGAGGGAGAAGTCGGCGTGGTTGACCCCGTAGCAGCCGACCGGGACGGCCTTGACGGTCTTCATGGTGTGCGCGTCCCGGAAGACCAGCTGGCGGTCGTTGGACGCCATCACGATCGCGTACCTGCCGTTGGGCGTGAAGTACAGGTTGTACGGGTCGTGGACGGGGACCGGCTTGCCGGCCCGGCCGGTCCGCGGGTCGATGGGGGTGAGGCTGTTGCCCAGGTCGTTGTTGACCCAGAGGGTCTTCAGGTCCCAGGACGGCACGACGTGCTGCGGCTGCCGGCCGACCCGGATGGTCCCGATCACCTTGTACGTCTTCGGGTCGATGACCGAGACCGTGTCGGAGTTGGTGTTCGGGACGTAGACCAGGGACGGGAAGCCCTTGACCACGGGTGAGAGGTTGCCGGGGCGGTCGGCGGCGTACACGTCCTTCGGATCGAGGACCGGGGGCATGCCCGGCAGCCCGACGGCGACCGGCTCCGCCTTCTTCGCCGGCGGCTGCACGGCCGCGGTGGTGGCGGCCGGTGTCGCGGGGCCCTCGGATCCGCCGCTGCACGCGGGCAGCAGCGCCAGGGCGGCGAGGACGGCACCGGCGGACAGCAGACGGGCGGCGTTCGTGGTTCGCATCAGCTGAGCAGCTCCGTGGTGGTGACCGCGCGCAGTCCACGGCGGTGCAGTTCTTCGAGGACGGCGGGGAGGGCGGCGACCGTGTCCGGATACCCGAAGTGCATGCTCACCACCGAGCCCCCCGTGACCTCCGCGAGCACCTTGCGGGTGATGGCCGGTGCGCCGGGCCGGGTGTAGTCGAGCGAGTCGACGTCGTACGACAGCACGTGCGGGTAGCCGGCCTCGGCCGCGAGCCGGGCGACGAGCGGGGAGGCGGTCGGCGCCCGGGAGGGGCGGAACCAGCTCCCGATCGATCCGGTGAGCCGCTTGAGGCGGTCCGCGCAGTCGGTGATCTCCTTCCGGGCGTCCGGCTCCGCCATGGCGTTGATGGAGACGTGCCGCTGGGTGTGGTTGCCCAGGTCGTGGCCGCCGTCCAGGATGCGGCGGGCCATGGCGGGGTACGCGTCGAGCCAGCTGCCGACGGCCAGGACCGTGAGGTGGGCGCCGTGCTGCTCGGCGGTGGTGAGGAGCCGGGTGGCGAGGGCGGGGTCGCCCTGGCCGTGGAAGGTGAGGGCGACGGAGGCGCGGGTGCGGGGGCCGTGGGTGACCTGGAAGGGGAGCCGCTTGGGGGAAGCCGAAGGTGACGTGGGGGATGTGGCGGGCGGTGCCGCAGTGGCCGTACCGGTGTTACCGCAACCGGTGGCGAATGTGCCTCCGGCGGTGAAGGCGGCGCCTGCGCGGAGGAGGTCACGTCGGTGGGTGGGGGTCACCTGCACCATTTAAGGCGGGATGGGTAAGAAAGTTGGCTATTGACCCGATAAGGGTTGCGTTTGCGGCCGCAGGCCCGGCGGGTGCCGATCGCGCCCACGCGGCGGCAGCCGCACATCGATACAGCCCCGCGCCCCCGACGGGGCGCTGCATGCCGGCCGCTATCGGTCAGCGACCCGCATCTCGAACCACGTCGTCTTGCCTCTGGGCAGCAGGTCCACACCCCATCGGTCCGACAGCTTGTCCACCAGGAACAGGCCGCGGCCGCTGATGTCCGTCTCCTGAACCGGCATCAGGCAGGGCAGTCCGCGCGACGGATCGCGTACCTCCACCCGGATCCACCCGGGGCGGCGGCGCATCCGGAGGCCGAAGACCCGGGCCCCCGTGTGCCGTACGGCGTTGCCCACCAGCTCCGAGACGAGTAAAACAGCGTCTTCCGTCATCTTGGGACTGAGCCGCCACTGGCGGAGAACGACGACCTGGGCGAGCCGGCGGGCGGTGGCCGCGGACTCGGGGCGGGACGGCAGCGGAACCTCCGCGTCCGTGGGATTGCCGAACAGTTCGATTGCTTTGAGTGCCCGCTCGTCCTCGACCGCAGGCGACCAGCGCGCCGCGGCCGCACGGCTGTGTCCCCGCGGCTGTTCGATGCCCTCCAGCCCCGCCATGCCCCCATCATGGCCGCCCAGAGCACCCTCCGGGGCCGTTCCCGAGGAATACGCCCCCGGGAAGCTTCCGCCCGATGCCGGGCTCGCGGCATATGCCGAAGGCATTCCGGAAGCCTCAACACCCCGTCCGACCTGCGAAGATGTTCCGTCTCCGGGCAATCGCCAGACCCCCTCGACAAGGCGGGCTTAGGGTTGCCTTAAGGCTCCCATAATCCGCCCCATCGGGGGACCCGGAATCAGACATCGCGTCAATTGCAAGCGGTTCGGAACATTCACAGCAGGGCGAAGATCACAGGAACTTGGCCTTGCCAGGCCCCTCCTCCACAAAGCTCCGCATCCCGCGCTCCCGGTCCTCGGTCGCGAACAGCCCGGCGAACCAGTTCCGTTCGACGGCCAGTCCCGTCTCCAGGTCGGTCTCGACGCCGGTGTCGATCGCCTCCTTGGCGGCCCGCAGCGCGATCGCCGGCCCCTGCGCCAGCTTCGCCGCCCAGGCGTGCGCCTCGGTGTAGACGTCGGCGGCGGGCACGACACGGTCGACCAGGCCGATGGCGAGCGCCTCGTCCGCTTTGACCATCCGTCCCGTGAAGATCAGGTCCTTGGCCTTGGACGGACCGACCAGCCGGGGCAGCCGCTGGGTGCCGCCGGCCCCCGGGATGAGCCCGAGCAGGATCTCGGGCTGACCGAGCTTGGCGTTGTCGGCGGCGATCCGGTAGTCCGCGCAGAGGGCGAGCTCGCAACCGCCGCCCAGCGCGTAACCGGTGACGGCGGCGACGACCGGCTTGGGGATCCGGGCGACGGCGGTGAAGGAGTCCTGGAGGTCACGGGCGCGCAGAACCATGGCGGCATGGTCCATGTTCTGCATTTCCTTGATGTCGGCCCCCGCCGCGAAGACCTTCTCGCCGCCGTAGACGACGACGGCACGAACGTCTTCGCGACGGGCGGCCTCTCCCGCCAGCTCCTTGATCCGGTCCTGGGTGGCGACGTCCAGCGCGTTCATGGGCGGCCGGTCGAGGCGGAGAGTACCGACGCCTTCGGAGACTTCGAGGGTCACAGTCATACCGAGCAGGTTAACGCCGGTTCATCAGCGCCCCTTCAGGGGCGCGGGGCTGTATCGATGTACGGCTCCGCCCCGTGGGCGCGAACAACCCCCACCGGCCCCGCACCCGACGAACTACTTGGTCCATTCCTTCCAGGACATGTTCCACCCGTTGAGCCCGTTGTCAGGCGAAACCGTCTGGTCGTTGGAGTGCTTCACCGTCACCACGTCGCCGATGATCGAGTGATCGAAGAACCAGGCGGCCGGCACCGACCGGTCACCCCCGCCCCGGATGTCCCGAAGCCCGACGCACCCGTGGCTCGCGTTGTAGTTGCCGAACGCGTCGCCACCCCAGTAGTTGCCGTGGATGAACGTGCCCGACGTGGTCAGCCGCATCGCGTCCGGCACGTCCTTGATGTCGTACTCGCCGCCGTAGCCGACGGTCTCGCCGTTCATCCGCGTCACGCGCAGCTTCTCGCTGATGACCATCTGGCCGTTCCACGTGTCGTAGCCCGGCTTGCCGGTCGTGACCGCGAGGGTCTTCACGACCTTGCCGTCCTGCATGACCTTCATCGTGTGCTTCTTGGCGTCGACGATCGACACCTGGTTGCGGCCGATCGTGAACTTCACGGTCTTGGCCTGCTCGCCGTACACGCCGTCACGGCCCTCGACGCCGTTGAGGTTGAGGGAGACGGAGACCTTCGTGCCGGACTTCCAGTAGTTCTCGGGGCGGAAGTCGAGGCGGTCGTTGCCGAACCAGTGGCCCTCGACGTCGACCGCCGGCTCGGTCTTGATCGTGATCGCCTTCTCGACCGCGTCCGGGTCGGTGATGCCCCGGGTGAAGTGGATGGAGAACGGCATGCCGACGCCGACCGTGGAACCGTCCTCCGGCGTGAAGTAGCCGACGAACGTGTTCTTCGGGGTCAGCGTGGTGAAGCTGGAGTCCTCCGCCGACTCACGGCCGTCGGCGTCCTTCGCGACCGCGTGCACCGTGTACTTCGTGGAGTTGGCGAGGTGCGTCGAGGGCGTCCAGCTGGCACCGTCCGCGGCTATCGCCCCGTCGATCTTCTTGCCCTTGGCGTCCTCGACGTCGACGTCGGTCAGCTTGCCCTTGGCGGCGCTGACCTTGAGCGCCCCGCTGGTGTCCACGCCGGTCGCGCCGGACTTGGGGCTGATGCTGACGGTGGCCACGGACTGCTTGCCGGCCTGGGTGGTGGAGTCCTTGGCCTTGGCGTTGCCCTCGTCCGTCCCCTTGCCGGAGGAGGAGCCGCCACCGCAGGCGGTGACGGCCATCAGCAGGACGCCGGCGACGACCGCCATTCCCTGCTTCCTCCGCGTCCCCCGAACCGACGCCCCCGATATCGGCCGCTCGTTCAAAGTGGTTCTCCCCTCCCAGGGCCTGGTCAGGCCCACCCCGGCGCGTCAGGCGCGCGCTCTGGCGCATAGTAACCGCAGGGTTTTGAGGTTGGTGTTGGGCGAATGTCACCGTTGCGTCGCAACTTCTCGCCCCCGCCGACCCGCCCCCACCTGGTCACTTGACCGCGCTGCCCGCCTTCCACTCCTTCCATCCCATGTTCCACCCTCCGAGGCCGTTGTCGGGAGAGACCGTTTTGTCCTTGCTGTTGACGACCTCGACCACGTCCCCGATCAGGCTGCGGTCGTAGAACCAGCCCGCGGGCGTGTCCGAGCCACCGCCCTTCACGTCACGCAGACCGACGCAGCCGTGGCTGACGTTGACGTGGCCGAAGGCGTCCGGCGCCCAGTAGTTGCCGTGCAGGAAGGTGCCGGAGTCGGTGAGTTTGAGGGCGTGCGGGACGTCGGGGATGTCGTACTCGCCGCCGAAGCCGACCGTGCGGCTGTTCATGCGGGTCACGTCGTGCATCTCCATCACCACCATCTTCCCGTTGTAGGTGGTGTGCTCGGGCGCCCCCGCGGTGATCGGCACGGTGGCGAGCAGTGCGCCGTCCCGGCGGACCTGCATGGTGTGGGCGGCCGCGTCCACGAGGGAGACCTGGCTGCGGCCGACGGTGAAGGTGAACGACTTGTACTGCAGGCCGTAGACGCCGCGGGCGCCCTCGACGTCGCGGAGCCCGAGGCCGACGGTGACGACCGTGCCGGGCTGCCAGTAGTGCTCGGGGCGGAAGTCGAGGCGGTTCTTGCCGAACCAGTGCGGGCGGATCTCGACCGCGGGCTTGGCGGTGACCTGGACGGCGCGTTCGACGGCGGCGCGGTCCTCGATGTCGCGGCTGAAGGCGAGGGAGACGATCATGCCGGTGCCGACGGTGGCCCGGTTCTCCGGGGTGACGTACCCGATGAAGCGTTCGTCGGGGACGAGCGTGGTGAAGGTGGTGTGCCGGGCGGAGCGGCGGCCCTCACCGTCCACGGCGACCGCGTCGACCGAGTACTTGGCGGCGAGCGCCAGTTTCGGGTCGTCGGGCCGCCAGGTCGTGCCGTCCGTGGCGATGTGCCCGGGGACCGGGGAGTCCTGGGCGTCCTGGGACCTGACGACGCTGACGGACTCCAGGTGGCCGTGGGCCACCCGTACCGTCAGCCGTCCGTCGGGTCGTACGGCCTTGGTGCCGTCGTCCGGGGTGATGCGGATGACGTCCTCGGGGGCCGGGGGTTTGCCGCCGAGGACGTGGTCGACGCCCAGTGCGCCGGTGTCGTCCGAGGAGCAGCCGGCGGCTCCCGCGAGCAGTCCCGCCCATGTCAGTACCGCCGCCAAAGCGGCCCCCGCGCGCCGTGCGCGCCCTTGTGGATGCCTCACGTGCGGCTCAACGAGCGGGCATGCCCCTGGGAAACGTGAGTGCGACGCCGGCACTGGGCAGAACAGAGGGAAGGACGACGAGCTGGGGAGCCGCCGTGCCCGCGGGAGAGCCGTCGCGGGCACGTCCGTAGCGAGCCGCCGACCGTGCCCGGGACCGGGAGTCCGGGCGCCGTCGGCTGCTCGGACGCGGGTGCGTACGCCCCGGTGGTCGGCGAGCCGCGGGACACGAATAAGGGGCCGACAGGTGACGAGCGCAGCCGAGCAGCAGGGGGCACGGGCGCGGGCCCCGAGGGTGGCGGGCCCCGCGGTGGACGCCCCGGCGGTGAACGGGACGCCGCTTCCCGTCCCGTCGGCGTGGCCGGGGGCGTCGACACCGCTCGGCGCCCGGTTCCGGGTGGGGCCGGACGGGGTGGCCGGCACCAACTTCGCGCTGTGGGCGGCCGGGGCGGAGGCGGTCCGGCTGTGCCTCTTCGACGAACAAGGGCGGGAGACCCGTATCCCGCTGACCGAACTCACGCACGAGATCTGGCACGGGTTCGTCCCCGGGGTGCTGCCGGGACAGCGGTACGGCTACCGGGTCGACGGCCGCTGGGACCCGTGGACCGGCGCCCGCTGGAACCCGGCGAAGCTGCTCCTGGACCCGTACGCGCGGGCGGTGGACGGCGAGTTCGCGCTGCCGCCCGAGGTGTACGGGCATGTCCGGGACTGGCCGGACCAGCAGGTCGCCGACACCGTTCGCGACGACCGCGACTCGGCGCCGTACGTCCCCAAGGGAGTCGTCGTCCACGATGACGACGACTGGTCCGACGACCACCGCCCGAAGACGCCGTGGGCGGACTCCGTCATCTACGAGCTGCACGTGCGCGGCTTCACCAGACTGCACCCCGGGATACCCGAGGAACTCCGCGGCACCTACGCGGGCCTGGCCCACCCGGCCGCCGTCGACCACCTGGTCAACCTCGGCGTGACGGCCGTGGAACTCCTCCCCGTCCACCAGTTCGCCCACGAGGACCACCTGCTCCGGCGCGGCCTGAAGAACTACTGGGGCTACAACTCCATCGGCTACTTCGCCCCGCACGCGGCCTACGCCGCCTCCGGTACGACGGGACAGCAGGTCGGCGAGTTCAAGCGGATGGTGCGGGCGCTGCACGCGGCGGGCATCGAGGTCATCCTCGACGTGGTCTACAACCACACGGCGGAGGCGGGCGAGCTGGGCCCGACGCTGTCCCTGAAGGGCGTCGACAACCGGGCCTACTACCGCCTGCAGGACCACGACGCCCGGCGCTTCGCCGACTACACCGGCTGCGGCAACACCCTGCACGTGGTCCGCCCGCACGTCCTGCGCCTCATCACCGACTCACTCCGCTACTGGGTCACGGAGATGGGCGTGGACGGCTTCCGCTTCGACCTCGCGGCCGCGCTGGCCCGCTCGATGCACGACGTCGACATGCTCTCCCCCTTCCTCGCCGTCATCGCCCAGGACCCGGTGCTGCGCCGGGTGAAGCTGATCGCCGAGCCGTGGGACGTCGGCTCGGGCGGCTACCAGGTAGGCGCCTTCCCACCTCTCTGGACCGAGTGGAACGACCGCTACCGCGACGCCGTCCGCGACTTCTGGCGCGGCGCCCTGCCGGACGTGCGCGACCTCGGCTACCGCCTCTCCGGCTCCAGCGACCTCTACGCCTGGGGCGGCCGCCGCCCCTACGCCTCCGTCAACTTCATCACCGCGCACGACGGTTACACCCTGCGCGACCTGGTGTCGTACCAGCGCAAGCACAACGAGGCCAACGGCGAGGACAACCGGGACGGCACCGGCGACAACCGCTCCTGGAACTGCGGGACGGAGGGCGAGACCGACGACGAGGCCGTACGGGCGCTGCGCCGACGCCAGTTGCGGAACCTCCTCACCACCCTTCTCCTCTCGACGGGCGTCCCGATGCTGGTGGCCGGCGACGAACTGGGCCGCACGCAGCGCGGCAACAACAACGCCTACTGCCAGGACAACGAGATCAGCTGGCTGGACTGGAGCCTGCTGGACGACCCCGCCTGGCGGCCGCTCCTCGACCTCACCTCCCGCCTCGTCCGGCTCCGCCACCGCCACCCGGTGCTGCGCCGCCGCGCCTTCTTCTCCGGGCGCGCGCACTCGGCGGACGGCCTGCGCGACCTGGCCTGGTTCACCGCGCACGGCGAGGAGATGACCGAACGCGACTGGTACGCCCCCGCCGCCACCCTCGGCATGTACCTCTCCGGCCGCGACATCCCCGGCCGCGACGAACGCGGCGCCCCGATCCTGGACGACAGCTTCCTCACCGTCCTGCACGCCGGCGACCACCCGACCCAGTTCGTCCTGCCGGGCCCGCCGTGGGCGGAGCGGTACGAGGTGCTGGTGGACACCGCACGGGAGAACCAGGCCGAGGCCCCGGGGGTGGTGCACGAGGCAGGGGCGGTGATCACGGTCCAGGGGCGGGCGGTGCTCTTCCTGAGAGTCGCGGACTGAGGCAGCGTTTCAGGCACATGAAATCAGCGCGGTACTCCTGGCGCCCCGGACGTCCCGGCTGATCACATCGAAGCCATGCCTGAGATATCCCCGAGCGCGACCTCGCCCCCGACAAACCGGAGTTGCTGACAGAACTGAAGACGTCCTGGGAAAGAATCACCGCCGGGCTTCTCCCGTACCCGAGCTAGGCTCTGGGAGCGAAGGATTGAGGGCCGAGTGCTCGGAGAGCAGCCAGTATCGCCCTTATCCGAGGAACTTCGTGAGTACGGTAGACGCCTGTTCCCCCTAGATGCGCCAAAACTGCGAAGAAGCCTTCGGCGGTTCGGAACTCGTCCTCGAAGAGGCTGAAGGCATGCGGCAAGGAGTGGCAGATGGGAAGACCTATCCGTCGAAGCCGGAACGTGTTCAAGAGGGCACGGCCCTGATAGTGAACACGGGCGTCAGCGGATATGTGCCGGTCATGGGAGAAGCCGATCCCGGGGTCGATCACGATTCGGTCGACCCCGGCCGAGCGTGCGTGATCCACACGCCTCTCGAAGTAGTCGAGCATCCTGGGGACGGGATCCTGGTCGATGCCCTTGGCGCGCACGTCCCGGGAGTTCTTCCCTTCGACATGGCACAGGACAACTGTCGCTTCGTGGTCGGCCAGCACCGGGAACATCTCACCGTCCGATGCCGGCCCGCCGGAGTAATTGAGCACGAGTGCACCGGCGTCCAGGCACGACCGGGCAACGGCGGGCTCGTAGGTCTCGACCGATACGGCGATGCCTTCCGAGGCGAGCCCCTTCACGACCGGCACCAAGGCGGCCACCTGTTCCTGCACGGAGACCTGCGCGGTGCGGGGATTGCTTGACTCGGCGCCGATGTCGACGATGTCGGCCCCCTGTGCCGCGAGGATGCGACCTTTTCTGACAGCTGACTCGGTCGAGGTCGCGACGCTCTCTCGATAGGTGGAGTCCGGAGAGAGGTTGACACATCCCATGACGGCGGGGGTGGTGTCGACGTCGATTTCGCGATCCCCCACTCGAAGTGGTTCGACGGGTAAGGAAAGATCACCCTCGAATCGCCGCGCCAGATCCATCAATTGAGCAAGGGAAATCATCCGACCTCATTCCAGTACGACCGCCCGGGAGGCACCGCGCTAGCCCAGGATCCCCCGGACTCCGCGCTCAGGGCCCGCTTGCGCCCGGCCCACCGCTCGCTGTCGTGTTCCAGCCCGGCCACTCCGCCACCCCCTGCCCGTAGACCCTTCCGGCACGTTCAACGACCGCCACGCGCAAAGGTCACACATTCGACAGGCGAACACGCGCTCCCCTCAGAGGGCGCACGCCGCCTGGCCGAGACACTCACTCGTGCATGCAAGAACACACTCATACCCAGTCAACAGGCAGCAGTTCCCAACCCCTCGAACGCCCAGGTCGTAGGACCAGCGGCGGATTCCGGTCCGGCCAAAACTCGGTAGGCGTTGTCAGTGCCGGTCCGTAGGCTCGCCCGTGATGCCTCCGACACGTGCAACCACCAAGGAACGCTCCGCCGTCCGTATCCTGCTGCGTCTGTGGCCGTACGTACGGCCGGTGCGGGTGCGGCTGTCCATCGCCGCGTGCGTGGCGATCGTCGCCTCCTGCACGGGGCTCGTGATCCCCCTCGTCCTCAAGTGGATGGTGGACGGCCCGGTCGCCGACCGCGACCCGGCCGGGGTATGGCTCGGCGCGCTGTACCTGCTGCTGCTCGGCATCGCGGAAGCACTCCTCTTCGGCCTGCGCCGCTGGCTGGTCGCCAGACCTCTCTCGCGTGTCGAGGCGGGGATGCGGGCGGACCTGTACGGCCATCTGCAGCGCCTGCCGGTCGCCTTCCACGACCGCTGGGCCTCCGGCCAGCTGCTCTCCCGGGCCACCACCGACCTGATGCTGCTCCGCATGTTCCTCGCCTTCCCGCTGACCTTCCTGCTCGTCAACGGGGTGACGATCCTCGTCGGCGTGCTGATCATGCTGGCGCAGGACTGGACGCTGGGCCTGGTCATCCTCGTCCCCACGATCCCCGTGGTCTGGACGTGCGTGATCTTCGAGAACCGGTACGCGGACGTGGCCCGGCTCGCCCAGGACCAGGTCGGCGACCTCACCACGGTGGTCGAGGAGAGCGTGCTCGGCATCCGCATCATCAAGGGCTTCGGCCGCCACCGCAGCCAGGCCCGCGCCTTCCGCGACCTGGTACGGACCCTGCGGGGCACGGAGCTGCGCAAGGCGCGGATGCTGGCGATGATCTGGGGCGTCATCGTGACGTTGCCCGAAGTGGCCATCGGCGCGGCCCTCTTCTGGGGCTCGGTACAGGTCGCGGAGGGCGACCTCAGCGCGGGCACGCTGGTGGCGTTCCTGTCCACGGCGCTCGCCCTGAGATGGCCGGTGGAGTCGATCGGCTTCCTGCTGGCGATGAGCCAGGAGGCGGCGACGGCCACGGAGCGCTTCTTCGAGGTGCGGGACGCGCTGGAGGAGGGCGCCGATTCGTCGTCGGGTGCGGGTGAGCGGGGGCTGAGCGCGCAGTTCCCCGCGCCCCTTCGGGGCGCTGCGCTGAGGCGCCCCGAAAGGGGCGCGGGGCGAGACAATATGCGGCTCCGCCGCGCGGGCGCGACCAGCCCCCACCGGCCCGCACCCGACCACGGCCCCCTCCCCTCCGCTCCCGAACCCGACGGCATCCGCTTCGAGAACGTGCAGTTCCGCTACCCGGACGCCTCCCCCGACTCACCCTCCACCCTCGAACTCGTCGACCTCCACGTCCGCCCCGGCGAGTCCATGGCCCTCGTCGGCGCCACCGGCAGCGGCAAGACCACCCTCACCGCCCTCATCCCCCGCCTGCACGAGGTCACCTCCGGGCGGATCACCCTCGACGGGCGGGACATCACCGCGATGCCCCGTGCGGAGCTCCGCTCCCTCGTGGCCCTGGCCTTCGAGGAACCCACCCTCTTCTCCGCCTCCGTCGGCGAGAACGTGCTCATGGGAGCCGAGGACGGCGCCGGCGAGCCCGAGCTGAGGCGTGCCCTCGCCGTCGCCCAGGCGGATTTCGCGCACGCCCTCCCCCAGGGCACCGGCACCCAGGTCGGCGAGCAGGGCCTCAGCCTCTCCGGCGGCCAGCGGCAGCGCCTCGCGCTCGCGCGGGCGGTCGTCGGCCGCCCCCGCTTCCTCGTCCTCGACGATCCGCTCTCCGCCCTGGACGTGCACACGGAGGCCGCCGTGGAGGCGGCCCTGCGCCACGTGCTCGCCGACACCACGGCGCTCATCGTCGCCCACCGCCCCTCCACCGTCCTGCTCGCCGACCGCGTCGCCCTGCTCTCCGGCGGCCGGGTCACCGCCGTCGGCACCCACCACGAACTGCTGCGCACCAACGCCGAGTACGCCCACCTGATGTCCGGGGAGGATCACCGCCGATGACCGCCGCCACCTCCCTCCCCGCCCCCGACGAGGACGACGAACACCACCGCCCGAACGCGGCGGACGCGGCGGACGCAGCGAACGCAGCGGACGCAGCGAACGCTGCAGACGCTGCAGACGGGCCCGAAGCCGCCGAAGCGAGCGCCGGCGACCCCTTCGACCGGGACGTCCTGCCCACCCCGCCGGGCGCCACGGCCACCCTGCTGCGCTCGCTCCTCGCCCCCATGAAGGCGCGGGTCGCCTTCACCTCGTTCCTCCTGCTGCTCCAGCAGGCGGCGGTCCAGGCGGGCCCGCTGCTGGTGGCGTACGCCATCGACACGGCCGTACCGGCGTTCCGCCGCCACGACCACGGCCCGCTGATCGCGGTCGCGGTCGGCTACGCCTTGAGCGCGCTGCTCTCCGGCGGCCTCCAGTACGCGTTCGTCCGGGCGTCCGCCCGCGTCAACCAGGACGTGCTCCTCGACCTGCGCGGCCGTATCTTCCGCCACGCGCAGGCGCTGAGCATCGACTTCCACGAGCGGTACACGTCGGGCCGTCTCATCTCCCGCTCCACCACGGACGTCGAGTCGCTCCGCGAGCTGCTGGCCGAGGGGCTCCAGGAGCTGGTCACGGTCATCCTCTCCTTCCTCTACATCTCGGCGATGCTGCTCTGGCTGGACCTGGGCCTCGGCGCGGTCGCGGTGGCGAGCTTCGTACCGCTGTACCTGCTCGTGCGGCTGTACCAGCGGCGTGCGGTACGGGTGTACAAGGCGCGGTCCACGGCGATCGCCGCGGTGATCGTGAAGTTCGTGGAGACGATGAACGGCATCCGCCCGGTACGCGCGTTCCGCCGGGAGGCCGCCAACGACGCCGAGTTCGCCGTACTCAACCACCGCCACGAGCGCACGAACGGCGACGCGCTCCTCGAAATGGCGCGGTACGTGGTCGGCTCCCGGCTGGTCGCCAACACCTCGGTCGCGGTGATCGTGCTGTGGGGCGCCTACCGGGTGGCGTCCGGCTCGCTGGAGCTGGGCGTCCTCGCCGCGGCCGTCCTCTACCTGCGACGGCTGTACGACCCGATCGACCGACTCGGCATGTTCCTCAACTCGTACCAGTCGGCGTCCGCCTCCCTGGAGAAGATCGCGGGCCTGCTGGCCCAGACCCCGTCCGTGCCCGAGCCCTCGGTCCCCCGGGAGTTGCCCCCGCTCGCGACCGAACTCCCCGGTCGCGAGGTCGTCTTCGACGGTGTCCGCTTCGCCTACCGCACCGGCGGCGAAGTGCTGCCCGCCTTCGACCTCGCCCTCCCGGCCGGGCAGACCGTCGCGGTCGTCGGCTCCACCGGCGCCGGCAAGTCGACGCTCGCCAAACTGCTCGCCCGCTTCTACGACCCGTCCGCCGGCCGGGTCCTCCTCGACGGTGTGGACCTGCGCGAACTGACCGTGCCGGAACTGCGGCGCGGGGTCGTGATGGTCACCCAGGAGGCGTTCCTGTTCTCCGGCACGGTCGCCGAGAACATCGCCATCGGCCGCCCGGACGCCACCCGTGAGGAGATCGAGCAGGCCGCCAAGGCGATCGGCGCCCACGAGTTCATCGCCGCACTGCCCGACGGCTACGACACGGACGTCCGCAAGCGCGGCGGGCGCATCTCGGCGGGGCAGCGCCAACTGGTCGCGTTCGCACGCGCCTTGCTCGCCGACCCGGCGGTGCTGATCCTCGACGAGGCGACCAGTTCCCTGGACATCCCCGGCGAACGGGCCGTGCAGCGCGCGATGTCGACCGTGCTCAAGGGCCGTACGGCGGTGGTGATCGCGCACCGGCTCTCCACCGTGGAGATCGCCGACCGGGTGCTGGTGATGGAGCACGGCCGCATCGTCGAGGACGGCCGCCCGGCCGAACTCATCGCGGGCACGGGCCGGTTCGCGGATCTGCACCGCGCCTGGCGGGACAGTCTGGCCTAGCCGGGAGAAGCCAGGGAAGTCGGGAGAAGTCGGGAGAACGGGGGTCGCAGGGTGATCGACGCGTACGAGGATCCGGGCACACCCGACACGCGCGGCGGGTGGTCCTACCTGTGGTGGCTGGTGGCCCGCCAGCCGGGGCGCTCGCTCGCCGGGGCGCTGCTGGCCAGCGTCTGGCTGACGCTGATGGCCGCGACGCCGTACATGATGGCCCGCGCGGTGGACGACGGCCTGGTGCCGGGCCGCATGGCGGTGCTGGCCGGCTGGACGGCGGCGATCTTCGTCCTCGGGGCGGGCAACGCGTGGATCAGCATCATGCGCCACCGCACGATGACCCGGGTGCGGATGGACGCGTACTTCCGCACCATCAAGGTGCTGGTCGGGCAGACGGTACGGCTCGGCGCCGAACTGCCGCGCCGGGCCGGCGCCGGGGAGGTCGTCACGATCGGCGTCGGCGACGTGCACACCATCGCCCAGGCGCTGACCGTCGTCGGCCCCGGGGTGGGCGCGGTCGTGGTGTACGCGGTGGTGGCGGGCCTCCTCATGACGATCTCGCCCCTGCTGACCGGCGTGGTGCTGCTCGGGGTGCCGGTGGTGGCCCTCCTCGCGGGCCCGCTGGCCCGGCGGCTGCAGGGCAGGGAGACCGAGTACCGGGAACGCCAGAGCGTGCTCACGGCCCGCATCGGCGACCTCGCGGGCGGCCTGCGCGTCCTCAACGGCCTCGGCGGCAAGGGCCTGTTCGCGGACGCCTTCCGCCGCGACTCCCAGCACCTGCGCGCCCAGGGCTACCGGGTGGGCGCGGTCGCCAGCTGGGTCCAGGCGCTGGGCATGGGCCTGCCGACGGTGTTCCTCGCGGTGGTCACCTGGATCGCGGCCCGGATGGCCGCCCACGGCGACATCACGGTCGGCCAGCTGGTGTCGGTGTACGGCTATGTCGCCGTCCTGATCGGCCCGGTGGCCTTCTTCCTCGACATGGGCTACCAGCTCAGCCGGGGCGTGGTGGCCGCCCGCCGGGTCGTCCGCTTCCTGCGCCACGAGCCGTCCCCGGACGAGGGCACCGGGCACCCTCCGGCCGACCCGGCCGTCCTGCACGACCCGGTATCGGGAGTACACCTCCGCCCGGGCCGCCTGACAGCCCTGGTGGGCGCCAGCCCGACGGAAACGGGCACGGTGGTGGACCGCCTGGGCCGCTACACGCCGTCGGACGTGACCTGGGGAGACGTACGCCTGGACGCCGTCCCCCTACGGGAGGTACGCAGCCGAATTCTCGTCGCCGACAACGACGCCGACCTCTTCGCCGACACCCTGCGCCATGCAATCGGCGCGGGACCGTGTGAAAGGGGCGCCCACAACGCGCCCCAGAGGGGCGCGGGGCCGCATCAGATCTGCGGCTGCCGCCGCGCGGGCGCGACCAGCCACGACGGCGCCGCACCCGCCGACGCACCCCAGGCCGCACCCCCTGGCGCGCGCATCACCCGAGCCCTCCATGCCGCCGCAGCAAACGACATCGTCCAGGCCCTCCCCCACGGCCTCGACTCCGAACTCACCGCCCAGGCCCGCAACCTCTCCGGCGGCCAACGCCAACGCATCCGCCTCGCCCGCGCCCTCCTCGCCGACCCCGAGGTCCTCCTCGCCGTGGAACCCACCTCCGCCCTCGACGCCCACACCGAGGCCCTCGTGGCGGAGCGCCTGCGCACCGCACGCGACGGCCGCACCACCCTCCTCACCACCACCTCCCCCCTGATGCTGGCCCACGCCGACGAGGTGATCTTCCTGGTCGACGGCAGGGTCGCCGCGACCGGCACCCACGAGGGGCTGCTGGAGTACGAACCCGGCTACCGCGCCCTCGTGGCCCGGGACACCGAAGAGGAAGAGGTCGTCAGGTGACGACGAGTCAACTCCCGGTCGCCGGCCGCGCCGAGGTACGCCGGGCCACCCTCCGCCTGGTGACGGCGGACCGCGGCCCGTTCGCCGCCGCCCTGCTGCTGAACGCCGCGGCGGCCGCCACCGGCCTCGCCGGCCCCTGGCTGGTCGGCCGGATCGTGGACGAGGTGCGGGCCGGCCGCGGGGTCGGCGCCGTGGACCACCTCGCCCGGTGGATCCTGCTCTGCTCCCTCGCCCAGCTGCTGCTCGCCCGCTCCGCCCGCTATCTCGGCCACCGCTTCGGCGAACGGATCCTGGCCCGCGTCCGCGAGGAGTTCGTCGACCGGGCGCTGGCGCTGCCCGCGTCGGTCGTGGAGCGGGCCGGCACCGGCGACCTGACCGCGCGCGGCACGGGCGACGTGGCCACCGTCGGCACCACCCTGCGGGACGCCGGGCCCGAGCTGCTGGTCAGCACGGTGCAGGCGCTGTTCGTGATGGGCGCGGTGTTCGTCCTCGACCCGCTGCTGGCCGCGTTCGGTGTGCTCGGGCTGACCCCGATCTGGTTCGCGCTGCGCTGGTATCTGCGCCGGGCCCGGGACGGCTACCTCGCCGAGGGTGCCAGCACCTCCGGGGTCGCCGAGATCGTCACGGCGACGGTGGCGGGCGCCCGCACGGTGGAGGCGTTCCGGCTCCAGGAGCAACGGATCACGGCAAGCAGGGACGCGCTGGAGACCAACCGGAAGGCCCGGTTCTACACGCTGTACCTGCGGACCGTGTTCTTCCCGGCGGTCGAGGTGTCGTACTCCGTACCGGTGGCCGGGGTCCTGCTGGTCGGCGGGCTGCTGCACGCGGGCGTCGGGGTGGTGGTGTCGGCGGCGCTGTACCTGCGGCAGTTCACGGAACCGCTGGACCAGATCCTGCTGCGGGTGGAGCAACTCCAGGCCAGCAGTGCCTCGTTCGCGCGGGTGGAGGGGCTGGCGGGGGCCCCGCGGGCGGCGGCGGACGGCGCGGCACCCGCTCCGGCGGACGACCGGATCGACGTGCGCGAGGTGCGGTACGCCTATGAGCGCGGCGGTGAGGTGCTGCGCGGGGTGGACCTCACGGTGCGGCCCGGGGAGCGGCTCGCGGTGGTCGGGCCGTCCGGCGCCGGGAAGACGACGCTGAGCCGGCTGCTGGCGGGCGTCGACGCGCCCGGGTCGGGCACGGTGACCGTGGGCGGGGTGCCGGTCGCGGGGCTGGCACCGGAGCGGCTGCGGCGCCAGGTCGTCCTGGTCACCCAGGAGCATCACGTCTTCCTCGGCACGGTCCGGGACAACCTGCTGATCGCCGAACCGGCCGCGTCCGACGCGGACCTGTGGGCGGCGCTCACCGCCGTCGGCGCCGACGACTGGGTGCGCGGCCTGCCCGACGGCCTGGACACCCCGCTCGGCGCGGGCGGCACGGCCGCCGACGGCTCCCGGGCCCAGCAGCTGGCGCTGGCCCGGGTGGTGCTGGCCGACCCGCACACGCTGATCCTGGACGAGGCGACCGCGCTGCTGGACCCGACGACCGCCCGGCACACCGAGCGCGCCCTGGCGGCCGTACTGGAAGGCCGTACGGTCATCGCCATCGCGCACCGGCTGCACACCGCCCACGACGCCGACCGGGTGGCGGTGATGGAGGGCGGCCTCCTCACCGAACTCGGCACGCACGAGGAGCTGGTGGCGGCGGGCGGGGCGTACGCGGCGCTGTGGGCGACCTGGCACGGCGACCCCTCCTGAGACACCCGCACCACTCCCCTCCGCGCCCGGCGTCCCTTCCGCGCCGGGCATCCCCTGCCGGCACGGCGGCGCTCGCCGCGGCCACCCCGCTCGGACCGCGTCGGCCAACGGTCCGCATACCGGACCTGAACATCCGGTCAACGAACGATTTCCGGCCAAGTTCCTGACGCGGTCCTGACAGGTGGCGTTTTCTGCTGCCACTCTTCCCACGGCCGACTCACAGCAACCCCACAGCTCCACCCCGCCGCTGCTGTCGAGTCCGGTACTGCACACGCACACGGTTCCGCGCTTCGCCGAGTTCTGCCCGGCCGGCCCACCCGCCGTCCGGATCTCCCCTGGCCGTGAGACCCGCGGCCACGCAGAAGGAGTCAGTGTTGAGAAGCAGTTCCTCTCGCAGACGCACCCCCCACAGCACGTACCGCCGTACCGCAGCAGTGGCCCTCGCGGGCGTCACCACCCTGATCGCCGCGGCCGTCCAGTCGGGCGCCGCCAGCGCCGCCCCGGCCGCCCCGCAGCTCGGCCGGGTCAACCCGGCCCACGCGGCCGTCAAGCTGTCGCCCTCGCAGCGCGCGGAGCTGCTTCGCGACGCGAGCGGCGAACGGGCCGCCACCGCCAAGGCGATAGGCCTCGGCACCAAGGAGAAGCTGGTCGTCAAGGACGTCGTGAAGGACGCCGACGGCACCCTGCACACCCGCTACGAGCGCACCTACGCGGGCCTGCCGGTGCTCGGCGGCGACCTGATCGTCGACACCGCCAAGTCGGGCGCCACCGAGCGGGTCGTCAAGGCGAACAACGCCACGCTGAAGGTCGCCGACCTCACCCCGGCGAAGACCGCGGCGAGCGCCGAGAAGACGGCCCTCACCGCGGCGAGGACGCTGGGCTCGACCAAGTCGGCCGCGGACGGCGCCCGCAAGGTGATCTGGGCCGGCTCGGGCACCCCGGTCCTCGCCTACGAGACGATCGTCGGCGGCTTCCAGGACGACGGCACCCCCAACCAGCTGCACGTCATCACCGACGCGGCCACCGGCAAGAAGCTCTTCCAGTACCAGGGCATCGAGAACGTCACCGGCACCGGCAACACCCAGTACAGCGGGACGGTGTCGCTGTCGACGACCCAGTCGGGCTCGACGTACAACCTGACCGACGGCGACCGTGGCGGCCACAAGACGTACAACCTGAACCACGGCACCTCGGGCACCGGCACGCTGTTCTCGCAGTCGAGCAACACCTGGGGCAACGGCACCACGTCGAACGCCGCCACCGCGGGTGCCGACGCGCACTACGGGGCCGCCGAGACCTGGGACTTCTACAAGAACACCTTCGGCCGCAGCGGCATCAAGAACAACGGCGTCGGCGCCTACTCCCGCGTCCACTACGGCAACTCGTACGTGAACGCCTTCTGGGACGACGGCTGCTTCTGCATGACCTACGGCGACGGCTCCGGCAACGCGGACCCGCTGACCGCCCTCGACGTGGCCGGCCACGAGATGAGCCACGGCGTCACGTCGAACACGGCCGGCCTCAACTACAGCGGCGAGTCCGGCGGCCTGAACGAGGCGACCTCCGACATCTTCGGCACCGGCGTGGAGTTCTACGCGGCCAACTCCTCCGACGTCGGCGACTACCTCATCGGCGAGAAGATCGACATCAACGGCGACGGCACCCCGCTGCGCTACATGGACAAGCCCAGCAAGGACGGCGGTTCGGCCGACTACTGGTCCTCGTCGGTCGGCGGCCTCGACGTGCACTACTCGTCCGGTGTGGCGAACCACTTCTTCTACCTGCTGAGCGAGGGCAGCGGCGCCAAGGTCATCAACGGCGTCAGCTACAACTCGCCCACGAAGGACGGTCTTCCGGTCACCGGCATCGGCCGGGACAAGGCCCTGCAGATCTGGTACCGGGCGCTCACCACGAAGTTCACCTCGACCACCAACTACGCGGCCGCCCGCACCGGCACCCTCGCGGCGGCGGGTGAGCTGTACGGCACCACCAGCACCGAGTACAAGGCGGTGCAGGACGCCTGGGCGGCCGTGGCGGTCGGCGCGCGCTCCGGTGGCGGCGGCGGTACGGGCACCTCGTACGAGAGCACCACGGCCGTGTCGATCCCGGACAACGGGCCCGCGGTCACCTCGTCGATCACGGTCTCCGGCCGGACCGGGAACGCGCCGAGCAACTTGCAGGTAACGCCGAATATCAGCCACACGTGGCGTGGCGACCTGGTGATCGACCTCGTCGGTCCGTCCGGGACGTCGTACCGCCTGAAGAGCTTCAGCTCCTCGGACTCGGCGGACAACGTGACGGACACCTACACGGTGAACGCCTCGTCGGAATCGGCCAATGGAACCTGGAAGTTGAAGGTCCAGGACCAGGCCGCGCAGGACGTCGGCACCATCAACGGGTGGAAGCTGACCTTCCCGTAACCGCAGGTAACAGCTGCGCGCACCGGGCGCCGTCCGCGGGGGTCCTCCCCTCGGACGGCGCCCGTTTTACATGTCCGCAACGTTCACCCAACACCTGCTTTTCGGCCAACATCACTTCAGGGTCATGACATGTACGCGACCTTGATGTCACTCTTCCTTCACCCGTCGCACAGCACAGCAACTTCACACCCCACAGCCGGGCCGGTAACCCCACTCCGCCCGGACTCCCCACATCCTGAAGGAGCTTGAGTGAGCCCCCTCTACGCGCGTCACAAGCGCACCACGCTGGCCATCGCCACCGCTGTCGCCGCCGGCGCCCTGCTCACCACGGGTATGACCGCGAACGCCTCGGCCGTCGACAAGAAGCCGCTGGCCGCCGCCCCCACGCTGCTCTCCAACTCCGCCCGCACCGCCCTGATCCAGAAGGCGGACGCGAACGTCGCCGAGACGGCCAAGCAGATAGGCCTCTGCACCAAGGAGAAGCTGGTCGTCAAGGACGTCGTGAAGGACGTCGACGGCACGGTCCACACGCGCTACGAGCGCACCTACGCGGGCCTGCCCGTCCTGGGCGGCGACGTCGTCGTGCACACCTCCAAGGCCGGCAAGACCGAGGGCGTCACCAAGGCTACCAAGGCGACCATCAAGGTGGCTTCGCTCAAGCCGCAGATCACCGCCGCCAAGGCCGAGAAGACCGCGCTCACCGCGGCCAAGACCCTCGGCTCCACCAAGCAGGCCGCCGACGGCGCCCGCAAGGTGATCTGGGCCGGCTCGGGCACCCCGGTCCTCGCCTACGAGACGATCGTCGGCGGCTTCCAGGACGACGGCACCCCGAACAAGCTGCACGTCATCACCGACGCGGCCACCGGCAAGAAGCTCTTCGAGTACCAGGGCGTCGAGAACGCCACGGGCACCGGCAAGACCCTGTACTCCGGCACGGTCAGCCTCACCACCTCGCTGTCGGGCACGACGTACTCGCTGACCGACGCCTCCCGCGGCAGCCACAAGACGTACAACCTGAAGCACACCACCAGCTCCGGCACCGGCACCCTGTTCACCAACACCACCAACACCTGGGGCACCGGCACCGCCTCCAGCTCCACCACCGACGTCACCGCGGCCGCCGACGCCGCCTACGGCGCGCAGGAGACCTGGGACTTCTACAAGGCCACCTTCGGCCGCAGCGGCATCAAGAACGACGGTGTCGGCGCCTACTCCCGTGTCCACTACGGCAGCTCGTACGTGAACGCGTTCTGGGACGACGACTGCTTCTGCATGACCTACGGCGACGGCTCCAGCAACACCCACCCGCTGACCTCGCTGGACGTGGCCGGCCACGAGATGAGCCACGGCGTCACCGCCAACACCGCGGGCCTCAACTACAGCGGCGAGTCCGGCGGCCTCAACGAGGCCACCTCCGACATCTTCGGCACCGGCGTGGAGTTCTACGCGGCCAACTCCTCCGACCCCGGTGACTACCTCATCGGCGAGAAGATCAACATCAACGGCGACGGCACCCCGCTGCGCTACATGGACCAGCCCAGCAAGGACGGCGGCTCCGCCAACTACTGGTCCTCCTCGGTCGGCAACCTCGACGTGCACTACTCGTCGGGCGTCGCGAACCACTTCTTCTACCTCCTCTCGGAGGGCAGCGGTTCGAAGACGATCAACGGGGTGTCGTACAACTCCCCGACGTACAACGGCTCCACGGTCACCGGCATCGGCCGGGACAAGGCCCTGCAGATCTGGTACAAGGCGCTGACGACGTACTTCACGTCGACCACCAACTACAAGTCCGCCCGCACCGGCACGCTGTCCGCGGCGGCCGCGCTGTACGGCTCCGGCTCCACCGAGTACAACGCGGTGGCGGCGGCCTGGACGGCGGTCAACGTCAGCTGACCCCGCCCCCAGCGCTGTGGGCGGGCCCCCGGGGAGAAGGCGTCCCGGGGGCCCGCCCTACGCTCTCTCCCATGTCCTTCACGTACGAGGCGGTCGGCGCCACCCGGGAGAACCTCGCCGCCTGCCCGCCGGGCTTCCACCCCCTGCATGTGCGCACGCGCATAGGCGAGGGCCAGGAAGTCTTCCACCGGGCCGCCGAGGCGGTCCTCACCTGGGAACTCCACCGCGCCCTCGGCGTGGGCATCGACGCCGCCGCCGACCGCGCGGCCCCCGGCGTCGACGTCACCGTCACCCTGGCCGGACTCATCAAGGCCCCCTGCCGAATAGTCTGGACCGCCGAGGAGTCCCGCCGCGCCGGCTGGGCCTACGGCACCCTCGCCGGCCACCCGGAAAGCGGCGAGGAGGCCTTCGTCGTCGACCGCACCGGCGACGGCACGGTCTGGCTCACGGTCGCGGCCTTCAGCAGACCCGCCAAGTGGTACGCCCGCGCGGGCGGCGCGGCGACCCGGGGGTTGCAGCACGCGTATGCGCGCAGGTGCGGGACGGTGCTGCGCCGGCTGTGCGCGGACGCGGAGCCCGAGTTCTGACGGTCAGACAGGCATGGCCCGGGCGTGCTGGTCCCGGAGTACCGCCCATGCCCGTTCCTGATCCGGACCGGGCATGGCGGGCGCCGGCTGTCCGGCACGGTCGATGAGGACGAGCGCGGTCGCGATGAAGCCGAGGGACAGGGAACGCAGGATTCCCTCACGGGTGCCGCTGAACCGGCCGACTGCCGCGGCGCAGAGTGCGCCGAAGGCCCGGAAGTCGATGAGGCAGACTCCGTCGACGGGGTCGGCGACACCCGAGGTGACGCCAAAGACCTGGGCGAAGATCTCGGCGGTTCCCACGAATGCCTGGGCGACCTCGGTATTCGGGCACCAGATGTCACGCCCCGGCATATCGGCCGCGTGAAACCGGAATCGCGTGTGCTGACTCACTCCGAGTCCATGGTGTGAGTTTCCCGCCGGTAGGGCTGCGTCATCAGCGCCAGCCGTCGCGGTGACCAGATGTCGTCCCGTTCGTTGAGGCTGAGCTCGCCGTTGCGGCGAAGCAGCCAGATCACCTCGTACTGGAAGTGGAGGACGGCGTCGCCCTCGACGCGCTCCAACAAAGGTGACACCAGCCCGACCATGTCGGTCTGCTGGAGGGACACATCCGTTCCTTTCCCCATGCGGAAGGCGACGGAGACCGTGGGCGTGAATCCGAGTTCGGTGACGACAGGATCCCAAGGGGACAGCCGGTCCGTCTGCAGCACACGAACCCACAGGCCGCGAGGGGTGTAAAGAAACACCTCCTTGTCCAGCAGTCGCTCGGCCGTGAACGACACGTCGAACACGCCGATGTCCCTGCCGATTTCGGCCAGCCAGGTCGCGACCTCGACCGGTGACGAACCCGTCGCCACGTCAAGGTCAAAATCGATTGCCATACTGTTTGCTACCTTCGCGTCCTACGGATAGAAGTGGACCACATTCCCGGCACGGTCGACCACCAGGACCTCTTTCAGGCCCCCGATGGGCCAGTCCTGAAACTGCTTCCGCAGTACTCCGACATCGACATCGCTGTCCCCGAGGTTCAGGACGACCCTCTCCGTCTGACCGTCCGCGACCTTTTTGCCCACCGCTGTCCAGATGGCGCGGGGTTTGTTGGAGACCGGTGCGTAATTGTCGAATATCTTGCCCTCGACTCGAAAGTCCGGCTTCTTTCCGTTCGGCATCTCGCCTGGGGACTGTTCGACGTCGTATCCCTGTCTGGCCAGACTCTCGGCCGAGTGCACCTCCCGCTGATGCGAGCGGATCGTATCGGGATTGTCGTTCTTGCTGACCGCCTCCGGCCTCCCGCGCGGCTGTGCAGCCGGGTCCGGCTCCCCCGACGGCCTGGTCCGGCCCGCCTCCGCCGCCGGGTCCCAGTCACCGCCTCCGCCGCCGGAACCGTCGGACGTCATGTCGACCCGGTCGGGCCCCGTCGCGTCGTTGACGATGTTGGCAAGTCCGGCGCCCGCCAGGGAGACCCCCACGGCAATCTGGGCGGCGGCCGCGACATTGATCGGGATACCGAGAGCGGCACCGATGCCGGTGGCGTCCAGCAGCACGCCTCCGGCCTCCTCCCCGAGACCGCCCGCCACCAGCGCGAGTCCGCCGAGAACGGAGAGCGTGGAGCCGGCGTCGTGCAACATCGCGTTGCCCAGGGAGGCGAGGTCGGAGACCAGCACCTCACCCGCGTCCTTGAGGAAGTTCCCCACGTCGGACGCGATGGAGTCCACCGTGTTGCCGAACTTGTCCCACCCCGAGTCGTGCATGCCGTCGTGGGTGACGGCACGGTGAATGACCTTGGCGGCCTGGTTCGCCGCGTCGTCGCGGACGTCTTTGGCGTGCTGGAGAGCCGACTTGGCGTTCGACAGATCGCCGGCCGCCCGGTCCCGCGCCCTGTTCAGCCGGACGCGCTGGGGATCGTCGTCGGCCGTGTCCTTCGGCAGGCCCTGGATGCTCCGGAGCGCCGACTCGTGATCGGTGTGAGCTGCCTGTGCGGCCTTCAGCGCCTTGTCGGCCAGTTGCTGTGCGTGCTCGAGGGCGCTGGCCCAGTCGGCGGTGCTGCCGTCGACGATCCGGGTCCCCATGGCGCCCGCGGCCTTGTCATAGCGGTGGTAGGCCTTCCGCAAGGGGTCAAGGGTGTCCCGCGCGGTGTCCCGGAAGGCGTCGGCCGCCTTGGACTTCCAGGACTCGACACCACACAGCGCCGCCACGTCGCCCGCTTCGCGCCAGATGTCGTTGGCGACGTCACACAACGACTGGCCGAGCAGGGCCACCGCGTCCGGATCGCCGGGTACCGGGTCGCCGTCCTCGTCGAGGACGCTCCACTCGCCGACGGGCGGACGCCTCACCTCAGCCTGCGATCGTGCCTGGCCCGGTCGTCCTGCTCGCGCAGAGCCCGAGCGAGGTCGCTATCGACGGCGTCGTACCCCTTCGCCGCCTCCGCGGTGATGACGCCCAGCTTCCTGATCTTCTCTGCGAGGTCCTTGCGGTGGATCTTCCAGTTGTCGGCGAACTCGTCGAAGGCGCCGACTATGCGCCGGTCCCCGAGTTCCGCCGCGGAGAAGTCCTCAGCCGGATTGGTGCGGCTGGTGAAGTTGTCGTAGATCCGCTGCAGCGCACGCGAGCACTCGCGTATGCGCTTGGTGTCCGCTTTCAGATCACTCATCGAAGCTCCGCCCCCCCGTACGGCAATCCGATCCCCAAGGACAGGCAAAGCCCGCCCTTGGGGCATCGGTCCCGCGCGGTCAGCGCATCAGCAGCCCGGCCCCCGCCACCGCCCCTTCCGACGGCGCCACCACCAGGCCCAGTTCCGCGCCGGACGCCAGCAGCCGGTGGGTCGGGAGGATGCGGACCGTGTAGCCGTAGGGGCCCGTGCGGTCCAGGGACAGGGGGCCCTCGTAGGTCCAGTGGCCCTCCAGGTCGGGGCCGGAGATCGGCTTCAGCGGCACCGTCGTCGCGTCCGTGATGCGGTCCTCCGGGTCGACCCGGCCGGAGACGGCCTGGACCTCCACGTCGTCGGGGGCGAGGTCGCCGAGGCGGACGCGGACGCGGAGGGCCAGGGTGGTGCCCAGTTCGGCGGTGGCCGTGGCGGTGGTCGTCTCGACGTGGTCCACCGAGACGCCGTGCCAGGCCGCCCGCACCCTGCCCTTCCAGACGGACAGTTCACGGGCCGTGTCCGGGGTCATGGACCGGTGGGCGTGGGCCGCGGGGGTGTAGAGGCGCTCCACGTACTCCCGGACCATGCGGCCCGCCAGCACCTTGGGGCCGAGGAGGGTGAGGGTCTGGCGGACCATCTCGATCCAGCGGTCCGGCAGGCCGCTGCGGCCGCGCTCGTAGAAGCGCGGGGTGACCCGCTGTTCGAGGAGGTCGTACAGCGCGGCGGCCTCGATGTCGTCCCGGCGGTCGGGATCGGTGCCGGCGCCGTCCGCCGTCGGGATCGCCCAGCCGAAGTCCGGCTGGAACCACTCGTCCCACCAGCCGTCCAGGACCGAGAGGTTGAGGCCGCCGTTGAGCGCCGCCTTCATCCCGCTCGTCCCGCACGCCTCCAGGGGCCGGAGGGGGTTGTTCAGCCAGATGTCGCAGCCGGGCAGGAGCTTCTGCGCCATCGCCATGCCGTAGTCGGGCAGGAAGACGATCCGGTGCCGGACGCGCGGGTCGTCGGTGAAGCGGACGAGTTCCTGGACCAGCCGCTTGCCTCCGTCGTCGGCCGGGTGCGCCTTGCCGGCCACCACGATCTGCATCGGCCGCTCGGGATGGAGCAGCAGGTCCATCAGCCGGTCGCGGTCGCGCAGCATGAGCGTGAGGCGCTTGTACGAGGGGACGCGCCGGGCGAACCCGATGGTCAGGACGTCGGGGTCGAGGACACCGTCGATCCAGCCCAGCTCGGCGGTACCGGCGCCGCGCTGCCGCCAGGACGCCCGCAGCCGCTCCCGCACCTCCAGCACCAGCTGCTCCCGCAGGCTGCGGCGCAGCTCCCAGATCTCCTCGTCGGCGACGGAGGCGACCGCGTCCCAGCGCTCCGGGCCGCCGACGGTCAGCGCCTCCTCGGTACGGCGGTCGCCGAGCTGCCGGGCGCCCAGCCGGACCACCTCGGGAGCCACCCAGGTCGGGGCGTGCACCCCGTTGGTCACGGAGGTGATCGGCACCTCGTCGGGGTCGAATCCCGGCCACAGCCCGGAGAACATCTCCCGGCTGACGTTCCCGTGCAGCAGCGAGACCCCGTTGGCGCGCTGGGCCAGCCGCAGCCCCATCACGGCCATGTTGAACAGGTTGGGCTCGCCACCGGGGTAGGTCTCCATGCCGAGCCGCAGGATGTGCTCGACCCCGATCCCGGGGAGTTCGGCGTCGGCGCCGAAGTGGTGGGCGACGAGTTCGCGGTCGAAGCGGTCGATGCCGGCCGGGACGGGGGTGTGGGTGGTGAACACGGTGCCCGCGCGGACCGCCTCCAGGGCCGCGTCGAAGTCCAGCCCGGCGGCGACCAGCTCGGCGATCCGCTCCAGGCCCAGGAAGCCGGCGTGGCCCTCGTTGGTGTGGAACACCTCCGGCTCGGGGTGGCCGGTCAGCCGGCAGTACGTCCGTACCGCCCGCACACCCCCTATCCCGAGCAGCATCTCCTGGAGCAGCCGGTGCTCGCTGCCGCCGCCGTAGAGCCGGTCGGTGACCCCGCGTTCGCCGACGTCGTTCTCCTCCACGTCCGAGTCCAGCATCAGCAACGGCACCCTGCCGACCTGCGCCAGCCAGATCCGGGCGCGCAGCAGTCTGCCGCCGGGCAGTGCGAGGGAGACGTGCGCGGGCGTGCCGTCGGCCTCCTTCAGCAGCGCCACGGGGAGTTCGTTGGGGTCGAGGACGGGATAGTGCTCCTGCTGCCAGCCGTCCCGGGACAGGGTCTGCCGGAAGTAGCCGTGCCGGTACAAGAGGCCGACGCCGATCAGCGGCACGCCGAGGTCGCTGGCCGACTTGAGGTGGTCGCCGGCGAGGATGCCGAGGCCGCCGGAGTACTGGGGCAGGGCGGCCGTGATGCCGAACTCGGGTGAGAAGTAGGCGACGGCGGCCGGGAGTTCGGCCGACTGCGGGCGGGTCTGGTACCAGCGGTCGCCGGTCAGGTAGTCGCCCAGATCGTCGGCGGCCGCGGTCAGCCGGCGCAGGAATCGTCGGTCCCCGGCCAGTTCGGCGAGCCGCGCCGGCGGCACGCTGCCGAGCAGCCGTACCGGGTCGCCCTCCGAGGCGGCCCAGCGCTCGGGGTCGACGGCCTGGAAGAGGTCACGGGTCTCGGTGTGCCAGCACCAGCGCAGGTTACGGGCCAGGTCGCTGAGGGGGCGGAGGGGTTCGGGGAGAACGGGACGGACGGTGAACCGACGGATCGCCTTCACATTCCACCTCGTGCAGTTCGCAAGGGGAGCCGTACAACCCTGTGCGGCTCGGCGTCTGTCCGACAGTACCGGTGCGGGGGTGCCACTGGGGGCTGCCGCCCCCAGACCCCCGCTCCGGCCTGCAGGGCCTCGTCCTCAAACGCCGGACGAGCTGGGATGCGGTGCGGACCGGCCGTCGTCCCCGGATGCCTTCTTGTCGGCTTTCGCCCCGTACGAGACGCTGCCTCCCTGAGCTGAGGAGGGGGACTCGCAGCCATGGCACGGACGTGTACTCGGCGTCTGCGTCTGGTGGGGGGCTTGACCGCGGTCGTCACGGCCGCGGTGCTGTCGACGGCCACCCTGCCCGCGCACGCCGTACCGGAGGGGATCGTCGTCGACGCCGGCCGGGCCGGTTCGGTCGACGGGAGTTATCTGGTGACGCTCAAGGAGGGGATCAAGGGGGCGTCGGCGGCCGGGAAGGACGTCGCCGCCCGCTATGGGGCGAAAATAAGCCATACTTACGACAGTGTGCTGAACGGCTACGCCGTCGAGGCGAGCGCGAGACAGGCCCGGCGGCTCGCCGCGGACTCGCGGGTCGCCTCCGTCGTCCAGGACAGCCGGGTGCGGCTGGAGCGCACCCAGAAGAACCCGCCGTCGTGGGGCCTGGACCGCGTCGACCAGGCAGGGCTGCCGCTCGACAGGTCGTACAGCTCGCCGGAACCGGCGGGCGCGGGCGTCACCGTGTACGTGATCGACACCGGTGTCCGCATCACGCACGCCGACTTCGGCGGACGCGCGAGCTACGGCTGGGACTTCGTCGGGAACGACGGATCCGCAGGTGACGGCAACGGGCACGGCACCCATGTGGCCGGCATCATCGCCGGCACCCGGTACGGCGTCGCCAAGAAGGCCCGGATCGTCTCCGTGCGGGTCCTGGACAACACCGGGGCGGGCACCACCGCCCAGGTCATCGCCGGTGTCGACTGGGTCACCGCGCACGCCCGCGGACCCGCGGTCGCCAATCTCAGCCTCGGCGGCTACCACAGCACCCAGCTCGACACCGCCGTACGGAACTCGATCAGGGCCGGCGTGACCTACACGGTCGCCGCCGGCAACGACGGCCTCCCGGCCGCCCGCTACTCGCCGGCCGGCGTACCGCAGGCCCTGACCGTCGGCGCCACCGACCGCGCCGACGCCCGCGCGGGCTTCTCCAACTACGGTTCCGCCGTCGACCTGTTCGCCCCGGGTGTGGCGATCACCTCGGACTCGTTCGCGAGCGACACCGGCAGGGCGACCTACTCGGGTACGTCGATGGCGGCACCGCACGTGGCGGGCGCCGCCGCCCTCTATCTCGCCGGGCACCGGAGGGCCACCCCGGCCCAGGTCGCCAAGGCCCTGATTGCGGGGGCGGCGAGCGGGAAGGTGTCCGGTGCGGGGCCGGGCTCGCCGAACAGACTCCTCCGGGTACCGAAGTCGTAAAGCGGTTTCTGGTATGCGATCACGCCACCGGCCCCGTTCGCCGAGAACGGGGCCGGTCTTGTGCGTAGACATACGGCTGAGTAGTTAACAAAGTGCCGGATTGCCCACCCGAATAGGGTGGGAAGGCTCCTCCGGTACACCCCACAGACACAGCCCTGACACCACTCAGCGGTAAGACACCAGGTACACCCGCAGGACCCACCTCCCCACCATCCAGCCGCCCACACCCACGTTGTCGCGGACAGGAGCGGTCATGCCCGCCACGCACCCTTCCTCAGCACCTCAGACCCGGCGCACGTCACCCCCTGCGCCACCCCCCGCGGACGAGGCCACCGCCGTCGGCCGCATACCCGTCCTCGACGTCCGCCCGCTGATCCAGCAGGGGCGCCGGCCCGCCAAGGCGGTCACCGGGGAGTCGTTCGAGGTCACCGCCACCGTCTTCCGCGAGGGCCATGACGCCGTCGCCGCCAACGTCGTACTGAAGGACCCGAAGGGCCGCCCGGGCCCCTGGACCCCGATGCGCGAGCTGGCCCCCGGCACCGACCGGTGGGGCGCCACCGTGACCGTCGACGGGAAACCGGGCCGCTGGACGTACCAGGTCGAGGCTTGGGGAGATCCGGTCAGCACCTGGCGCCACCACGCGGAGATCAAGATCCCGGCGGGCATCGACACCGATCTGGTCCTGGAGGAGGGCGCCCGGCTCTACGAACGGGCCGCCGCCGGGGTCCCGAAGGCAAAAAAAAGGGAAATCCTGCTGACCGCGGTCGCCGCCCTCCGCGACGAGGAACGGCCCGCCCCCTGGCGCCTCGCCGCCGCCCTCACGCCCGAGGTCGACAAGGTCCTGGCGCGGTTTCCGTTGCGGGAGTTGGTGACGGTCTCCGAGGCGCTGCCGTTGCTCGTGGAGCGTGAGCGGGCCCTGTACGGCTCCTGGTACGAGTTCTTCCCGCGCTCCGAGGGGACGCCGGAGCGGCCGCACGGCACGTTCCGGACAGCGGCGCGCCGGCTGCCGAAGATCGCCGAGATGGGCTTCGACGTCGTCTACCTCCCGCCGATCCATCCCATCGGCACCACCTTCCGCAAGGGCCGCAACAACACCCTCGACCCCGGCCCCGACGACGTCGGCGTGCCCTGGGCGATCGGATCGCCCGAGGG
>NZ_JBHXMA010000070.1:0-38619 GCF_042721035.1 Streptomyces sp. NPDC058464
GCGATCGCCCGGCTTTCCGTCGCGACGATCGTCGTGACGATCGTCGTGATGACCGTGGGGATCGTCCCGCTTTCCGGCGCGACGATCGCGATGACCGTGGTGGTTTCCGTCGTGATGACAGCCGCGGTGGTGGTGGCGGCGGCTACGGTCGGCGCGACGACAGCCGTGGTTCTCGTCCGGGGTTCCAGCGCGACGACCGTGGTGGTGACCGCGGCGGCTACCGGGGTCGCGACGACCGCCGTGACGACCGTGGTCCCCGGCGTGACGACAGCCGCGGAGGCGGCGGGTACGGTCGCCGGGACGACAACCGGGGCGGCGGCTACCGGGGTCGCGACGACCGCCGTGACGACCGTCGTGGCGGCGACCGTTTCCGTGACGAGCGGGAGCGTGACCGGGACCGTGAGCCGATCAAGCGGCTGCCGATCCCGGAGGACGTCACCGGCGACGAGATCGACAAGGACGTACGGCAGGAGCTTCAGAGCCTGCCCAAGACGCTCGCGGAGGACGTCGCCAAGAACCTGGTGATGGTCGCCCGGCTCATCGACGAGGACCCCGAGGGCGCCTACGGCTACTCCAGGGTGGCCCTGCGGCTGGCGTCCCGTGTCGCCGCCGTCCGGGAGGCGGCCGGGTTCGCCGCGTACGCGAACCAGAAGTACTCCGAGGCGCTCGCCGAGTTCCGGGCCGCGCGGCGCATGACCGGTACCGTCGACCTGTGGCCGGTGATGGCCGACTGCGAGCGTGGGCTCGGGCGTCCGGAGAAGGCGCTGGACATGGCCGGCGCCCCCGAGGTGCACAAGCTCGACAAGGCCGGCCAGGTCGAGATGCGGCTCGTCGCCGCCGGCGCCCGGCGTGACATGGGGCAGCTGGACGCGGCGATCGTGACGCTGCAGAGCCCCGAGCTGGCCTCCAACTCCGTACAGCCGTGGACCGCTCGGCTGCGGTACGCCTACGCCGACGCCCTGCTCGCCGCCGAGCGTGTCGACGAGGCTCGGGAGTGGTTCGCCAAGGCCGTCGAGGCCGACCGGGACGGCAGCACGGACGCTTCCGACCGGCTGGCCGAGCTGGACGGGGTCGAGTTCGTCGACGCTCTGGACGAGGAGGAGTCCGACGAGACGCCTCAGGAGACCGAAGCCGCCGTCGAGACCGGTTCCAAGGCCGACGCCGAGTCTGTGACCGATGACGAGTCCGTGACCGAGGCCGAGTCCGTGACCGAGGACGATGACGAGGCCGAAGACGAGGATGACAACGAGGCCGAAGACGAGGACGACGACGAAGGCGAAGACGAGGCCGAGCGCGACTGAGCTCGGTGACTGCGTGACCGCGTGACCGCGTGACTGACAGAGGGCAGACCCCGGCCGGGGTCTGCCCTTTCGTCGTCAGACGTCGAGTGCCCGCAGCACCAGCCCGGACGCCGGCTTCGGGCCGAAGGACGTCGACTTGCGGGGCATGGTCACGCCCTGGCGGGCCAGGTCGCGGACGACCTCCTCGCGGACCGGGTGCATGAGGACGGCCGTGCCGCCGCCGCGTTCGGCCTTGGCGACGGTCGCCGCCGTGTCGTGGATGTACGCGATGTGCGCGGGCGAGTCCTCGGGGATGCGCCAGACGTGGTCGAGGAGCGTGGCGTGCAGGACGGTCGCGTCCAGGGTGCGCCAGGCGGCCGGGCGGTCGTCCGGGATCGTACGGGCCAGGAGGTCCGGGTCCGGTCGGTCGATGAGATGGAACGCACCGTCGCCGGCCAGCAGGAACGCGTTGCCGGCGCAGGCCGCGTCCGCCAGCGCCTCCTGGGCCGCCGGCAGCGGGACGTCCAGCCGTCGTACCCGGAACAGGCCCTTGACGTGCTCCAGGGCCTCCGCCACCGGCAGGCCGTGCAGCAGGCGGTGGATGGCGCGGACGCGCAGCGGGTAGCGGGCGGTGTCGACGAGGAGGACCAGGCCGTAGTCCCAGGGGCTGGGCGAGGTGTGCTCCGCGCGTAGACGCAAGTAGGTGGCCCAGCGGTGGTGGCCGTCGGCGATCAGGGCCTGGCGGTGGGCCAGGTCGGACTGGACGAGGGCCACCTCGGCAGGGTCGGTGATCGACCACAGCCGGTGGTGGAAGCCGTCCTCCGTGGTGGTGGCGAGGAGCGGGGGGCGGGCGGCGACGGTCTCGACGATCTCGGCGGCCGCGCCGTTGCCCCGGTAGGTGAGCAGGAGGGGCTCGAGGTTCGCGGAGGTGGCGCGCATCAGGGCCGCGCGGTCGGCGACGACCGGGGGCATGACCTCCTCGTGCGGCAGTACCACGCCCTCGGACGGCTCCGAGACCCGCAGGGCGCCGATGACTCCGCGCTGGAGCATGCCGTTGCCGTCGTGCTGCTCGTAGACGTAGAGGCCCGGTTCGGGATCCGTGGCGAGGATGCCCTCGGCCTGCCAGCGGTGCAGGGTGTCGGCCGCCTGTTCGGTACCGGCGCTGGGGGAACCGGCCTGCGGAAGGATGAGGCGGACGATGTTGTGCGGGTCGGCGGACTGGAGGTGGTGTACGCCGTCGGGGCGTACGACGACGTCGTACGGCGGGGAAGTGACGGCGGCGAGGCTGCCGACCCGGTCGGGGTCGTAGCGAAGGCCTCGGAACGGGTTGAGTTCCAGGCCTCGGGGCTCCGTTGCTTCCGAGTGACCTGCAGTGTTCATCCCGGCATCGTACGTGTGTCAGTGGCGTGCGGGATGATCGACGGTGAAAGGCGGGTCAACGTGGAGTGGCGAGGAGCGATGGGGATGAGCCAGGGCGTCAGGACTGGTCCCGAGGGCAGTGGACAGGCCCTGAGCACGGCGTACGACACGGCGCTGCTCGATCTGGACGGGGTGGTGTACGCGGGCGGCAGCGCGATCGTGCACGCCGTGGAGTCGCTGGAGGTCGCCCGCGCGGGCGGCATGCGTCTGGCGTACGTCACCAACAACGCGCTGCGGACACCGGACGCGGTGGCCGAGCATCTCACCGAGCTGGGGATCCCGACGGGGGCCGACGACGTCATCACCTCGGCGCAGGCGGTTGCGCGGCTGATCAGCGAGCAGGTGCCGGCGGGGGCGCGGGTGCTGGTGATCGGCGGCGAGGGGCTGCGGGTCGCGCTGCGGGAGCGGGGCCTCGAGCCGGTCGACTCCGCCGATGACGATCCGGCGGCCGTGGTGCAGGGATTCGGCGGTCCCGATCTGCCGTGGGGGCGGTTCGCCGAGGCGTCGTACGCCGTCGCGCGCGGGGTGCCGTGGTTCGCGTCCAACACCGATCTGACGATCCCGAGCGGGCGCGGGATCGCCCCGGGCAACGGCGCGGCGGTGGAGGTGGTCCGGATCGCGACGGGCGCGGAGCCGCAGGTGGCGGGTAAGCCGCTGCCGCCGATGCACCGGGAGACGATCCTGCGGACCGGTGCGGAGCGGCCGTTGGTGGTCGGGGACCGGCTGGACACCGACATCGAGGGGGCGTTCAACGGCGGGGTGGACTCGCTGCTCGTGCTGACCGGTGTCACCGACGGGCGTCAGCTGCTCGCCGCGCCGCCGCAGCACCGGCCGACCTATGTCGACGCCGATCTGCGCGGACTGCTCACCGGGCAGCCGGAGGTCACGGCGGACGGCGACGGCTTCCGGTGCGGTGGCTGGACGGCGACGGCCGGTGCCGACCGGCTGGAGCTGGAGGGGGACGGCGAGGTGCTCGACGGGCTGCGGGCGCTGTGTGCGGCGGCCTGGACGGCGGCCGGGGAGGGCTCCTGCGAGCTGGACGGAGGCAAGGCACTGGCGCGGCTGGGGCTCTGAGAGCCCGCATCCGACGAGGGCGCGGCATCGAGGCCATATGCGAGGGTAGGCTAACCTAACCTCGTGTTGGTCGACAGTCCTCCCGAACAGCGCGCGGAGACCGCCCCCGCGCCCCCGACCCGTCGGGCGATGCGGGCCCTCGGGCTCCTCGTCTCCCTCGTGATCCTGTTGCTCGTCGCCTTGGCGAGCATCGCGATCGGGGCGAAAGAGCTGCCGTTGGACCAGGTCTGGCACGGCCTGTTCCACGACAGGGGGACGTACGGCGACGTCGTCGTCGACGCGCGGCTGTCGCGGACCGTCCTCGGCCTGCTGGCCGGCGCCGCCCTCGGCCTGTCCGGGGCGGTGCTCCAGGCGCTCACCCGCAACCCGCTCGCCGACCCCGGCCTGCTCGGCATCAACGCGGGCGCGTCGGCCGCGGTGGTCACCGCCATCACCTACTTCGGCGTCAGCACCCTGAACGGCTACGTGTGGTTCGCGTTCCTCGGGGCTGCCGCGGTGGGCGCGCTGGTGTGGTTCCTGGGCGGCAGCCGGGGCGCCACCCCGGTGCGGCTCGCGCTGGCCGGTACGGCGATCAGCGCCGCGCTCTACGGCTACGTCCAGGCCGTGATGATCACGGACGACGCGGCGCTCAACAAGTTGCGTTTCTGGACGGTGGGTTCGCTGGCCTCGGCCTCCGACTCGACGATCCTGCAGGTACTGCCGTTCCTCGTGGCCGGCACCCTGCTCGCCCTGGGCCTCGCCCGGCCGCTGAACGCGGTGGCGATGGGCGACGACACCGCCCGCGCCCTCGGCGCGAACCTGGGCCGCACCCGGGCCCTGGCCATGCTCGCCGCCACCGTGCTGTGCGGCGCGGCCACCGCAGCCTGCGGCCCGATCGCCTTCGTCGGCCTGATGGTCCCGCACGTCGTGCGCTCGTTCACCGGCCCCGACCTGCGCTGGATCCTGCCGTACGCGACGGTCCTGTCGCCCGTGCTGCTGCTCGGCGCCGATGTCGTCGGCCGGGTCGTGGCCCGCCCCGCGGAGCTCCAGGTCGGCATCGTCACCGCGATCATCGGCGGGCCGGTCTTCGTTCTTCTCGTACGACGGCGGAGGACCGCTCAGCTGTGAGGACCGTTGTGAAAACCGCTGAGAAGACCGCCGCAAAGACCCCTGCGAAGACCACGCGTACTCTGCGCGCCCCCGGCGGGATCTCCCTGCGGGCCGACGTGCGGGCGCTGGTGGTCGTCGGCGCGCTGCTGCTGGCCGCGGCCGCCGCGAGTGTCGTGCTGATCGGTACCGGGGACTTCCCGATCTCCTTCGGCGACGTGCTGAAGACCCTGGCCGGGAACGGTACCGCCGGGCAGGACTTCATCGTCAACGACCTGCGGTTGCCGCGGGTCCTGGTCGGTCTGCTGGTCGGCGCCTCCCTCGGGCTCGGCGGCGCGCTGTTCCAGGCGATCTCCCGCAACCCGCTGGGCAGCCCGGACGTCCTCGGCCTCTCCCAGGGCGCCACCTCCGGCGCGCTCGTCGTCATCGTGCTGCTGTCCGGGACCGCCGCCCAGGTCACCGTCGGCGCGCTGGTCGGCGGCCTGGTGACCGGCCTCGCCATCTACCTCCTCGCCTGGAAGCAGGGCGTGCACGGCTACCGGCTGGTCCTGGTCGGCATCGGCGTCTCCGCGGTCGTCACCGCGGTCAACGGCTATCTGCTCACCAAGGCCGACCTGGTCGACGCGACCCGCGCGGTCGTCTGGATGACCGGCTCCCTCGACGGCCGTGACTGGAGCCAGGTCTGGCCGCTGCTCGCGCTGTGTGCGGTCGTCGTCCCGCTGGTCCTCGCCAACGCGCGGGGCCTCAGGATGATGGAGATGGGCGACGACGTGTCGAACGCCCTGGGCGTGCGCGTGGAGCGGGTGCGGCTGCTGCTGATGGTGGCCGCCGTCCTGCTGACCGCGGCCGCCACCGCCGCCGCGGGCCCGGTCAGCTTCGTGGCCCTCACCGCCCCCCAGCTCGCCCGCCGCCTCACCCGCTCGTCCGGCCCCAACCTGGTGCCGTCCCTCTGCATGGGCGCCACCCTCCTGGTCACCGCCGACTTGGCCTCGCAGCGTGCCTTCGGCGCCGACCAGCTGCCCGTCGGCGTGGTCACCGGCGTCCTCGGCGGGGTCTACCTGCTGTGGCTGCTCGTCACCGAGCGGAAGGCGGGCCGGATATGAGCGCGATCCCCACCGGCGAGACGAACAACCCTAGGAGCACCGTGAACCGCCTGTCCGCCGAGAACGTCACCCTCGCCTATGACCGGCGCGTCATCGCCGAGCAGCTGTCGGTGGAGATCCCCGACAACTCCTTCACGGTGATCGTCGGCCCCAACGCCTGCGGCAAGTCGACGCTGCTGCGCGCCCTGTCCCGGATGCTCAGGCCCAGCCAGGGCCGCGTGCTGCTCGACGGCCAGGTCATCCAGTCGATGCCGGCGAAGAAGGTCGCCCGCACGCTGGGCCTGCTCCCGCAGTCGTCCATCGCGCCCGACGGCATCACCGTCGGCGACCTCGTCGGCCGCGGCCGCTACCCGCACCAGGGCATCCTGCGCCAGTGGTCCGCCGACGACGAGCGGGTCGTCCAGGAGTCGATGGAGCAGACCGGCGTCGACGAACTCGCCGACCGGTACGTCGACGAACTCTCCGGCGGCCAGCGGCAGCGCGTCTGGATCGCCATGGCCCTCGCCCAGCAGACCCCGCTGCTGCTCCTCGACGAGCCGACCACCTACCTGGACATCCAGCACCAGATCGACGTCCTCGACCTGTGCGCCGAACTCCACGAGGAGCAGGGCCGCACCCTGGTCGCCGTGCTGCACGACCTCAACCACGCGGCCCGCTACGCCACCCACCTGATCGCGCTCAAGGGCGGCCGGGTCGTCGCCGAGGGCGCCCCGAACGACATCGTCACCGCCGAACTGGTGGAAGAGGTCTTCGGGCTGCGCTGCCAGATCATCGACGACCCGGAGACGGGGACCCCGCTGGTGGTGCCGGCGGCCCGGAAGGCCAGGGTCACAACAACTTCCTGAGCCGGAACAGGTCCAGCAGGTTCGCCTCCAGCCGCACCCGGCCCGACCCCCAGGCCCCGGCGAAGTTCAGCTCGCCCTCGACCAGGTCCACCAGGTCGTCGCCAGCCATGGCGAGTCTGATCTGCGCCTTCTCCCGCGGCGGCCCGGGGAACGTCTCCTCGACCTCGATCCGGCCGCCGGTGAGCCGGCCGGCGAAGGTGACGTCCAGGTCGGTGATGTGGCAACTGACCGAGCGGTCCATGGCGGCGGCCGCCCGGACGTCGCCCTCGGCGCCACCCATGTTGTGCGAGAGCTTGTCGAGTGCGGCGCGGCACTCCTCGATCGTGGCCATCGCGATCGACGGTACCCCAGCGGTTCGAGGTAGCGTCGGGGCATGACCGACTCTGCGCCCGAAGGCCTGGTGGCGGCCCCGGTGACGGAAGCCGGGGAAGCGGCCGCCGTCGAACCCGAGTACGACCCCGCCGCGCCCGCCCCGCTGAACGTCCCTCGCACCCCCACCGGCAACGCCGAGGTCGACGCACAGCTCGACCGGCTGGCCGACGCCGACCACCTCGCCACGGACGGGCATCTGGAGGTGTACGAGGATGTACACCGGGGGCTGCGCGACGCGCTGACCGAGCTCGACGCCCGCCCGGGACCTCCGGGGCCTTCTGGCCCCCCGGCGCCCGCCCCGCTGTACGGCAACCGGGCGCCCGCACCGTCGTACCACCAGAGCAGGAGCTGAACCCACCGTGGCAGGAGTCGCACGTCGCCGTCTGGACGCGGAGCTGGTCCGCCGGAAGCTGGCGCGCTCGCGCGAGCACGCCAGCCAGCTGATCGCCGCCGGGCGGGTCACCGTCGGCAAGGCCGTCGCGACCAAGCCGGCGACCCAGGTGGAGACCGCCGCCGCCATCGTCGTGCAGGCCGACGACAGCGATCCCGAGTACGTGTCGCGGGGCGGTCACAAGCTCGCCGGCGCGCTGGCGGTGTTCGTCCCGGAGGGCCTGCCGGTCGAGGGACGGCGGGCGCTGGACGCCGGTGCGTCGACCGGCGGCTTCACCGATGTGCTGCTGCGCGCGGGAGCCGCGCAGGTCGTCGCCGTCGACGTCGGATACGGCCAACTCGCGTGGTCTCTGCAGAGCGATGAACGCGTCACCGTCAAGGACCGTACGAACGTACGCGAGTTGACGCTTGAAGCGATCGATGGGGAGCCTGTGGATCTTGTCGTGGGTGATCTGTCCTTCATCCCGCTCGGGCTGGTGCTGCCGGCCCTGGCGCGGTGCGTGAAGCCGGACGCCGACCTGGTGATGATGGTCAAGCCGCAGTTCGAGGTGGGCAAGGAGAGGCTGGGCAGCGGGGGAGTCGTACGGAGTCCGCAGCTGCGGGCGGAGGCTGTGCGGGGGGTTGCCGAGAAGGCGTGGGAGCTGGGGCTCGGGGTGAAGGGTGTCACCGCCAGTCCGCTGCCCGGGCCGTCCGGCAACGTCGAGTACTTTCTGTGGCTGCGGGCCGGCGCACCCCAGTTGAATCCGGCCGACGTTGACCGTGCAGTGGCGGAGGGGCCGCGTTGACACAGAACCGAGCTCGTACTGTTTTCCTCCTCGCCCACACCGGGCGGCCCGCGGCGATCCGCAGCGCCGAGCTCGTGGTGAAGGGGTTGCTGGCGGCGGGAGTCGGCGTCCGGGTGCTGGATTTCGAGGCCGCGGACCTGCCGCTGCCCGACGAGGTCGAACTCGTCGAGGAGGCCTCGCCGCACAGCCTCGACGGCTGCGAGCTGCTGATCGTCCTCGGCGGTGACGGGACGCTGTTGCGCGGCGCCGAGTTCGCCCGCGCCTCCGGGGTGCCGATGCTCGGCGTCAACCTCGGCAGCGTCGGGTTCCTCGCGGAGGCCGAGCGGGACGACCTGGACAAGGTCGTGGACCGGGTGGTGAGCAAGGCGTACGAGGTCGAGGAGCGGATGACCGTCGACGTCGTCGTGCACCGCAACGGGGACATCGTGCACACCGACTGGGCGCTGAACGAGGCGGCCGTGCAGAAGGCGGGCGCCGAGAAGCTGCTGGAAGTGGTCCTGGAGATCGACGGGCGGCCGGTGACCGGGTTCGGGTGCGACGGGATCGTCCTGTCGACGCCTACCGGGTCGACGGCGTACGCGTTCTCGGCGGGCGGGCCGGTGGTGTGGCCGGAGGTGGAGGCGCTGCTGATGGTGCCGATCTCCGCGCACGCGCTGTTCGCGAAGCCGTTGGTGACCTCGCCGGACTCGGTGCTCGCGGTGGAGGTGCTGCCGCACATCCAGCCGGGGGTGCTGTGGTGCGACGGGCGGCGGACGGTGGAGCTGCCGCCGGGGGCGCGTGTCGAGGTGCGGCGAGGGGCGGTGCCGGTGCGGCTGGCCCGGCTGCATCATGCGTCGTTCACGGACCGGTTGGTCGCGAAGTTCGCGTTGCCGGTGTCCGGGTGGCGGGGGGCGCCGCACTAGCGGTCTGTGGGGGTGGTTTCGGTGCGTCGGCGGGCGCGGGTGAGCTGTGGCTGGTCGCGCAGTTCCCCGCGCCCCTCAGGGTCGGGACAGTCACCGACGTGTCGACGCGGCCCCGCGCCCCCTGAGGTTCTCCACCCGCCCGGGTGACAGGGGGCCTCGCACTTCGTCGGCTCGACCTCGTAAGGTCTTCCCCGTGCTGGAAGAAATGCGGATACGGTCACTCGGGGTCATCGACGACGCCGTCGTCGAGTTGTCGCCGGGGTTCACCGCCGTCACCGGTGAGACCGGTGCGGGCAAGACCATGGTGGTCACCAGCCTGGGGCTGCTCCTGGGTGGGCGGGCCGATCCCGCGCTCGTGCGGATCGGGTCCGAGAAGGCGGTCGTCGAGGGGCGGGTCACCGTGCCCGCCGGAGCCTCGGCTGCGGTACGGGCCGAGGAGGCCGGCGCCGAACTGGACGACGGGGCGCTGCTGATCAGCCGTACCGTTTCCGCCGAGGGGCGCTCACGGGCGCACCTGGGCGGGCGGAGCGTGCCCGTGGGGCTGCTCGCCGAGCTCGCCGACGACCTGGTGGCCGTGCACGGGCAGACCGACCAGCAGGGGCTGCTGAAGCTGAACCGGCAGCGGCAGGCCCTCGACCGGTACGCCGGTGACGGGGTCGCCGTACCCCTTGCCAAGTACGGCGAGGCCTACCGGCGGCTGCGGGCCGTGGCGGCCGAGCTGGAGGAGATCGTCACGCGCGCGCGTGAGCGGGCCCAGGAAGCCGACATGCTGCGCTACGGGCTGGACGAGATCGCGGGCGTGGAGCCGAGGGCCGGCGAGGACGTGGAGCTGGCCGAGGAGGCCGAGCGGCTCGGGCACGCCGAGGCGCTGTCGTCCGCCGCGACCGCCGCGCACTCCGCGCTCGCGGGCAACCCCGAGGACCCCGAGGGCATCGACGCGGCCACCCTCGTGGCGGGCGCCCACCGGGCCCTGGAGGCCGTTCGCTCGCACGATCCGGCGCTGGCCGCGCTCGCCGACCGGATCGGCGAGGTCGGGATCCTGCTGGGCGACGTGGCGGGGGAACTCGCCGGGTACGCCGACGACCTGGACGCCGATCCGCTGCGGCTCGCGGCCGTGGAGGAGCGGCGTGCCGCACTCACCGCGCTCACCCGCAAGTACGGCCAGTACGGCGACGGCATCGACGCGGTGCTGGCCTGGGCGGAACAGGGCGCGGCCCGGCTCACCGAACTCGACGGCGACGACGAGCGGATCGACGAACTGACCGCCGAGCGGGATGCCCTCCGCGCGGAACTGGGCGGGCTCGCACAGGCGCTGACCGATGCGCGCACGGAAGCGGCCGACCGGTTCGCGGCCGCCGTCACCGCCGAGCTGGGCTCCCTCGCGATGCCGCACGCGCGCGTGTCCTTCGCCATCCGGCAGACCGAGGACCCGGAGGGCGTGGAGGTCGGCGGACGGGCGGTGGCCTACGGCCCGTCGGGCGCCGACGAGGTCGAGCTGCTCCTGGCCCCGCACCCCGGTGCCCCGCCCCGCCCCATCGCCAAGGGCGCGTCCGGCGGTGAGCTGTCGCGCGTGATGCTCGCGGTGGAGGTCGTCTTCGCGGGCACCGACCCGGTCCCGACGTACCTCTTCGACGAGGTCGACGCGGGCGTGGGCGGCAAGGCGGCGGTGGAGATCGGGCGGCGCCTGGCCAAGCTCGCCAGGTCCGCGCAGGTCGTCGTCGTCACCCACCTTCCCCAGGTCGCCGCCTTCGCCGACCGGCAGTTGCTGGTCGAGAAGACCAACGACGGCACGGTCACCCGGTCCGGCGTGAAGGTCCTGGAGGGCGAGGAACGGGTCCGGGAGCTGTCCCGCATGCTGGCCGGTCAGGAGGACTCGGAGACGGCACGGGCGCACGCGGAGGAACTGCTGGAGACGGCACGGGCGGATCGCTGACGGTCCGCTGACGGATGGCCGGAGGGGCGGGGCGTCGTCCGTCGTGCCGCTCCGGCCGCCGTTCCCGCCGGCGGTGAACGGCTGCTGCAGGTCGAAGGCCGGCGTCGGTGAAAGGTCACCGACGGTGTCGAGTCAACCCCCTCGGCGATGTCCCGGCACGGGAGCGCATCGTGGCTGGTGGCGCCCATTGCGGTCCTCCTCGGTGGCGTTTTCGTCACCCTCCCGGGTGACACGCTCCGGCGCATTGCCCCGGCCCGCCTCGGTATGTGCCTTCTCGGAGTACCCGGAACACCCTTGTGTGCTGGCATCCTTGAGGGAGACGCGGCGTCCGGGGGAGGCGCGCGGTGACCCCCTCGGCCCCGATACCTTCTGTACGTTCCCTCGTGACCGCCCCACGTCGAACCAGGAGCCCCGGCCGCGTGAGCCCCGTGAGCAGCACCGCACCGCACGGTCAGTCGCCACTGCGCACCGTGCAGGTGCTGGGCGGCGGCAACGCCGCCAGCAGCGCGCACGTGCGGTCGCTGACCGCCGGCCTGGTCGAGCGGGGCGTGCGGGTCACGGTGTGCGCCCCCGCCGAGGCGGATCGCGCCTACGGCTTCTCGGACGTCGGCGCCGACCACGTGCACGTGCCGCGCAGCAGCGACCCGGGCTCGGTCGCGGCGCTCCGCGCCGCCTGCACGGACGCCGACCTGGTGCACGCCCACGGCCTGCACGCCTCCTTCCGCGCGGTGCTGGCGCTGAGCGGCCGCAGCACCCCGCTGATCGTCACCTGGCACAACCGGGCGCATGCCGAGGGCGCCCGGGCGCATCTGCTGCGGATGCTGGAGCGCCGGGTGGTGCGGACGGCCGCCGTGGTGCTCGGGACCACCTCCGACCTGGTGGACCGGGCCCGCCGTACCGGTGCCCGGGACGCCCGGCTCGCCGCCGTGGCGCTGCCCGGCCTGCGGCGGTCCGTGGACGAGGACGAGGCGGAGCGGCTGCGCCCCAAGGTCCGGGCCGAACTCGGCGCCATGGGGCGGCCGTTGCTCATCGCCGTCGGCTCCCTCGACCGGCATCGCGGCTATGACGTCCTGCTGGACGCGGCGCGCGCCTGGTGCCGGCTCGACCCGGTGCCGCTCCTCGTCATCGCCGGGGAGGGTCCGCTGCGTGCGGCGTTGCAGCGGCGGATCGAGGACGAGGAGCTGCCCGTACGGCTGATCGGGCGCCGTGACGACGTCGCCGAGCTGCTCGCCGCCGCCGACCTGGCGCTGCTGTCGAGCAGTTGGGAGTCCCGTTCGGTCCTCGCCCAGGAGGCCCTGCACGCGCGCGTGCCGCTCGTCGCGACCGCCGTCGGCGGCATCCCCGACCTCGTCGGGGACGCGGCCGAGCTGGTCGCGTACGGCGACGCACCGGCCCTCGCCGCCACCGTCGTACGCCTCCTCGACGACCCCGGGCGCTGCGCGGAGCTGCGTGAGCGGGGTGCCCGGCAGGCGGCGAGCTGGCCCACGGAGGACGAGACCGTGGCCCAAGTGCTCAGCGTGTACGACGAGTTGACGCAGCCCCGGCCGCTGCCGTGAGGCCGTGAGGCCCGGAGGCCGTGACGTCGCGATTCCCTAGGGGACGTGCCGGCGTGCCCGCAGGGCCAGGCTCAACGCCAGGACCGCCTGCGGGTCGTCGAGGTCCGTGCCCAGCAACTCCCCGATGCGGGCGAGGCGGTTGTAGAGGGTCTGCCGGTTGAGGTGGAGTTCGCGGGCCGTCTCCGCCTTGCGGCCGGCGTGTGCCAGGTAGGTCTCCAGGGTGGGCAGCAGCGGCGGTTTGGAGCGGTTGTCGTGGTCGCGGAGCGGGCCGATCGCGCGGTCGACGAAGGCCGCGAGGTCGGGGTGGTCGCGCAGCCGCCACAGGAGGAGGTCGATGTCGAGGCGGCGGGCGTCGTACCAGGGCCGGTCGGAGAGGCACTGGGCCGCCGTCGCCGTCTCGGCCGCGTGCCGCAGGCCCGCCGACGCGGCCGCCCAGCCGCCGGCCACGCCGACCACCACGACCGGGGGAGCGGCCCCGGGGCGCTGCATCCCGGCGCGCTCCACCCCCGCCCGCAGCGCCGCCGCGACCCGGTCCGCGACCGTCGTCCGCTCCGCCTCCGAGCGCAGGCCCAGGAGCAGCGGCACGCGGCCCTCGACCGGTCGTACGCCCAGCAGGACGGGCACGCCCACGGCCGCCAGCTCCTCGCCGACCGCGCGGGCCAGCACCGCCCAGCCCCTGCCCGGGGAGTCCGGGGACAGGGAGTCGCCGACCCGCATGACCACCGGCAGCAGCGGGCCGCCGCCGGGCTTGAAGCCGAGGACGCGGGCCTGCGCCGGGGCGTCCTCCGCGGTGATCCGGCCCTCCGCGAGATCGGTCAGGAAGTCGCCGCGCCCGCGCGCCGCCAGCTCCTCCTCCTGACGGGCCTGCATCAGCACGACGGCCAGGATGCCCGCGGCCCGCTCGGCGGCGATGCGATGGACGGGGGCGAGGGGGCCGCGTACCGGGAGCAGGACCAGGCGGGCGCGCACCGATCCGGTCCCCGGACCGCCGCCCGGCACGTCCACCAGGACCACCCCGGTCGGCGGCGGCGCGTCCTTGTGCTGGCCGCGCAGCCCCTCCCACACCTGGAGCGGGTCGGCCCCCTCGGGCCCCGATCCGGCCGTGTACAGCAGCTGACCGTCGGTGGTCTCCAGGAAGACCGGGTTCCCGCTGAAGTCGGCCAGGATGGTGAGCACCTGGGGCACCCCGCCGCCGCCCAGCAGGGCCTCGGTGCAGCGGCGGTGCACCTCCTCGGCACGCTGGAGGAGGGCGTAGTGGTGGTTGACGATCTCGGTGTGGATCTCCTCCGTCACCGTCACGAACGGCACCTCGCGGTGCAGCGCGACCAGGGGCAGCCCGGTCGCGCGGGCGGTGTCGACGAGGGTGGCGGGCAGCCGGGAGAACCGGGCGCCCAGCTCCACGACCAGGGCGGCGATGCCCCGCTCGGCGAGGGTGCGGACGAACGCCCGCTGCTCGGTCGGCCGGGTGCCCAGGCCGTAGCCGGTGGTGAGCAGCAGCTCGCCGCCCTTCAGCAGCGAGGCGATGTTCGGCACCTCGCCGGCGTGCACCCAGCGCACGGTGCGGCCCAGCCGGTCGGCGCCCGCCAGGATCTCCGGGAGCCCGCTGCGCAGCCCGGGCAGCTCCAGCGCCCGCTGCACGGTGATCCCGGCGCCCTGCGTGTCGAATCCGCTGCCCGTACCGCTGTTCATGGAGCGGACGCTACCCGGGGGAACGCGTTCACGGCACATTCCGGTGGGCGTTCCGTTGGCAGGGCTGCGGTGTGCCGTCCGTCGGGTGCGGCGCCGTCGTGGCCGGTCGCGCCCATGCGGCGGAGCCGCATGTCGATACAGCCCCGCGCCCCTTCGGGGCGCTGCTCAGAGCGGTCTGATGTTGTGGTTGAAGCGGAAGACGTTGTCGGGGTCCCAATGCCGCTTCACCTTGCCGAGCCGCAGCGCCTTCCCCACGCCCAGTCCGGCCCGCACCCGCTCCGGGCCCTCATCACCGATGAGGGTCAGGGGACCGACGCCGGTGGACCACGGCCGGACCCGGGCACGGACGTCCCGCACCCAGGCGGTCGCCCGCTCGTCGTCGGCCGGGTCGGCCCAGATCCCGAGAGGGTGCACCACCCAGCCCGCGTCCCGGTACGCCACCGGGTACCCCGTCGGCCGTGAGGCGGTCGCGCCGCCCAGCGGGAACAGCACATGCTGCGAGCCGCTCGGCACCGGCATACCCTCCACGCAGCCGCACCAGGCGTCCACCGCCTCGTCGGGCAGGTCGGCCAGGCACTCGGCCGACCAGTGGTTCCGCAGCCCGGACGGAACGTCGAGCAGGCACTGCAGCTCGCCGTACGGCATCGGGCCGGCGACCTCCGCCTCGTGCGGCAGCGCGAGCAGCGGTCCGGCGACCTTGCGCAGCCCTTCCTCGCCGCCTGCGTAGGTGACGAGGGCGGCGCACACCGGCTCGCCGTCGGCTGCCAGGTACACCACCGCCCCGCCCACCTCGTCGGGACCGGTGCGGATCACCTCGCGGAAGGCGTGGACGACGTCCGGGCCGGACGACGGCGGGTACCGCAGCAGGGCGACCGAGAACACCGGCAGCTCGTGCAGGGCGAGGGTGAGCGCGGTGGCGACACCGAAGTTCCCACCACCGCCGTGCAGGGCCCAGAACAGCTCCGGGTTCTCGTCCGCGTTGGCGTGCACCCGCTCACCGTCGGCCGTGACCAGTTCGACGCCGATCAGGTTGTCGACGGCCGCCCCGAAGACCCGGTCCAGCCACCCCGACCCGCCACCGAGCACGAACCCGCCGACCCCGATGCCGGGCGCCCGCCCACCGGTGGCGGCGAGACCGTAGGCCCGGGTCGCCCGGTCCAGACGGCTCATGGTCACCCCGCCCTGCACCCGGACGGCCTCCGCCACCGGATCGACGGTCACCTCGTCCATCCGGCGCAGATCCACCACCAGCGCGGCGTCGGCGACCGCCGAGCCCGCCACGGAGTGGCCGCCGCCGCGCACCGCGATGTGCAGGTCCAGCTCCCGCCCGAACCGCACGGCACGGACCACGTCGGCGTCGCCCGCACACTGGGCGATCACGGCCGGATACCGGTCGATCCTGCCGTTGAAGACGGCCCGGGCCGCGTCGTACCCCGGGTCCCCCGGGGCGAACACGTCCCCGCTCAGATCCTCGCGGAGCACGGCGAGGGCCGTGCGCGCCTTGAAAAGAGGAGCCATGACCGCCCCCTTTCCGAAAAGGGGGGATTTGTTCGCTACCAGCCTAGGTGGCAGCGCGCCCCTTCAGGGGCGCGGGGAACTGCGCGACCAGCCCCCACGCACCCGCAGCCGACCGAGAACCCCTGCTAGCCCCCGTACGCCCCCGAAGCCGTAAGCCGCAGCGCCGTGTCGATCAGCGGCACATGACTGAACGCCTGCGGGAAGTTCCCCACCTGCCGCTTCAGCCGCGGATCCCACTCCTCCGCCAGCAGCCCGAGGTCGTTCCGCAGTGCGAGAAGCTTCTCGAACAGCTTGCGGGCCTCGTCGACGCGCCCGATCATCGCGAGGTCGTCGGCCATCCAGAACGAGCACGCCAGGAACGCGCCCTCGTCGCCGGGGAGGCCGTCCACGCCCTCGTCGCCGCCCGAGGTCGGGTAGCGCAGGATGAAGCCGTCGGACGTGGACAGCTCGCGCTGGATCGCCTCGATGGTGCCGATGACCCGCTTGTCGTCCGGCGGCAGGAAGCCCATCTGGGGGATCAGCAGCAGCGAGGCGTCCAGCTCCTGGGAGCCGTACGACTGGGTGAAGGTGTTGCGCTCCTTGTCGTAGCCCCGCTCGCAGACGTCCCGGTGGATGTCGTCGCGCAGCTCCTTCCAGCGCTCCAGCGGGCCGTCCGCGTCCCCGGACTCGATCAGCTTGATGGTGCGGTCCACCGCGACCCAGGCCATCACCTTGGAGTGCACGAAGTGCCGGCGCGGCCCGCGCACCTCCCAGATGCCCTCGTCCGGCTCGTCCCAGTGGTCCTCCAGGTAGCGGATCAGCTTCAGCTGGAGGAGGGACGCGTAGTCGTTGCGCGCGAGGCCGGTCATGTGGGCCAGGTGCAGGGCCTCGGTGACCTCGCCGTAGACGTCCAGCTGGAGCTGGTGCGCCGCGCCGTTGCCGACCCGGACCGGCGCCGAGTTCTCGTAGCCCGGCAGCCAGTCCAGCTCGGCCTCGCCCAGCTCGCGCTCGCCCGCGATGCCGTACATGATCTGCAGGTTCTCGGGGTCGCCGGCGACCGCCCGCAGCAGCCACTCGCGCCAGGCGCGGGCCTCCTCGCGGTAGCCGGTGCGCAGGAGGGAGGACAGGGTGATCGCCGCGTCGCGCAGCCAGGTGTAGCGGTAGTCCCAGTTGCGGACGCCGCCGATGTCCTCCGGGAGGGAGGTCGTCGGCGCGGCGACGATGCCGCCGGTGGGGGCGTACGTCAGGGCCTTCAGCGTGATCAGCGAGCGGACCACGGCCTCGCGGTACGGGCCGTGGTACGTGCAGTGCTCGACCCACTCCCGCCAGAAGTCCTCGGTCGCCTCAAGGGACTGCTCCGGCTCCGGCAGCGGCGGCGGCTCCTTGTGCGAGGGCTGCCACGAGATGGTGAAGGCGATCCGGTCGCCGGGGGCGACGGTGAAGTCGGCGTAGGTGGTCAGCGACTTGCCGTAGGTCTCCGCCGAGGTGTCGAACCACACAGAGTCGGGGCCCGCGACGGCGACCGTACGGCCGTCGTGCTTGTGCACCCAGGGGACCACCCGGCCGTAGGAGAACCGCATCCGCAGCACCGAGCGCATCGGCACCCGGCCGGTGACGCCCTCGACGATGCGGATCAGCTGGGGCGCGCCGTCACGCGGGGGCATGAAATCGGTCACCCGGACCGTGCCGCGCGGGGTGTCCCACTCCGACTCCAGGATCAGCGAGTCGCCCCGGTAGGTGCGGCGGGCCGCGGTCGGGGGCGGGGAGTCGGCCGCGTGGGCCGGGCCGAGGCGCCAGAAGCCGTGTTCCTCGGTGCCGAGCAGACCGGCGAAGATGGCATGCGAGTCGAAGCGGGGCAGGCACAGCCAGTCCACTGTGCCGTCCCGGCAGACCAGCGCAGCGGTCTGCATGTCTCCGATGAGTGCGTAGTCTTCGATGCGCCCGGCCACGTGCAACTCCAGTCGAACGGCCACGTCACCCCCCAGGCAGAAGGGGGCTGTCGCTAGTGCGGTCAAGGGGGGTTGTTGTTGTGCGTCATTAAGTCGTCAAGCGGTGAAGCAAAGCAGCCCGCCGCGCCCTGAGGCAAAACGACAGTCATAGCTCAACGAACTGCCAAGCTCTCGTTGTTCCGGGGTGACGGGCGGGGGTGTGCCGTCTTTTCCGGCCGGGCTCGGCAGCGAGTGTCCGAGCAGGATACGACGCACGTAGATGATCTGCGTGCCGCTCCGGGCAACCCGTGTGGGCCGAACGGGTGAGCCCTGGGTGAAATGCGGGTAAGGCAGGCCCCACGTCCGTGCCGACGTGTGTACGGAGCGTGGCCGGAAGCCATCTCTCCGCGGCGCTGATACCCTGGTAGCCCGTGGACCGGTGGGCACGAAACCCCCGAACCGCAGCGACGGCACCACCCCGGAAACTCCAGGACGGCAGCCGTACCGCACGACAGACCGCGACCACGGGAGCCCCCTCTTGGCCATGCCGCCGCATGCTTTCAAAAACAGCGCAGCCACGACGACCAAGCACATCTTCGTCACCGGGGGTGTCGCCTCCTCGCTCGGCAAGGGCCTGACGGCCTCCAGCCTGGGCATGCTGCTCAAGGCCCGGGGCCTGCGGGTCGTGATGCAGAAGCTCGACCCGTACCTGAACGTCGACCCCGGCACGATGAACCCCTTCCAGCACGGTGAGGTGTTCGTCACCAACGACGGCGCCGAGACCGACCTGGACATCGGCCACTACGAGCGTTTCCTCGACCGCGACCTGGACGGCTCCGCCAACGTCACCACGGGTCAGGTCTACTCGACGGTGATCGCCAAGGAGCGGCGTGGCGAGTACCTGGGCGACACGGTCCAGGTCATCCCGCACATCACCAACGAGATCAAGCACCGCATCCGGCGCATGGCGACCGACGAGGTCGACGTGGTCATCACCGAGGTCGGCGGCACGGTCGGTGACATCGAGTCGCTGCCGTTCCTGGAGACCGTCCGCCAGGTCCGGCACGAGGTCGGCCGGGACAACGTCTTCGTGGTCCATATTTCGCTCCTGCCCTACATCGGCCCTTCCGGCGAGCTGAAGACCAAGCCCACCCAGCACTCCGTGGCCGCCCTGCGGAACATCGGTATCCAGCCTGACGCGATCGTGCTGCGCTGCGACCGCGAGGTGCCGACCGCCATCAAGCGCAAGATCTCGCTGATGTGCGACGTCGACGAGGCCGCGGTCGTGGCCTGCCCGGACGCCCGCTCGATCTACGACATCCCGAAGACCGTGCACGGCGAGGGCCTGGACGCCTACGTCGTCCGCAAGCTGGACCTGCCGTTCCGCGACGTGGACTGGCGGACCTGGGACGACCTGCTCGACCGCGTCCACAACCCCGACCACGAGATCACCCTCGCGCTGGTCGGCAAGTACATCGACCTGCCCGACGCCTACCTCTCGGTCACCGAGGCGCTGCGCGCCGGCGGCTTCGCCAACAAGGCCCGCGTGAAGATCAAGTGGGTGACGTCCGACGACTGCAAGACCCCGGCCGGCGCCGCCGCCCAGCTCGCCGACGTCGACGGCATCTGCATCCCGGGCGGCTTCGGCGACCGCGGTGTGCTCGGCAAGGTCGGCGCCATCCGCTTCGCCCGCGAGAACCGGATCCCGCTGCTCGGCCTCTGCCTGGGCCTGCAGTGCATCGTGATCGAGGCCGCGCGCAACCTGGCCGACATCCCGGACGCCAACTCCACCGAGTTCGACTCCGCCACCGGCCACCCGGTCATCTCCACCATGGCCGAGCAGCTGGACATCGTGGCCGGCGAGGGCGACATGGGCGGCACCATGCGCCTCGGCATGTACCCGGCCAAGCTGGCCGAGGGCTCCATCGTGCGCGAGGTCTACGACGGCAAGGAGTACGTCGAGGAGCGGCACCGCCACCGCTACGAGGTGAACAACGCCTACCGCGCGGAGCTGGAGAAGAAGGCCGGCATCCAGTTCTCCGGCACCTCCCCGGACGGCAAGCTCGTCGAGTACGTCGAGTACCCGCGCGACGTCCACCCCTACCTGGTCGCCACCCAGGCCCACCCGGAGCTGCGCTCCCGTCCGACCCGCCCGCACCCGCTCTTCGCGGGCCTGGTGAAGGCCGCGGTCGCCCGTCAGCAGGGCGCCGTCGAGCAGGAGAATTCGAAGTAACACACCGGTTGTACGGTGGCCGGGGTGCATACCTTCAAAGGTGCGCACCCCGGTTTTCTCCACGTACGTCTGGAAGGTTTCGGCATGACGATCAAGGACACCCCCGAGGAGTGGGAGATCCGGGCGACGGAGACCCCCTTCGTGGGCAACAAGACCTCGGTCCGCACCGACGAGGTGGTCATGCCCGACGGCTCGGTGGTCCGCCGCGACTACCAGGTCCACCCCGGCTCGGTCGCCGTCCTCGCCCTGGACGAGGAGGACCGCGTGCTGCTCATCCGCCAGTACCGGCACCCGGTCCGGCAGAAGCTCTGGGAGATCCCGGCCGGCCTGCTCGACATCCCCGGTGAGAACCCGCTGCACGCCGCCCAGCGCGAGCTGTACGAGGAGGCCCATGTCAAGGCCGAGGACTGGCGGGTGCTGACCGACCTGTACACCACCCCCGGCGGCTGCGACGAGGCCGTGCGGATCTTCCTCGCCCGTGGCCTCTCCGAGGCCGAGGGGGAGCGCTTCGAGACGGAGCACGAGGAGATCGACCTGGAGTACGCGCGCGTACCGGTCGACGAGCTGGTGCGCCTGGTGCTCGCCGGCGACCTCCACAACAACTGCCTCGTGACCGGTGTCCTCTCCCTGGTCGCCGCCCGCACCGGTGACGGCCTCGACGCGCTGCGCCCGGCCGACGCGCCCTGGCCGGCCCGCCCCTTCGAGTCCTGAGCCCCGCCCCCGGGGCCCGGATCCGTCCTTCGAGCACGCCGGTGTGACCATCGCCTGATCCGATCGGGCGATAGGTCAGCCGCGCTCTGCCCGGAACGTCCTCGCACGTGAACTAGGCTCGACGCGATTGAGCCGAAACGCCCGAACCGGAGCCCCGGCGGGCCTGCGTGTGCGGTGGGACGGGAGTGTGGCCCGTGACGGATCAGGCGGTGGACACAGGCGGCGCACGGCGGTCGGCGCCCGCGGCCACGGACGACCGGTTCCTGGGCCGTACAAGGGAGTTGAAGGAACTGCGCGCCGACATCGAGCGCGCGGGCCTGGACACCATCGCCGGCCGCAAGGCCCCCCGCGCCCGGGTGCTGCTGATCGCGGGCAGGCCCGGCTCCGGCCGCACCGCCCTCGCCGAGGAGCTCGTCCGGCAGGTCGCCCCCGGCTACCCCGACGGAGTGCTGCGCGCCCGCCTCACCGAGCCCGACGGCACCCCGGTCCCGGTCGAGCGCACCGCCCGCGACCTCCTCACCGCGCTGCGGCTGCCCACCCCGGCCGGCGCCGCCGCGGACGACCTCACCCACGCCCTGCGCACCGCCCTCGCGGGGCGCCGGATGCTGCTCCTGCTCGACGACGCGCCCGGCGCCGAAGAGGTCGACGTACTGCTCCCGGACACCCCGGACTGCCTGGCCGTCGCCGTCTCCGGCGGCCCGCTCACCGGGATCTCGAACGTCCGCCCGTGCACCCTGGGCGGCCTCGACACCAAGTCGGCCGTGGAACTGCTCAGCCGGCACACCGGCTCGGTCCGCATCACCGTCGACCCCCGTTCCGCCGAGTCGCTGGTCGAGGTGTGCCAGGCGCAGCCCGCCGCGCTCGCCCTGGCCGGCGGCTGGCTCGCCGCCCGCCCTCAAGCGGCCGTCTCCGACCTCGCCAAACGCCTGCACGCGGAGGCGGACGACGGCACGGCGCTGGTCCGCGTCCTCCGGTTCGCGCACGGCCAGCTGCCGGGCCGGTCCGCGCGGATACTGCGCCTCCTCAGCCTGGCCCCGGCCGGCCTGGTCGACCCGCACACCGCCTCCTCCCTGGCCGGCTGCTCGGTCGACACCGCCCGCACCACCCTGGACGAGCTGGTCCGCCTCGGCCTGCTGCACCCGGTGGCCTCCCCGCTGCCCCAGTACGTGGTCCCCGGCTGCCTGCACCCGCTGCTCCGGGTGCTGGCCGAGAGCCAGGAGCGGGCCGGGGAGCTCCAGCTGGCCCGCGCCCGGATGCTGGAGCGCACGGTACGGCTGCTGCAGTCCTGCCGGGCGATCACCGAGACCGACAACCCGCAGGCCCGCGAGAAGCTCCAGGCCCTGCCCCGGGAGCTGCGCTTCCCGACCCCCCGGGCCGCCGCCGAGTGGCTGTGCATCCGGCGTCCGGCGCTGCTGGCCGCAGCCCGCGCGGCGGTCGCCGACGGCGAGCTCGACACGCTGGCCCGCCGCCTGATGGCGCAGCTGGTCAAGGCCATGGTGGCGCACCTCGGTACCCAGGCCGCGGCTCCCGACCTGTACGGCATCCACCGGCTCGTGCTCGATGTCGCCGAGCGCCGCGATCTGCCCCGGGAGCAGGCCGCCGCACTGCTGAACCTCGGCGACCTGGACGCGCAGACCGGGCGAACGGCGGACGCTCTGGTGCGATATCGGTCGGCTTTGGAGGCCGGACGCAGAGCAAACGACCCGTACGCGACCGGTCGCGCAATGGAATCCGTAGGTGGCGCGTACCAGGAGCTGGGGGACTACGACCGGGCCGCCGACTGGTTCGGCCGTGCCCTCGCCGAGCGCCTGGCCCGCGACGAGCGTGCCGAGGCGGCCCGGCTCTACGGCCGCATCGCCGGCGCGCACACCTATGCGGGCCGCTACGGGGAGGCGCTGCGGGCCTGGCGGGCGGCCGTTTCCGGCCACCGCAAGAACGGTGATGTGGCCGCGCAGGCAAGGGCGTTGAGCGAGCTGGCCCGGGTCCAGGAGTACGCCGGCCGGCCCGAGGAGTCGCTGAGCACCTGCCAGGAGGCGGTGGAGTGGGCGCGCCGCGCCGAGGACACCCGGCTCCAGGCGGCGCTCCAGCTGCGGCTCGCCGACACGCTGGAGCGCCTCGGCGACTCCATCGCCGCGAGCCTGCACCGCTCGGCCGCCGAGCGCATGCTGAGTGAGGAGCTCCGGGACTCCATGGACCCCTCGGACCCGGACTCCGAGCCGGAACACGGCGCTAACGCCTACGAAATCCGTAGTGCTTCCGGCCAAGATTGATGCAATGAAAGGCTAGACAGTCGGAACGCCTTCATTAAACTGGCTCTGCCGCCGGTTCTTCCGCGGTGTCTCCTGGTATGCCGCCGCATGCCGGGTATGCGTGTCTATGCCCCCACACCCTCTGAGCCAAGGACCGTGATCGACGTGAAGGTCGGCATCCCCCGCGAGGTCAAGAACAACGAGTTCCGGGTGGCCATCACCCCGGCCGGCGTGCACGAGCTGGTGCGGCACGGCCACCAGGTCGTCATCGAGCGCGGCGCCGGTGTCGGCTCGTCGATCCCGGACGACGAGTACACCGCCGCCGGGGCCGCGATCCTGGACACCGCGGACGAGGTGTGGGCCACCGCGGACCTGCTGCTGAAGGTCAAGGAGCCGATCGCGGAGGAGTACCACCGCCTCCGCAAGGACCAGACCCTCTTCACCTACCTGCACCTGGCCGCCTCCAAGGAGTGCACCGACGCCCTCCTGGAGTCCGGCACCACGGCGATCGCCTACGAGACCGTCGAGCTGCCGAACCGCGCGCTGCCGCTGCTCGCGCCCATGTCCGAGGTCGCGGGCCGGCTCGCCCCGCAGGTCGGCGCCTACCACCTGATGCGCGCCGCCGGCGGCCGTGGCGTCCTGCCCGGCGGTGTCCCGGGTGTGCTGCCCGCCAAGGCCGTCGTCATCGGCGGCGGTGTCTCCGGCTGGAACGCCGTGCAGATCGCCATCGGCATGGGCTTCGACGTGACCCTGCTCGACCGCGACATCAACAAGCTGCGCGAGGCCGACCGGATCTTCGGCACCAAGGTCAAGGCCGTCATGTCCAACTCCTTCGAGCTGGAGAAGGCGTGCCTGGAGGCCGACCTGGTGGTCGGCGCGGTGCTCATCCCGGGCGCCAAGGCCCCGAAGCTCGTCACCAACGAGCTGGTCTCCCGCATGAAGCCGGGAAGTGTCCTTGTCGACATCGCGATCGACCAGGGCGGCTGCTTCGAGGACTCCCGCCCCACCACGCACGCCGAGCCGACCTTCAAGGTCCACGAGTCGGTCTTCTACTGCGTCGCCAACATGCCCGGTGCGGTGCCCAACACCTCCACCTACGCGCTCACCAACGCCACGCTCCCGTACATCGTGTCGCTCGCGGACAACGGCTGGGCGGAGGCGCTGCGCCGGGACGCCGCGCTCGCCAAGGGCCTCAACACGCATGACGGCAAGGTCGTTTACAAGGAGGTCGCCGAGGCGCACGGCCTGGAGCACGTCGACCTCGACACGCTCATCGGCTGAGCAGGACCCGGCGGGCAAGTCACCTTTTCGTAAAGGCGATACGTCAACAAGCCGCGTCAATCGCGCACATCCGGCCGGACCTTGCCCGACAAGGTCCGGCCGGATGTGTGTATGGTCACTTTGCGACTTGCGGTCAACTCGCCTCGAACGTAACCCTTCGACCGATTCGCACACCGGTGAAACCTGCTGTGCGACGGCCGTACGCCCTTGACAGAGGGATGTTTCATTGCCGACACATCCTGCCGGGTCCGGCGGATTGTGTTGCTGCGAACGCCCGACACGCCATAGAGTCGCCAACCGTCGGCATAGTGCCACGCTGACCTGTCTAGAAGTTTCCTGGTCACCAAGGAGGTAAGACGACTTGTGAATGAGTCGACATTTTCTCCCGGGGGTGGTCAACCAGGAATGCCGGTACGGGACCAGGGTCCCGCGGGGTTCGAGGCTGTCGGCTCCGTCGCGGTGCGTACCTTCGCAGCAGCCCGGAGTCCGCTGACCACGCGGACAGCACACCAGAGCATGGATGGCCATCACGTGAACGCCATGGCCGGCGACGGAAGTGGCGCGCCCCACAGCCAATTCGCCGACTACGACGAACTGCCCGACGGGCACTTCTACGACCCCGACGCCGAGTACGAGCCCGATCCGGAGTACGCGGCCACGCTCGCGCCCGACGCGGCCCGCCAGCGCCGCGAGCGCGTCGGCCCGACCGGGCGCCCGCTGCCGTACTTCCCGATCCCGGGCCCGGTGACCAGTCACGGCCCCGCGACGATCATCGCGATGTGCAACCAGAAGGGCGGCGTCGGCAAGACCACGTCGACCATCAACCTGGGTGCCGCGCTCGCGGAGTACGGCCGGCGGGTGCTGCTCGTGGACTTCGACCCGCAGGGCGCGCTGTCGGTCGGTCTCGGCGTCAACCCGATGGAGCTCGACCTCACCGTCTACAATCTGCTCATGGAGCGGGGCATGGCGGCCGACGAGGTCCTTCTGAAGACCGCGGTCCCCAACATGGACCTGCTGCCCTCCAACATCGACCTGTCGGCCGCCGAGGTCCAGCTGGTCTCCGAGGTCGCCCGTGAGTCGACGCTGCAGCGCGCCCTGAAGCCGCTGCTGCCCGACTACGACTACATCGTGATCGACTGTCAGCCCTCGCTCGGCCTGCTCACGGTCAACGCGCTGACGGCCGCCCACAAGGTGATCGTGCCGCTGGAGTGCGAGTTCTTCGCGCTGCGTGGTGTCGCCCTGCTGACCGAGACCATCGAGAAGGTCCAGGAGCGGCTCAACCCGGAGCTGGAGCTCGACGGCATCCTCGCCACGATGTACGACTCGCGCACGGTGCACAGCCGTGAGGTGCTGGCCCGTGTCGTCGAGGCGTTCGACGACCACGTCTACCACACGGTCATCGGCCGCACGGTCCGCTTCCCGGAGACCACGGTCGCCGGTGAGCCGATCACCACGTACGCCTCCAACTCCGTCGGTGCCGCCGCCTATCGCCAGCTCGCCAGGGAGGTGCTCGCCCGGTGTCACGCCGAGTGAGTCTGCCCGGGGCCGACGAACTGTTCCGTACGACCGGGGGGATGGCGCTGCAGCCGTCCACGCCCAGGCGCCCGGTCAACGGCGAGGCCCGGGTGCCGGCTCCCGCGGGGGAGAGCGACGAGACGGCGGCCGCGGCCGCCGAGGACGTGCCCCAGTCGGTGCCCGTGCAGGGCGGCGACGGCGAGGGCGCGGAGCATGTGGCGGCGGAGGCCGAGTCGGCCGACGCCGGGGAGTCCCGCAACCACGCCGCGCAGTCCGTCACGGTCGCGCCGTCGGCGGAGCGGTCCGCGCGGCAGCAGGCGGCGCAGGAAGGTTCTGCCGGGTCCGCCGCGCAGGGGCAGCCCCGCAAGCAGCGGGGCGGCGGCCGGGCGCCCGCCCGGCGGCCCAGCGGGCGCGAGCGGCACGACGAGAAGATCACCGTGTACGTCTCCGCCGAGGAGCTGATGGACCTGGAGCACGCCCGGCTGGTGCTCCGGGGCGAGCACGGGCTGGCCGTGGACCGGGGCCGGATCGTCCGCGAGGCGGTCGCCGTGGTCCTGGCCGACCTGGAGTCCCGCGGGGACGCGAGCATCCTCGTACGACGGCTGCGCGGGCGGTAGGGGTAGCCTGCGGGGGCTATGACCTCGACCGACGTTCCCGCTCCCGGTGCCTCCGGCGGCCATCGGCGTGCGCTGGGGCGCGGGCCGGGTGTTTCGCCGCCGGCGCCGGAAGCGGTGCCGTTGGCGGACGAGGGGCCGGCGTCGGCTGAGGCCGTGGGTCCTCCTGAGGCCGGTGGGCCGTTGTGCCCACCCTCCCCCACTCTCGACTTCGCTCGAGCGGGGGGACCCCCATCGCCCAGCGGAACGCCTGCCCACAACGGCGGCGTGTCAGAAGAGGAGCCTGGCGCTGTCGAACCCCAGCCCCCCGGCGCCGAGGAGCCCCAAGACGTTCCCGACGGTGTCTTCAAGGTCCGCCTCGCCAACTTCGAGGGGCCTTTCGATCTGCTCCTCCAGCTGATCTCCAAGCACAAGCTGGACGTCACCGAGGTCGCGCTGTCCAAGGTGACCGACGAGTTCATGGGGCACATCCGGGCCATGGGGCCGGACTGGGACCTCGACCAGACCACCGAGTTCCTCGTCGTCGCCGCCACCCTGCTGGACCTCAAGGCCGCCCGGCTGCTGCCCGCCGCCGAGGTCGAGGACGAGGCCGACCTGGCGCTCCTCGAGGCTCGGGACCTCCTTTTCGCCCGGCTGCTGCAGTACCGCGCGTACAAGCAGATCGCCGACATCTTCAACCGGCGCCTGGACGACGAGGCCCGCCGCTGGCCCCGTACCGTCGGCCTCGAACCGCACCTCGCCGAGCTGCTGCCCGAGGTCGTCATCAGCATCGGGGCGGAGGGCTTCGCCAAGCTCGCGGTCAAGGCGATGCAGCCCAGGCCCAAGCCGCAGGTGTACGTCGACCACATCCACGCCCCGCTGGTCAGCGTGCAGGAACAGGCCGGGATCGTGGTCGCGCGGCTGCGGGAGCTGGGGGAGGCGAGCTTCCGGGTGCTCGTCGAGGACACCGACAACACGCTCACCGTCGTGGCCCGTTTCCTCGCGCTCCTGGAGCTGTACCGGGAGAAGGCCGTCGCCCTCGACCAGGAGACCGCCCTCGGGGACCTGATCGTGCGCTGGACCGGCGGGGACGCCGGGGCCCGGCTGATGGTCACCGACGAATTCGACCGGCCGCCCGAGCCGCCCAAGGAGGAGAAGGCGTGAGCGAGGAGACCGCGGAGCTGCCGGCGGGGCTGCGGCCCGTCGCCGACCTCGAGCTCAAGCCGGCCCTGGAAGCCGTCCTGATGGTCGTGGACGAGCCCGCCACCGTCGAGCACCTGTCCAAGCTGCTGGAGCGGCCGAAGCAGACGATCACCAAGGCGCTGCGGGCGCTGGCGGACGAGTACACCGCGCAGGGCCGCGGCTTCGAGCTGCGGTTCGTCGCGGGCGGCTGGCGTTACTACACGCGCGGCGAGTACGCGCCCGCCGTCGAGCGGCTGGTCCTGGAGGGCCAGACCGCCCGGCTCACCCAGGCCGCCCTGGAGACCCTCGCGGTCGTCGCGTACCGCCAGCCGGTGAGCCGCAGCCGGGTCTCGGTCGTCCGCGGGGTCAACTGCGACGGTGTGATGCGCACCCTGCTGCAGCGCGGTCTGGTCGAGGAGGCGGGCACGGAACCCGAAACAGGTGCGATCCTGTACAGGACGACGAACTACTTCCTGGAGCGGATGGGCCTGCGTGGCCTGGACGAGCTCCCGGAGCTCGCGCCCTTCCTCCCGGAGGCGGAGGCGATCGAGGCCGAGACCCAGGAGGGCGTACCGTCGTTCGACCCCGACGCACCCGATGTGCCGGGAACAGACGACGCAGACGACTAGACGGAACTTTGATGCGAAGCAGCAGCGGCAGGAACAGCAGCGGAAACAACGGCGGGAGCCGTGGTGGCAACAGCGGCGGCCGCGGCGGGAGCAGCGGTGGCCGCGGTAACTACCGCGGCGCCGGGAACGCCCGCGACGACAAGCAGGGCGCCGGCCGGCCGAAGAAGCCGCGCCCGGAGGAGCGGCGCTACGACGTAGGCCCGGGCGCCACCCAGGACGGCCCGAAGTCGGGCCGCGGCGCCTCGGCGCGCGGCGGCGCCAAGGGCGGGCCCCGGCAGGGGCAGGGCACCGGGCGCGGCCGGACGGCTCCGGCGAGCTCCCGTGAGTACGACGCCCGCGCCGAGGAGCGCAACCGGGAGCGGTACACCGGCAAGAAGGACGTGAAGCTCCCCAAGACCTTCCCGGGCGCCGAGCAGGAGGGCGAGCGGCTGCAGAAGGTCCTCGCCCGCGCGGGCTACGGCTCCCGGCGTGCCTGCGAGGAGCTGATCGAGCAGGCCAGGGTCGAGGTCAACGGCGAGATCGTCCTGGAGCAGGGCAAGCGGGTCGACCCGGAGAAGGACGAGGTCAGGGTCGACGGGCTGACCGTCGCCACGCAGTCGTACCAGTTCTTCTCGCTGAACAAGCCGGCCGGCGTGGTCTCCACCATGGAGGACCCGGACGGGCGGCAGTGCCTCGGCGACTACGTCACCAACCGGGAGACCCGGCTCTTCCACGTGGGGCGCCTGGACACCGAGACCGAGGGCGTCATCCTGCTCACCAACCACGGCGAGCTGGCGCACCGGCTGACCCACCCCAAGTACGGCGTGAAGAAGACCTACCTCGCGCACATCGTCGGCCCGATCCCGCGCGACCTGGGCAAGAAGCTCAAGGACGGCATCCAGCTGGAGGACGGGTACGCGCGCGCGGACCACTTCCGGGTCGTCGAGCAGACCGGCAAGAACTACCTCGTCGAGGTCACCCTGCACGAGGGCCGCAAGCACATCGTCCGCCGCATGCTGGCGGAGGCCGGGTTCCCGGTCGACAAGCTGGTGCGGGTCGCCTTCGGGCCGATCACCCTCGGCGACCAGAAGTCGGGCTGGCTGCGCCGCCTGTCCAACACCGAGGTCGGGATGCTCATGAAGGAAGTCGACCTCTAGACCCCCGGCCCCGCAGAGGGGCGTGTACGGCTTTCTGGCGGCCGGTTCCGGGTAGTCCGGGACCGGCCGTCGTCGTATCCGCGAACGGGGCTCCAGCGGCCGCTGAGGCCTTGCGCGACCCCCGCCGGCTCTTTATAGTCGTAAAGACCATTAGTTGCGTCGATCACCGAGGGGGTGGACGGGCACATGCAGGGCTACGACAAGCACGCCTTCGAACCCTTCGCCGTCACCGTCGACCTCGCCGTCCTCACCCTCCGCGCCGGAGCCCTGCACGTGCTGCTCGTCGAGCGCGGGCAGGAGCCGTACGCCGGACAGTGGGCGCTGCCCGGCGGCTTCGTGCTGCCGCGGGAGTCGGCCGAGACGGCGGCCCGGCGGGAACTCGCCGAGGAGACCGGCCTGTCGGACGTGTCCGGACTGCACCTGGAGCAGCTGCGCACCTACAGCGAGCCCGACCGCGACCCGAGGATGCGGGTGGTCTCCGTCGCCTTCACCGCGCTGCTGCCCGACGCCCCCGAGCCGCACGGCGGCGGGGACGCGGCCCAGGCGCGCTGGCAGCCGTACGACCCGGCCCGGCCGCTCGCCTTCGACCACGTCCGGATCCTGGCCGACGCCCATGAACGGGTCGGCGCGCAACTGGAGTACAGCTGTCTCGCCACCGCCTTCTGCCCGCCCGAGTTCACCCTCGGCGAGCTGCAGAACGTCTACGAGACCGTGTGGGGCGTCGCGCTGGACCGCCCCAACTTCCGCCGCAAGGTGCTCGCCACCCCCGGCTTCGTCGAACCCGCCCCCGGCGCCGCCCGGTTGACCGGCGGCCGCGGCAAACCGGCCGCCCTCTACCGCGCGGGCACCGCCACCGCGCTCCACCCGCCCCTGCTCCGCCCGTCCCGGGAAGGACGCCCCGCATGACCACGAACATCGGCGACAAGCGTGCCGCCACCGGCTCCCTGATCGGTCTCGCCCTCGGGGACGCGCTCGGCTTCCCCACCGAGTTCAACGACGTGCCGTCCATCCTCGCCAAGTTCGGGCCGTGGCGGGAGATGGAGCTGCCGCAGCGGGCCTTCGTCTCGGACGACACCCAGATGACCCTCGCCGTGGGACACGCGATGCGCACCGCCATGGACCGGGGAGTGCTCGCCCCCAAGCGGCTGGAGCGGCCGCTGCGCGAGGAGTTCGTGAACTGGTACCAGTCGCCCGAGAACAACCGGGCGCCCGGCCGGACCTGCCTGCGGGCCTGCAACCTCCTGAAGGAGGAGGGACGCGCCTGGCAGGACGCCAGCCAGATCGACTCCAAGGGCTGCGGCGCCAACATGCGGGTCGCGCCCGTCGGTCTCGCCCCCGGGCTGAGCGACGAACAGCGCGCCGGCGCCGCCCAGTTGCAGGCCGGGCTCACCCACGGCCACCCCACCGCGCTGGCCGCCTCCGACCTCACCGCGCGTGCCGTACGGCTGCTCGCGCAGGGGACCGAACCGGACCGGCTCGTCGACCGGCTGCGGTCGTACGCCCGCGAGAACCGCACCCGCTACCACCGCACCTGGCTCGGCGACCTGTGGACGCGCGGCCAGGACGCGAGCCCCGAGGCGTTCATCGCGCGCGGCTGGGACGAGTGCCTGGAGATCCTCGACCGGCTCCAGGAGGCCGTGCGCACCGCCTCGCCGGAGGCCGACCCGTGCCTGGCCACCGGCGCCGGCTGGATCGCCGAAGAGGCCCTGGCGACCGGTCTGCTCTGCTTCCTGCTCTTCCCCGGCGAACCGGTGCTCGCCCTGCGCCGGGCCGCCTGCTCCTCCGGCGACTCGGACTCGATCGCCTGCCTCACCGGCGCCTTCGCCGGGGCCTGGCTGGGCGAGGACGCCTGGCCGACCGAGTGGGCCGACCGGATCGAGTACCAGGGCGACCTGATGACCCTGGGCGCGCTCTGGGACGCCTGAGTCGAACTCGGCGCCGCACTCGCCCTGAGCTGAACTCAGCACCGCCTGGCGCGCACGGCGCCCTGCACGGTCTGGTGGTCCGGGTGCGTCCGGAGAGCCGAGGCCCGGCGGGTCCGGAACAGGAAGTCGGCCACGCGCGCGTGGTCCGGCTCCGCCGGGAGCGGGGTGCCGTGCAGCGCCCGTTCGGTCTCCTCGGCCAGCCGGGCCATCCGGGACTCGGCCTCCGCCCAGGAGACCTCGCCCCGCTTCACCGCCAGGAACTCCGCGCGCCGGTCGCCGACGCCGATCGTCAGCTCGCCGGTGCGCAGCAGGTCGCGGGCGCTCGTCAGCAGCCGCAGCAGGTGCATCGCGTGCTTCCAGCGCGGGGCTCCGTGCACACGGACGTCGGCGTCGAGCTTCCGGCGCTGGGCGAGGGCGTAGCCGGTGAAGGAGTCGTAGGCGCGCCGGGAGAGGAAGGCTCCGCGCAGCGCGAGCAACTCGCGGCCCGTGTCGTCGAGGCGTTCGACCAGGGGTGAGTGCAGGCACTCCAGGATGTTCGGGTTGGCCCGTAGCGCCAGCTCGCAGAACCGTTCCAGCTCCCAGGAGAACTGCTCCTCGCCCGGCCCCTCGACATGTGTCGGCGGCTTCGCCAAGCCCCAGAACAGGGGAGTGGGGGCGAGGAACACACCCCGGCGGTCGGTGTCGCTGTCCTCCGTGGCCAGACCGAAGGCCCGCGACCCCATGACACAGGCGTAGATCGTGTGGTCGCGCACCAGGTCCTCGGGCTCCATGCCCAGGAGCGTATGTGGCCGGTCACCCCAGGGTGATGGAATTTCCGCTCACCGTGATCGTCTCGGCCGGCAGCGGCCTGGTCGCCGGGCCGTGGGCGACCGAGCCGTCGGCGATGTGGAACTTGCTGCCGTGGCAGGGGCAGTCGATGGTGCCGTCCGCCACCTGGTTCACCGTGCAGCCCTGATGCGTGCAGATCGCCGAGAAGGCCTTGAACTCGCCCTTCGTCGGCTGGGTCACCACGACCTTCTGGTCCTTGAAGATCATGCCGCCGCCCTCCGGGATCTCGCTCGTCTGCGCCAGCACATCCCCGGAGGCCGCGCTCCCCGCCCCGGACGAGGCGGACGTCGCGGACGAGCTGGAGGAGCCGTTGTCGTTGTAGTTGCTGCATCCCACGCAGGTCGCGGCGAGCGCCGCGGTACCCGTCGTGAGCACGCTGCGCCGAGTGGAGCCGTCGGTCATGTCGTCACCCCGAACGTGCGGAAGAACCAGAAGGCTGACGTCAGCCAGACGAGCGTGAGCACGGCGAACACCAGCCCACCGACGATCGGCAGCAGCCAGCCGGGGAGTCGCTCCGAGCGGAGCAGCAGCATCTTGGCACTGAAAACACCGAAGAAGAAGCAACCCAGGATGGAGTGCCACAAAACGCGTGTTTCGTACGTCTGATAGCCCAACGCGTACAGGCAGTGGACCGCCACGGGGACGGCGACCAGGAACGCGATCCGCCCCGACCAGCGGTGCAGCGCGGGCGCCCAGCGAGGTCCCGGCAGCTTGCCGTACATCATCAGCGCCGAGGCCAGCTGGACGAGCGCGAAGAAGAACGCCGTCGAGGCGAGCCAGGACTTCACCGCGCGCGTGCTGCTGAAACCGGCGAGGTTGAAGGCCGTCCCGGTCGGCTGGTGGACCCTGCCGTACACGCCGAGGGCGACCGCGACCGCGGCGGCCACCAGGACGGGGACGAGATAGCGGACGGGGTGCGGGCGGCGGTGGTGCGGCTCGGGCGACGGCCAGCTCTGGGTGGCGGCGTTCGGGTCGACGGACATGGTCGGCTCCCTCGGATCACGGTCACGGCCGGGTGTCAGGGGACGACTGGGCTCGCCGTCAGCTGCTGTCCGTCGACCGTCACGGCGCCGGTCTCCGGGTCGATGCGGGGTGCCGCCGAGGGCTTGCCGTCACGGTCGACGATGCCGACCTGGCGGCCGTCGGCGAGCACGATCCAGCCGCCGTCCACCTTCGCGCCTCGTACCGTCGCCGTGGCCCGGTACAGGCCCGACCCCTTGACGGCCCGCTGGGCGGTGAAGGCGTAGTGGCCGCCGTCCAGGTCGACGGTCCCGCGGATGCGCCGGTTGTCCTGGAGCGTGCCGTTCAGGACGGCGCCGTGACTGCCGGTGAGCCTCATGCTCCCGTCGGGCTCCACCGGGCCCTTGAGCCAGGACTCCTTGCTGTGGCCGTCGCAGAAGTACGCGATCGCCCTGCCGTCGCGGACCGAGACGGCCACGGAGGACGAGTCGTCGTCGGTGCGGCCGGCGTAGGAGGCGTCGGCGATCTTCGCCGGCCTCGGCGACGGAGGTGGGGACGGGGACACCGTGGCCGTCGGGGACGCCGTGGTCCTCGTCGGGGCCGGACTGGGTGACTTCTCCTGGTACGACGACGAAGCGGTCTTCGTCCCCGTCGTCGCGTTGAGCGTCAGCATGAACAGGCCGAACAGCAGACCCGCGAGCAGGGTCAGCAAGGGACCGGGACGTTTCATGGCGGGCCTCCCCCGAGGCGGGTCTGCCTGCCATCAGAGCGGATCGGCGGGCCCGGCGTAAAGAGGCGCACAGGGGTGTTTCCTCCCAAGTGGCGGAATGGGGTACCACACGTGACATTGGGGCCATGGCAGGCGACGGCCCCGTCTCAGCGGGCGGGCACGGCGCACGGGCCCGGCGGCGGTCTGACTAGGCTGGACGGACCAAGACGCCGACGTCAGAACAGGAGCAGCGCCGTGGCGGTACGAGCGGTCCGGGGGGCCGTCCAGCTGGAGCGGGACGAGGCCGGTCACATGGACGAACAGGTCGGAGCGCTGCTCACGGCCGTCCTGGAGCGGAACGGGCTGACCGCCGACGACCTGATCAGCATCTGGTTCACGGCCACCCCCGACCTGCACAGCGACTTCCCGGCGGCCGCCGCGCGCAAGCTCGGCATCGTCGACGTACCGCTGATCTGCGCCCAGGAGCTGGACATCGCGGGCGCCATGCCCCGGGTCGTCCGGATACTGGCGCACATCGAGTCCGACCTGCCGCGCGCCGACATCAGTCACGTCTACCTCGGTGCCGCGGCCGCCCTGCGCAAGGACATCGCCCAGTGAGGACCGCGCTCGTCATCGGCACCGGTCTCATCGGCACGTCCGCCGCGCTCGCCCTCGCCCAGCGGGGCGTCGTCGTCCACCTCGCCGACCATGACCCCGAGCAGGCCCGTACCGCGGCCGCGCTCGGCGCCGGCACCGACGAGGCGCCCGACGGGCCGGTGGACCTGGCGCTCGTCGCCGCCCCGCCCGCCCATGTGGCCGCCGTCCTCGCGGACGCGATGGGCAGGGGCCTGGCGCGCGGCTACGCCGACGTGGCCAGCGTCAAGGGCGGCCCGCGCCGGGAGCTGGAGGAGCGCGGCCTGGACCTGTCGTCGTACATCGGCACGCACCCCATGTCCGGCCGGGAGAAGTCCGGGCCGCTGGCCGCCACCGCCGACCTCTTCGAGGGCCGGCCCTGGGTGCTCACCCCCACCCGGGACACCGACACCGAGGTCCTGAACCTCGCCCTGGAGCTGGTCTCGCACTGCCGGGCCCTGCCGGTGGTCATGGACGCCGACGCCCACGACCGCGCGGTGGCCCTGGTCTCCCACATGCCCCACCTGGTCTCCAGCATGGTCGCGGCCCGCCTGGAGCACGCCGACGAGTCGGCCGTACGGCTGTGCGGCCAGGGCATCCGGGACGTGACCCGGATCGCCGCCTCCGACCCCGGGATGTGGATCGACATCCTCTCCGCGAACCCCGGCCCGGTCGCCGACCTGCTGGCCGACGTCTCCGCCGACCTCGACGAGACGGTCCGCGCCCTGCGCGCCCTGGAGTCCTCCGACGAGGACAAGCGGCGCGCGGGCGGGGCCGGGATCGAGGACGTGCTGCGCCGCGGCAACGCCGGTCAGGTCCGGGTGCCCGGCAAGCACGGGTCGGCGCCGCGGGCGTACGAGGTCGTGGCGGTGCTCATCAGCGACCAGCCCGGCCAGCTGGCCAGGATCTTCGCGGACGCCGGGGCGGCCGGGGTCAACATCGAGGACGTGCGGATCGAGCACGCCACCGGTCAGCAGGCCGGCCACGTCCAGCTCTGGGTGGAGCCGAAGGCCGTGCCCGTGCTCACGTCGGCGCTGCGGGACCGGGGCTGGGCGCTGCGCCAGTAGCGCTGAGAACGGCGGTCCCGGGGGCCGGTAACCTTGTGCGGGGCGCACCGCCGCCCGCACACCACCCACCACCCTGCACCCGGAAGGTGTCCCCCCGTGGAAAACGGCGCCGTAAAGCCCGTGATTGTCGCGATCGACGGCCCCTCGGGCACCGGCAAGTCGAGCACGTCCAAGGCCGTGGCCGAGCAGCTCGGCCTGAGCTACCTGGACACCGGCGCCCAGTACCGGGCGATCACCTGGTGGATGGTGAACAGCGGCATCGACCTGACCGACCCGACCGCGATCGCCGCGGTGGCCGGCAAGCCGGAGATCGTCTCGGGGACCGACCCGGTCAAGCCGACGATCACCGTCGACGGCGTGGACGTCGCCGGCCCGATCCGCACCGAGGAGGTCACCTCCAAGGTCAGCGCGGTCAGCGCGGTGCCCGAGGTGCGCACCCGGATCAGCGAGCTGCAGCGGTCGCTGGCCCGCGCCGCCGCGCACGGCATCGTCGTCGAGGGCCGCGACATCGGCACCACCGTGCTGCCCGACGCCGACCTGAAGGTCTTCCTCACCGCCTCCCCGGAGGCCCGCGCGGCGCGCCGCAGCGGCGAGCTGAAGGGCGCCGACGTCAACGCCACCCGCGAGGCGTTGGTCAAGCGGGACGCGGCCGACTCCACCCGCAAGACCTCGCCGCTCGCCAAGGCCGGTGACGCGGTCGAGGTGGACACCACCGAGCTGACGCTGGCCCAGGTCATCGAGTGCGTCGTCACCCTCGTCGAGGAGAAGCGGGCCGGGAAGTGAGCGTTCCGTCGCAGCGGGGCGCCGAGACCGGGCGCCGCATCGGGGTCGGCCTGATGTACGGGCTGTGGAAGCCGCGCGTGCTCGGCTCCTGGAAGGTGCCCGCGCAGGGCCCGGCGATCCTCGCCGTGAACCACTCCCACAACATCGACGGCCCGATGGTCATGGGCGTGGCGCCCCGGCCGACGCACTTCCTCATCAAGAAGGAGGCGTTCGTCGGGCCGCTCGACCCGTTCCTGACCCGGATCGGGCAGCTGAAGGTGGACCGCCAGTCCACCGACCGCACGGCGATCACCCGGGCGCTCGGTGTCCTGGAGACCGGGGGAGTGCTCGGCATATTCCCCGAGGGCAGCCGCGGCGACGGCGACTTCGCCGCCCTCCGCGCGGGCCTCGCCTACTTCGCGGTGCGCTCCGGGGCGCCGATCGTCCCGGTGGCCGTGCTGGGAAGCTCCGAGCGGCGCGGACGGTTGATAAAGGGGCTGCCCCCGCTGCGCTCCCGCGTCGACGTCGTCTTCGGCGACCCCTTCGAAGCGGGCGACGGCAGCGGCCGACGCACCCGAAAGGCCCTGGACGAGGCCACCGAGCGTATCCAGAAGCAGCTCGCGGGCCACCTGGAAAACGCCAGGCGTCTGACCGGACGCTAAGCGACACTTAGTAGTGGATCAGCCCCATTTCGCGGCCGGTCCACCGATCACCACGATGAACGACGAGGTACGCACTTCATGAACGACCACATCCAGCCCGGCGACTCGGCTGAGCACGAGTACGACCACGGGGCGCTCGGTGACACCGAGTACGCGGAGTTCATGGAGCTCGCCGCCGAAGAGGGCTTCGACATCGAGGACGTCGAGGGCGCCATCGAGGCGGCCGGCCACGGCCCGCTGCCCGTCCTCGCCGTCGTGGGCCGCCCGAACGTCGGCAAGTCGACTCTGGTGAACCGCATCATCGGGCGCCGCGAGGCCGTCGTCGAGGACAAGCCCGGGGTCACCCGGGACCGCGTGACCTACGAGGCGGAGTGGGCCGGCCGCCGCTTCAAGGTCGTCGACACCGGCGGCTGGGAGCAGGACGTCCTCGGCATCGACGCCTCCGTGGCGGCCCAGGCCGAGTACGCGATCGAGGCGGCCGACGCGGTCGTCTTCGTCGTCGACGCCAAGGTCGGCGCGACCGACACCGACGAGGCGGTCGTACGACTGCTGCGCAAGGCCGGCAAGCCCGTCGTGCTGGCCGCCAACAAGGTCGACGGTCCCAGCGGCGAGGCCGACGCGTCCTACCTCTGGTCCCTGGGCCTCGGCGAGCCGCACCCCGTCTCCGCCCTGCACGGCCGCGGCACCGGCGACATGCTGGACGCCGTCCTGGAGGCGCTGCCCGAGGCGCCCGAGCAGACCTTCGGCGGCCCCGGCGTCGGCGGCCCCCGCCGGATCGCCCTCATCGGCCGCCCGAACGTCGGCAAGTCCTCCCTCCTCAACAAGGTGGCCGGCGAGGAGCGCGTCGTCGTCAACGAGATCGCCGGCACCACCCGCGACCCGGTCGACGAGCTGATCGAACTCGGCGGCATCACCTGGAAGTTCGTCGACACCGCCGGCATCCGCAAGCGCGTCCACCTCCAGCAGGGCGCCGACTACTACGCCTCGCTGCGCACCGCGGCCGCCGTCGAGAAGGCCGAGCTCGCGGTCATCCTGCTCGACGCCTCCGAGAACATCTCCGTGCAGGACCAGCGGATCGTCACCATGGCCGTCGAGGCGGGCCGTGCGGTCGTCCTCGCCTTCAACAAGTGGGACACCCTCGACGAGGAGCGCCGCTACTACCTGGAACGCGAGATCGAGACCGAGCTCGGCCAGGTCGCCTGGGCGCCCCGCGTCAACGTCTCGGCCCGCACCGGCCGCCACATGGAGAAGCTGGTCCCCGCGATCGAGACCGCCCTTGGCGGCTGGGAGACCCGTGTCCCCACCGGCCGCCTCAACGCCTTCCTCGGCGAGCTGGTCGCGGCCCACCCGCACCCGGTCCGGGGCGGCAAGCAGCCCCGCATCCTGTTCGGCACCCAGGCCGGCACCAAGCCGCCGCGGTTCGTCCTGTTCGCCTCCGGCTTCATCGAGGCGGGCTACCGCCGCTTCATCGAGCGCCGGCTGCGCGAGGAGTTCGGCTTCGAGGGCACGCCGATCCACATCTCCGTGCGGGTGCGCGAGAAGCGCGGCGCGAAGAAGAAGTAGCCGCATGCGTGAGGGGCGGCCACCGTCAGCGGTGGCCGCCCCCCACGCAAGTGTGAAAGCCCCCCGCGCCGGGGGGGCGGGGCGGCCCCCCCCCCCCAACCGGGCGGCGGCCGTAACCGGGG
>NZ_JBHXMA010000071.1:0-38617 GCF_042721035.1 Streptomyces sp. NPDC058464
GGCGGTTTCGGCCCGGGCCCCCCCAGGCCGAGGACGAGACTCGGGCCGGACGGGGCGCCTCCCACGCAGGAGATCGGGCGCCCCGCCCGCCGCGGGTCAGAGCGTGGCGGTCGTCTCCTGTCCTGACGCGCTGCCCGTGAGCCACTGGTCCCAGCCCAGGTTGAAGTCGGCGTAGCCGTTGTCGGCCGGGGCCTTGCCCCGGGGCGAGCCGGTGATGGTGACGGGGTCGCCCTGCTTCACCTGGCCGTAGAACCACTTGGCGTCCGACAGGGACAGGTGGACGCAGCCGTGCGAGCCGCGGGCGCTGCCGCTGCCCGGATACGGGTCGCCGGTCGAGTAGTGCACGTAGGTACCGGACTGGGTCAGGTGGACGTCCCAGGGCAGCGTCAGGTCGTAGAAGTTGGGGCTGCCCTTGTCACAGCTGATGCCGACGCTGCAGGAGGTCATGTGGACCTTCTCCTGCTTGTCGATGACGGCCATCGTGCCGTCCCACGTCGGGTACTGGGCGCTGCCCGCGTTGATCGACAGGGTGCGCACCGCCTGGCCGTTGCGGGTCACCTTCATGGTGTGGCCGGTCACCGAGACGTCCGCGCGCACGTCGTTGCCGATGGTGAAGGTGTGCGTGTAACCGTGCACGCCGTAGCGTCCGTTGCCGTTGCTGACGCCCGTCATGTCGGCGTCGATCCGCACCTTGGTGCCGGAGGGCCAGTACGTCTTCGGCCGCCAGTCGGCGCGCCGGTCGCCCATCCAGTGCCAGGCGCCGACCACCGGCTGCGAGGTGCTGATCTTCATGTGCTTCTCGACCGTGGCCTTCGCCTTGGCCGCCACCGGGTTCGTGAAGATCACCGAGATCGGCATGGCCACGCCGACGGTGGTGCCCGTCTGCGGGGTGATCGTGTCCAGCAGCATCGGCGGACCCGCGGGCTTCGTCGGTGACGGCGAGGCGCTGCTCGCGCTCGGCTTCACCGACGCCTTCCCGTTGTCCCCGCTCGCCTTGTCGCTGCCGCCCCCGCCGCAGGCGGTCACACCCACCAGCATTGCGACCGTACCGACTGCGATGCCTATGCCGCTCTTGCGCCGTCCCACGACCTGCCCCACTCATCTCGCTCCGCGGCCTCGACAGGCCCCACTGTCCGTCAGACAGCCGGAGCACGGGCCGTAGTTCCGGGCGGGACGTAAAACTTGGATCAAGACGCGGTACGCGGCCCCGGGGCGGAACCCGCGAGAAGCCCGCCCGCGGGCCGGCGGACAGCGGTCGGACGGGCTTTCGGCCTGCTGGGGGGGGTGTGCCGCGGTCAGCCGGTCGCGGCCGGGGCCAGGTCGGCCGACGGTACGAGTTGCTGCCGAAGGCGGCCGCGGATGATGCTCTCGGCGTCCCCGACTATGGTGCGGACCACCGTCTCGCAGCTCTCCACGCTGTCGATGAGGCCCTGTGCCTGACCGGCCCACCACATTCCGCCCTCGACATCGCCCTCGCCCAGCACCCGCTGCCTGCCGCGTCTCCCGGAGGCCAGTGCGGCGACGTCGGCGAAGACGGCCCCGGGGCGAGCGCCCAGGCCGGCGATCTCCTGCGAGACCGAGTTCCGCGCCACCCGGGCGGTGTTGCCGAACTCCCGGAACACGATCTGCGTGCCGCGCTCGTCGTTCGCGACGATCTGCGCCTTCACGTTCGGGTGGACGGGCGCCTCCTCGGTCGCCTCGAACCGGGTTCCCATGTTGATCGCGCACGCCCCGAGCGCGAGGGCCGCGACCAGGCCGGCACCGGTGGCGAAGCCACCCGACGCAATGACCGGGATGCGCAGGCTGCGGGCGGCGGCCGGGATCAGGACGAGGCCGGGGACGTCGTCCTGGCCGGGATGCCCGGCGCACTCGAATCCGTCGATGCTGACGGCGTCGACGCCGAGCGCCTCGGCCTTGAGCGCGTGCCGGACGGCGACGGCCTTGTGCACGACCTTCACCCCGGCCCGCTGGAACGCCGGCAGGTGCGGTGCGGGGTTGCTGCCGGCCGTCTCCACGACCTTGACGCCCGAGTCGATGATGACCGCCCGGTAGTCGTCGTACGGCACCGGTTCGATGGTGGGCAGGATGGTGAGGTTGACGCCGAACGGCTTGTCGGTCAGTTCACGGCAGCGCGCGATCTCCCGTGCGAGCGCCTCCGGGGTGGGCTGGGTCAGCGCGCTGAGGAAGCCCAGCGCGCCGGCGTTCGCGACGGCCGAGATCAGCTCCGCCGTGCCCACCGCGAGCATTCCGCCGCACACGACGGGATGTTCGACCCCGAACATCCGCGTGAACTCGTTCTGGAAAGTCATGTCACTCCTGTTGCCAGAGCAGGATCAGGGGGCCGTGTGGTCAGAGGCGTCGCGAGATGATCAGCCGCATGATGTCCGAGGTGCCTTCCTCGATCTCCTCCAGCTTGGCGTCGCGCATCCACTGCTCGACCGGGAACTCGCGCGAGTAGCCCCATCCGCCGAGGGTCTGGACTGCCCCCCAGGTCACGGCCATCGCGGTCTCCGAGGCCTGCAGCTTGGCCATCGCGGCGAGCTTGGTGGCGTCGGCTCCGGCGTCCATCCGGCGTGCCGCGTGCAGGGTGAGGAGCCACGCGGACTCGATGCGGGTCGCCATGTCGGCCAGCCGGAACGCGACGGCCTGGTGCTCGATGATCGGCTTGCCGAACTGGTTGCGTTCCCGGGCGTACCGGAGTGCGTACTCGTAGGCCGCGCGCGCCGCTCCGGTCGCCGCGGCGGCCAGCACGATGCGGGAGATGTCGAACGTCCTCATCAGGCCCCGGAAGCCCTGCCCTTCCTCCCCGAGGCGGTCGGACTCGGGCACGAAGACGTCGTCGAAGAAGATCTCGCGGCAGACGATGGCGCGCTGGCCCATCTTGCGCATGGGCTCGCCGAACGTCATCCCCTCGGCGCCCTTGCGCAGCAGGAAGGCGGTGACCCCCGAGGAGCCCCGGGTGGGGTCGGTCTTGGCGAAGACCACGTACTGGTCGGCGAGGCCGGCGTTGGAGATCCACGCCTTCTGCCCGCTGATCGAGTAGCCGCCGTCGACCCGGACGGCGGTGGTGACGATGGACGCGGCGTCGGAACCCGCGCCCGGTTCGGTCGTCGCCAGCGCGGTGTAGAGCGGGTTCGGCCCGGCGAGCGGACGCAGCCACTCCGACTTCTGCCGGTCGGTGCCCAGTTCGAGCAGCGGGTCGGCGAAGAACCCGTTGGAGCAGACGAAGTTGCCGATGCCCGGGTCGCCCCAGCACATCTGCTCCTGGACCAGGCACTGGGTCACGACGTCGGTGAACCCGCCCCCGCCGTACTCCTCGGGCAGCATGAAGTCGGTGATGCCGACCTTGGCCGCGGCCCGGAAGATGTCCAGCGGCGACTCGACGTCACGCTCGTCGACCTCACGGCCGCGGGGCCGGATCTCGTTCGCGGCGAACTCCCGGCACAGCTCGACGATCGCCCGCTGCTCGTCGGTCAGCGGCCAGGGTTCAGTGGACATGCTCACTCGTCTTCTCCTGCTTCTCGGTGGTTTCCCGGTGGCCGTTCACCCCGGTGACTTCGGGTGCGGCTTCTGGTGAGCCTTCTGTTGCGGCTTCGGGTTCGACTTCTGGTGCGGCTGCACTTGCGGATTCCGGCTCGGCTTCAGGTTCGGCTTCACGTGCGGAACGGGAGACGACGAGGGCGTCCACGGCCAGGGCGCCCCCGGGCCCGACCCGTATCGGGTTCACCTCGATGTCCGCCACCCCGGTGCCGGTCGCGATCGCCTCCGACACGGCGACGACCGCGTCGATCAGCGCCTCGACGTCGACCGCCGGCTGCCCCCGCCAGCCGTCGAGGAGCCGGCGCGAGCGCAGGCGGTCGAGCATCCCGGCCGCCATGTGCCGGTCGACCGGTGCCAGTTCGACGCTCACGTCCCGCCAGAGTTCGGCATGGACCCCGCCATGGCCCACGGCGACGGTCGGACCGAAGTCACGGTCCCGGCGGGCGCCGATCAGCATCTCGACGACGCCCGGCCGGGTGTCCTGCTCCTCCACGACGTACTCGCCCGGGCCGAGCCGCTCGTACATCTCGCGGAACGCCGCCGCGGCGGTGTCCGGGCCCAGTCCGGTTCTGACGGCCCGGTGTTCGCTCTTGTGCTCGATCCAGCCGGCCTTGAGCACCAGAGGCGGCCGCAGCGACGCGCAGGCCTCCGCGAACCCGGCCGCGTCGGTGACCCGTCTCGCCTCGGGCATCGCGATGCCGAGTGCCGTCAGGTACGCGCGGGCCGCCCAGTAGCCGGGCTCCGGGACGGCCGCCCCGTTCGGCTCGGCCGCCGGGACGGCCGTTGCGGTCCGCTCGGCCGCCGGGGCGGGGCGGGGTCGCCCGCCCAGACGGGTCGCGTGGTCGAGCGCGCCCAGGGCCGCGTCGATGGTGTCGAAGACCGGGACGCGGTGCTCCCGTAGCCGGGCGACCGCCGGTGAGGACGCGCTCATGCTGTGCACGATCAGAGGGACGTGCCCGGCGCCCGTCCGGTGGAGGCGGCCGAGGCGGTCGATCACGGCGGACTCGGCGTCCACGAGGCTCGGTGAGTCCTCGCCGTAGCAGCCGAGGTATCCCGACAGGACGATCGAGTCGACCTCGCCGGAGGCTGCCACCGACTCGGCGACTCTCGCGTAGACCTGGAGATCCGCCTCGCCCGCGCCCGCGAGGTCCACCGGATTGGACACCGCCGCGGCAGCGGGGAGCATGGCGCGCAGGGCGGCTTGCAGCCGGTCCGTGAAGACCTCGGCGCGGAGCCCCTGGGCGGCGGCGAGGTCCGCGGCGATCCCGCCCTGGCCGCCGCTGTCGCTGATGACCGCGACCCGGCGCCCGTCCGGCGGCGCGGTCGCGTCGAGCACGCGGGCCGCGTCGACGAGTTCGCGCGGCGTCGCGACCCGGAGGGCTCCGGCGGCGCGGCACGCCGCGTCGACGACGTCGAGCGCCGAGGTCATCGACCCGGTGTGGGACCGCGCGAGCCGACGGCTGCCCTCGCTGGCACCGGTGGCGAGCACCAGCACGTGCTTCCCGGCACGGCGCAGGGCTCGGAGGGCACTCACGATCCGTGCGCCGTCGGCGAAGCTCTCCAGATAGAGCGCCACCGTGGTGGTGTGCTCGTCGGCCACGAGGGTTTCGAGTACGTCGGCGGCTCCCACGTCGAGTTGGTTGCCCACCGAGCAGAACCGCGAGACGCCCAGACCGGCCCGGGCGCCGAGACCGGCGATCTCTGAGCCGAGCTGACCGCTCTGCGAGACGATCGCAAGGCTCCCGGGCACGAAGTTCCCCCAGGCGAGCAGGAGTTCGGTGTCGGCGTTGAACAGCCCGAGGCTGTTCGGCCCGATCATCCGGGCGCCGGCCCGGCGCAGCATCGAGGCGAGCTCGGCCTCCTCCGCGCCGAGTCCCGCGGTGATCCCGAGGAACGCCCGGCACCCCTTGGCGAGGGCGTCCCGGACGACGGGACGGACGTGTTCCGGCGGTACGGACAGGACGACCAGATCGGGGGCCTCGGGCAGGTCGCCGACCGTCGGGCTGCAGGGACGGCCGAGGATCTGTGCGGCGCGGCGGTTGACCAGCCACACCTGTCGTCGGCCGGCTCCCGCGAGGGCACCGGCGGCGAGCCAGTAACCCCATTTGGCGCGGTCCTCGCTGGCACCGACGACGGCGACGGACGAGGGGTCGACGAAGGCCTGGGGGAAGGACACAGGGGGTCTCCCGGATGCGAGGGGGCGCGGGTGCGGAGGCGCAGGTGCGGAGGCGCAGGTGCGGGGACGCAGGTTCAGGGGCTCAGGTGCCGGGGGCGCGGAAGGCCGGGTAGAAGCAGGCCCGGACTCAAGTGTGGGCCGCGGCGGTCGGCCGGCGCTCGAAGAAGCCGGGGTACCGGCGTCGGCAGACCAGCAGGGCGAGCAGTCCCAGCAGGATCGTCCCGGTGCCGATCGCGAACGTGCCGCCGACCCTGGTGCCCGAGGAGAACGGCAGCGACCAGCTCGTACCGCTGTTGGCGGGGTCCCACGCCTGGATCAGGCTCCAGGCTCCCGCGGCGAGCAGGACCACCCCGCCGATCGCGGGCAGGACGACGCTCAGCCAGAGATCCGCCGCCCCGGCGCGCCGTTCGGTGCGGTGCACCCAGGCCGAGGTGAGCCCGGTGAGGCCGTAGTAGAACGCGATCAGGACCCCGCAGGCGGACACCGCGTCGCCGATGACGAGACCGTGACCCAGGAAGTTCATCGCGACATACACCACCGCTCCGACGACCCCGACCGCGATCGTGCCCACGTGCGGGATGCGGAAGCGCGGGTGCACCCGGGCCAGTGCGCCGGGAAGCGCGCCCTGGTCCCCCATCGACAGCATGGTGCGGCTCAGGGTCAGCACGGTCGTCTCCGTCGAGGCGGCCGCAGAGGTGAGGACCATGAGGATCAGCAGGTGCCACAGCACCGAGCCGAATCCGCTCGCTCCGAACACTGCGGTGCCGAAGCCGTAGAGGACGTCTCCGGAGTTGTCCGGGTTGTTCAGGCCGATCCCGGTGTCGCCGATCCCGGCGAAGGAGATCGCGGCGAAGGTGGCGACGAGGTACAGCGCCACCAGCAGCACCGTGGACCAGATCGCGGCGCGGCCGGGGATGCGGTGCCGGTCGGTGGTCTCCTCGTTGACGGTGAGGGCGGTCTCCCACCCCCAGTAGATGAACAGCATCAGCACCAGCCCGCTGACGAACGCACTTGTCGACGCGCCCTCGAACGGGTTGAGCCAGGACAGGCTCGGCCGCCGGGTCCCGGCCGGCGCGGTGCCGCCGTACACCCGGACCAGGGCGACGACGGAGAGCACCACGAGCATGCCGAACTCCAGGAACAGCAGGGCCCGTTGTACCGCGGCGGCGATCTCGATGCCGCGGTAGCAGACGAGGGTCATCAGGGCGAGCCAGCCGAGTCCGGCCAGCAGCACGCGCCAGTCCGCCGGTGCGGAACCGATGCCTTCGGCGCCCGCCAGCAGGAACACGTACTGCCCGGCGACCTGCGCGAGGCTGCCGATCACGAGGACGAAGGAGGCGATGATCGCCCAGCCGCCCAGGAAGCCGAGGTTCGGATTCAGTGCCCGCGTGGCCCAGGTGAAGATCGTGCCGCAGTCGGGGTCACGCCGGTTGAGCGCGGCATAGCCGAAGGAGACGAACAGGATCGGGACGAAGGCCAGCACCACCACGGCCGGGGCCTGGAAGCCGACGTATCCGACGACGAAGGCGAGCGTCGCGGTGAGGCTGTAGGCGGGCGCCGCGGAGGCCACGGCGAGGATCAGGCTGGTCGCCATGGAGAGCGCGCCGGGGCGCAGGCCCTTGTCCGAGGAGGTCTCGCGCACTTCGAGTTGCGAATCTGAGGCCATTGCCACTCCCGATCTTGTGGTCTACGGGTATCGACAACCAAACGCAATGACTGATTGGCGAGTCAGCCTGACCGTGGCCCGAGGCACTGTCAATACGCGGATCGCAATTTCGTGAGGCATCTTGACTGATGAGTCAACCTTGCGGCACGGTGGCCGGCGTGACAACACGAGAAACTTCTGCCGTCGACACCGAGGTCGTGGTCGTGGGCGCCGGATACGCGGGGCTGACCACCGCGTGGCGGCTGGCCGACGCCGGGGTCGACGTGGTCGTCCTGGAGGCCGCCGACCGGGTGGGCGGCCGCGTGTTCAGCCAGGTGAGTCCGTCAGGGGTGCGCATCGACCTCGGAGGGCAGTGGATCGGGCCGGGCCAGCGGCGATTCCATGCGCTGGCGGACCGGTTCGGCTGCCGCACGTTCCCGACCTGGGAGACCGGGCGGCACGTCGAGGTCCGTGCCGACGGCACCCGGGTGGACTACGCGGGTGCCGCACCGGACGCCGGACCGGGGATCGAGGAGTACGAACGCGTCACCGCCCTGCTGGACGGCCTCGCCCGTACCGTCGACCTCGAACGGCCGTGGTCCACCCCGCGGTTCGCGGAGTTCGACGCACTGTCGGCCGAGGACTTCTTCCGCTCGGAGACCGACGACGAGGACGCCCTGCAGCGGCTGGCGCTCGCGGTGCAGGGCGTCTGGTGCGCCGAACCGCGCGAGATCTCCTTCTTCCACGTGCTGTTCTACCTGGCCTCGGGGGGCGGGTACGAACAGCTGATGGAGACCCGCGGCTGCGCCCAGGACGCCCGGTTCTCCGACGGGGCGGACGCGGTGGCCCGCGGGCTCGCGCAGTCGCTGGGCGGCAGGATCCGGCTGGGCGATCCGGTGCGGTCGATCCGGCAGACCGCGCACGGGGTGGAGGTGTCCACCGGCCGTACGGTCGTCCGCGCGAGGCGGGCCGTGGTCGCCGTGCCCCCGGCGTCGGTCGAGCGGATCGCGTTCGAGCCTGTGCTGCCCCCGGAACGGCGCGGCTGGGTGCGCCACTCGCCGATGGGGCGGGTCGCGAAGGTGCACGCCGTCTACGAGGAACCCTTCTGGCGCGCGGCGGGCCGCTCCGGGATCGCGACGCTCTACGGCGACGGCCCGGTCGGCGTGGTCTTCGACAACTCTCCCGAGGACGCCTCGCACGGCGTGCTCGTCGCGTTCGTCTACGGCGACCGGCTCGACCGCTGGGCCGCCGGGACCGGCGCCGGGCGTCGCCGCGCGGTGCTGGCCGCGCTGTCCGCGGTGGCCGGTACCCGGGCGGAACGGCCGGTCGACTACGTCGAGAAGATCTGGCCGCGGGCGGGCTGGACCATCGGGGGCTACGAGTGCTTCGTGACACCGGGGGGCTGGACCCGGTTCGGGAGGGACGGGTGGCGGGAGCCGTCCGGACTCGTGCACTGGGCGGGGACCGAGACCGCCTCGGTGTGGCACGGCTACATCGACGGGGCGATCTCGTCGGGCGAGCGGGCCGCGGCCGAGGTGATCGGCGCGCTGGCGGCCGTCCGGCAGCCGGGGTGAACCGCGGTGCCTGACATACTGGCCGGGTTATGACCAGCATCGAGGACCGGCCGGCTACGGCCGCCGATCTGCCGGGACGCGTCCGGACGGCGATCCGGGCGGCCGGCGTCTCCCAGCGCGAACTCGCCGACCGCATCGGAATGGACCCCACCGCACTGTCCAAGGCGCTGCGCGGGACCCGGCGGCTGCGCGACGAGGAGGTCGCCGCCATCGCCAAGGCCTGTGGAGTCGCCACGGCCTATCTGGTCGAGGGAACCGGCCCGGAGCCGGTGCTCCCGCCCGAGAGCGGACGGGACCGGGCTCAGCCGGTGACGGCGCAGGAGCGACGGGACCAGATCCTGGAGGCCGCGACCGTGCTCATCGCCCGCCGCGGCTACCACAACGTGCGGGTCTCGGACATCGCCCGCTACTGCGGGACGAGTACGGCGACGGTGCACTACCACTTCCCGAGCAAGGAAGCCGCGTTGCACGCCGCGCTCGAGTACTACGCCCAGCGGTTCCGCAGCCGGCTCGACGAGGAGTTCGGCCGGGCTAGTTCCGCGCGTGACAAACTGCGCCGCCTGATCGAGGTGCAACTGCCGGTCGCCTCCGACGACATCGACGAATGGTCGGTGTGGATCCAGTTCTGGAACCAGGCGATGCTCGAACCCGGGCTGCGGCCCGCGCAGCGGCGGATCTACTCGGGCTGGTACGGGGTCGTGGTGGAACTGCTGCAGGAGTGCCGGTCCGAGGGCCTGGCACCGGAGGCGGACGTCGAGGCCCTCGCCGACCGGTTCACCGCGATGGTCGACGGCCTGGCCATCCAGATCCTCGCCAACTCGACCGAGATGCAGCCGGACCGGATGCGCTCGCTCCTGCTGCGGGCCTTCGAACCGCACCTCGACCTGACCGACCGTCCGTCGCAGGCCTCCTGAGACACCCGCTGCCGAGCCGGTGAAGTGCCGGCGGTCCCATCGAGGACGGCCGCGCACGCCGGGCCGGCAGCAGAGGGAGCAGGGGGAGCCGTCGGCCGGACGTGACGTGGCTTCACATTCGCATGGGGTCGGGGAGAGTGACCCGGCGCGCGGAACGGAGCGTCCGGTCACGCGAGATCCATGCAGCAGCCACCCTTCTCCAACGCTCGGCAACACCCGTGCAACAAACAGGTGTTGGGCGTAACGGCTTGGCCAACTCCGGCCATGCGTTGGTCCGGAGTTCACCAGTCGCACCTGACGCACCGCACCGACCGGGCCCCAGAGTGAACGGCGGCCCGTCCGTGTGTCCGGGCCGGCCGTCACTCCCGCAAAGGTTCTCCTGGCGGAGAGCCCCCGGAAGGAGCACCCATGGCTGAACTGACCCGCCGCAGACTCCTGGGCTCCGCCGCCGGCGCGATCGGCGGCGCCGCCGCCCTCTCCCTGCTGCCGCCCAGCGTCCAGAAGGCCGTCGCCGCCGGACCGCCGAAGTACGGCTCCCTGCACGACATCGAGCACGTCGTCATGCTGATGCAGGAGAACCGGTCCTTCGACCACTACTTCGGGACCCTGTCCGGTGTCCGCGGCTTCGCCGACCCGCACGCGCTGAAGCTGGACACCGGACGGTCCGTCTTCTACCAGCCGGACGCCGTCAACCCCAAGGGCTATCTGCTGCCCTTCCACCTCGACACGCACAAGTCGAGCGCCCAGGCCATCCCGTCCACCAGCCACGCCTGGTCCGTGCAGCACCAGGCCTGGAACAACGGCAGGATGGACCAGTGGCTGCCCGCCCACCGCAGGGCCGACGGCGTCAACGGCCCCTAGGTGATGGGCTACCGGAATTTATTCGCAGTGCATCGGCCTTCAGGCCGATGGTGAAGCGAATCTGATGGTGGCGACGCGGAGCGTCGCAGACTCAGGTCCGGCAGCGCCGGACACCGCGTCTCCGCCTGCGGCGCGGAGCGTCGCGAGGGCTGGTCCCGGCGGAGCTGGGCGGTGCTCACACCGGCCGGTTCTGCTGTTCGATGTACTGCCTGACCACGGCGAGCGGGGCGCCGACGACGGTTCCGGCGAAGTAAGCCCCGGACCAGAGCTTGTTGGCCCGCCAGTAGTGGCGCACCAGGTCGGGGAACTCCTGGCGCAGGCGGCGGGAGGAGACACCCTTGAGGGAGTTGACCAGCTTGGTCACGGCGACCTTGGGCGGGAAGTTCACCAGCAGATGGACGTGGTTGTCCTCACCGTTGAACTCCGCCAGGTCGCACTCGAAGTCCGTACACACCGACCGCGTGATCTCCTCCATCCGCCTCAAGTGGGCATCGGTGAACACCTTGTGCCGGAGCTTGGTAACGAAGACCAAGTGCACATGCATCACGAATGCACAGTGACGACCAGTTCTGATCTCCCGCATCTCACCCATAAGCCAAGTATGTAGGGTGACGGTCATGCAGCTCAGGTACAGCTTCCGCCTGTACCCGGACATTGGCCAGCAGACCGCGTTGGCGAAGGCGTTCGGGTGCGCCCGTGTCGTGTTCAACGACGCGGTCCGCGCCCGTGAAGACGCCCGTAAGGCCAAGCAGCCGTTCCCGAAGGCCGGGGAGCTGTCCACGCGCCTGATCACCGAGGCCAGACGGACAGCCGGGCGGTCCTGGCTGGGCGAGGTCTCCGCGGTGGTGCTCCAGCAGTCCCTACGGGACGCCGAGACCGCGTATCGCAACTTCTTCGCCTCCCTCAAGGGCACCCGCAAGGGCCCGAAGCTGGGCCCGCCGCGTTTCAAGTCCCGCAAGGACGCACGGCAGTCGGTCCGGTTCACCGCCAACGCCCGCTGGAATATCACCGACAGTGGCCGTCTGAACCTGCCGAAGATCGGCGCGGTGAAGGTGAAGTGGTCCCGCACGCTGCCCGCCACCCCCACCTCCGTCACCGTCATCAAGGACGCGGTCGGGCGGTACTTCGCGTCCTTCGTCATCGACACCGCCCCCGCCGCCGACCGGGCACGGATGCCCGAAACCGACCGCACCATCGGCATCGATCTCGGCCTTACCCACTTCGCGGTCCTCTCCGACGGCACGAAGATCGGCTCCCCACGCTTCCTTCGGCGCACAGAGAAGAAGCTCAAGAAGGCCCAGCAGGAGCTGTCCCGCAAGCAGAAGGGAAGCAAGAACCGCGCCAGGGCCCGCATCAAGGTCGCCCGCGCCCACGCCAAGGTCACCGACGCACGCCGCGAGTTCCACCACCAGCTCTCCACGAAGCTGATCTCCGAGAACCAAGGGATCGCCGTGGAAGACCTGTCGGTGGCGGGACTGGCCCGCACGAAGCTGGCCAAGTCCGTGCACGACGCCGGATGGTCATCGTTCACCAGCATGCTGGAGTACAAAGCAGAACGGTATGGCCGCACCCTGGTCAAGATCGGCCGGTTCGAGCCGACCTCCCAGACCTGCTCCACCTGCGGCTTCAAGGACGGACCCAAACCCCTGAACATCCGGGAATGGACCTGTACCGCCTGCGACACCGTCCACGACCGGGACACCAACGCCGCGATCAACGTGAAGACGGCCGCCGGACTGGCGGTATCGGCCTGCGGAGCGCCGGTAAGACCAGGAGCAATCCCGGCACAGCGCGAAGAAACAGGAAGCCACGGATTCCCGACCGAACCCCGTGCCGCGTAGCGGCACAGCAACGATCGAGAAGGCCAGAATCCTCGGGCTTCAGCCCGAGGTGCAAGTCAATACACCCGCAAGGACATCCCTCCTCTTCCAGTTCGCCGTCGCGGAGACGTTCACCATCTGCGACAACTACTTCTGCTCGGTCTTCGGCCCCATCTGGCCCAACCGCCTGATGTGGATGACCGGGACCATCGATCCCGGCGGCACCCGGGGAGGTCCGATCATCAGCAACGTGGCGCCCACGCCGTACCGCTGGACGACGTACGCCGAGCGTCTCCAGGCCGCCGGAGTCAGCTGGAAGGTGTACCAGGAGGAGGACGACTACGGCACCAACATGCTAGAGCAGTTCGCGACGTTCAGGAACGCACAGCCCGGCTCCGACCTGTACGAGCGGGGCGTACGCCCGCAACCCCACGGCACCTTCGAGGACGACGCCCGCAACGACCGGCTGCCGACGGTGTCGTGGATCTGCCCCACGAGCTACTAGTCGGAGCACCCGGACTACCTGTCGGCCGCAGGGGCGGACTACGTGGCGTCGAAGATCGAGGCGATCGCGTCGAACCCCAAGGTGTGGCCCAAGACCGCCTTCATCCTCAACTATGACGAGAACGACGGCCTGTTCGACCACGTGGCGCCGCCGATCCTGCCCGGAGCCGTCCAGTCCTTCCCGCATCAGAAGAAGGGCCGCCGCCCGCACACCTGAGCGCCCGGGCGCGACGACAGGGCCGAGGGCCGACTCCGCCCGCCGGTGGGAGCAGTCCGGCGGGCGGGGTGTCGGGTACCCGGCGTACTAGGCCTGGGCGGCCGGTTCCAGTGCCTCCACCGCCGCGGCGGCCGCGGACGAGTCCTGGCCGTAGAAGATGTCGATGTCGACCTCCTCGCCGCCCATGGTGAGCGTGTCCCAGGCGCCGCTGAGGACGAGCATGCGCAGGGTGGCGGGCTGCAGGGTGCGCAGCCGTTCCAGGATCGCCTCGTCGTCCGGCATTCCGGGCATCCGGGGAGCCAGGCGGGCGCGGATGGCCTGCATGCGCTCCAGCAGCGTCTTGGTGTCCGCCTCGCGGTCGGGCTCCTCGGGGACCCCGTCGATGCCGTGGCCGATGATGTCCTTGATCGCCCAGGTGACACCCTGGTCGTCGGTGGTGACCATCGCCTTCCACGCCCGGCTCTTGTGCCGGTACTGCAGCATCGACATCGCCGCCTCGTGCCGGAGGAAGTCGGCGTCGCGGAACGACCTTCCGTTCCATGCCCCGTTGAGGGACCGGGCCAGCGAGATGGCCGAGGCGAGGCCGCTGTTGAGACCGCGGCCCGGCCAGAAGTGGATCGCGTTGGCGGCGTCGCCGAGCAGGAAGCCGTACGTGCCCGGCGTGTTGGTCGTGGGCGGCAGCAACTCGGCCGAGAACCGGGGGCGTTGCACCATGTCCAGGCGGAAGCTGGTGACCGCCGACAGGTCGTCGGCCTCGACGCCGAACAGCAGCAGCCCCTCCTGCACCCGCCGCCACAGGGCCGAGCCCCTGACCAGGGCGGGCAGGAACAGGGTGCCGTGCGTCGAGCACTGGAAGTCGCCGTACTCGTCGCGGTCCATCAGGCACGGCCGGGAGGCGATGCACTCCTCGAAGACGCGGCGGACCGGGTCCAGGCCGATCACCTCGTGGGCCTCGGCGTCGGTCAGCCGCATGTTGAGGAAGCCCTCGCCGCGCAGCGAGTTGAGCAGGAACCGGTTCTGGGCGACCGTCATCAGGACCGCCATGGGGTCGGTCAGGCCGGACTTGACGCGCAGGCCGAGGACGACGTCCTGGAGGTGGCGGCCGTCGAGGGAGTAGATCGACTCGTCGGCCTTGCCGAAGCGGGCGGCGAAGTGGTCCCGGGTGCGCGACCGGCCGCCGTCGCAGATCGCGAGCACGTGCTGGGTGGCGAGCGCCTCCTGCTGTTCCGCCGCGTCGAACTTGGCGGGTACGAGGCGTATCCGATCGCGCTTCTCGTTGGCCAGTTCCAGCAGCCGGTCCTCGATGTAGGCGATGCGCATGTTGCGCGGGCTGTGGTCGCCGACCGAGTCCGGCCCTGAGGGCCACATCTCCGTGTAGTGCTCCGGGTCGAAGAGGCGCGCCTGGACCTCCTCCGGCCACGCGAGGTACTGGCGGCTCTGGACGGTCACCACCTGCTGGCGCCGTACGTTGCCCTCGTCCTGGCCCTTCCAGACGACGGTGCGGCCCTGCTTGCGCCACCTGCCGTCGTAGACGGTGATCTTCACCTGGGGCCCGAGGAAGTGCTCCAGGAGCAGGGCCAGGGACAGACCGACGGGGCCGCCGCCGGCGACGGTGACCTGCAGTACGGGCCCCCGTTCGCCCTTCTGCCCGGCGTGTGTGACGGACCGGGGCAGGGAGAGCGCCATCAGCGTCTCCATCGCGTCCGCCACCTCGAAGCGGAACTCCTGATCGCCCAGGCTGATCTCGTCGCCCGGCTGCAGGAGCCGGGACTCCACCTCGTCCCCGTTGACCAGGGTGCCGTTGCTGCTGGCCAGGTCGTGCAGGACGTAGCCCTTGTCCTGGTCGAAGACGATCTCCGCATGGAAGCGGGAGACACTGAGGCTGGAGATGACGACAGTGTTCTCCGAGTTACGTCCGAAGGTGACGCGGGTGTCCAGGATCGGGATGCGCTCTCCCGCCAGCAGACCTTCGAGCCCGACGAGCACCGGTGCCACGGCACTTCCTTCCAGGAGTGGATGACATCAACATCGTTGCGGCACCACCGGACACTGCCACGCACGTCCACGCCGGGCGGCAGTCAACCGGCGGAACAGCAACACGCTTGACATATGGCCGAACCGTGAAATCGATCAGGTGTGACGGCGCCACGGTTCCCCTGGTGGCGTCCGGCTTTTTTCACCAATCGCCCCCAACTGGGAGCCTATACTTGCTCAGCCAAGTATTTCCAGTGGGCGCCATGCTGCGATCTCGTCTCGGCGCGGCGGGAATTCACCGCTTTCGGCCAGTGACCCGCACGGGTGACGTTGCGGACGCGGTCGGGGAGGTCGTTCGCGAGTCCTGGACCGGAACGTGGCGCGGGCCGGGCGGTTGCCGCCCGGCCCCCGTGTCCCGTCCGTCGTGCGATCAGCCGGCGTGGCCGTCGGAGCGCTTGCGGTGCAGGCTGAAGGTCTCGAAGACCGACAGTTCGCCGTTCGGCTTGTTCACGTTGTAGTACGTGACGTGCATCCGGGTGGTGTCACCGGCGTGCCGGCCGGGGTCGACGGTGAAGGCGGCGAAGCCGTAGGGGTGTTCGACGTCCCGGACGCCCACCCACACGGCCTTCTCCTGCACGTAGGTGGAGGTGCGCTTGCCGTTCGACCCGGCGGTCGCCGACACCGCGGTGATCACCTTGCCGGTGCCGTCGTTGAAGAACTTCTGGTTGGTGGTGCCCGAGACACCGCCGCCGCCGAGGATCATGTGCACGGTGCCCAGGTCGGCATCGATGTCGTCGGTGGCCTGGGAGACCGGGTTGGGCGTCAGCGTCTCGCTGCCGTTCACGACGCCGCGCACGGCCAGTGAACGCTCGTAGTTGTGCTCGTGACCGCAGAGCACCAGGTCGACGCCGTACCGGTCGAACAGCGGGCCGTACTTCTCGCGCAGGCCGAGGTCGGCGCCGTTGGCGTCGGAGGAGCTGACCATGACCTGGTGCATGGCCACGACCACCCAGTCGACGTCCTTGGAGGAGCGCGCCGCCTTCAGTTCCTTCTCCAGGAAGGCGAGCTGGCGGCCGCCGGAGTAGCCGCTGATGTAGACGTCGCCGCCGTCCTGGAGGCAATTGTCGTCGTTCTGGAGCACGATCACCCGGACCGAACCGGCCGTGAACGCGTACCACAGGTTGGCGAGTTCGGCGTCGGTCTCGGTGGAGGGCAGCGAGAAGTACGTCTGGAAGGCGCCGAGGCCGAGCGGGCCGTTGGCCTTCTCGATCTCGTGGTTGCCGGCCGCCGGCATCCAGGGGCGGAACCGCGCCGAACGGGTGTTGTTGGTGAAGAAGTTGTTCCAGGTGCGCACCCGGTCGACGTCCAGGTTGGCGTAGCAGAGGTCGCCGTTGAGCAGGTGGAACAGCGGGGCGACCTGCTCGATGCCGGTGACGATGTCCTTGGTCGCCGGCGTGGAGTTGGCGTCCAGGCCGACGGTGCCGTCGGCCGCCCAGGTGACCTGCGGGGCGGACTGGTCGCCGAAGCTGGTGAAGGTGACCGGCCGGCGTCCCTGCGGAGCGGTGCGGAACGTGCCGCTGTCGGGGGTCGCTCCCTCGTGCGTGGCGAGGTACAGGTAGTCCGTGTCCGGGGTGAGCCCCTTGAGCGGGGCGTGGTGGACGTAGACGGTGCGGTTGGAGGTGCCGTCGACGTAGGTGACGGTCTGGGCCTTCTTGCTGGAGCCGAAGCCGTGCTCCAGGGTGCCGTAGCGTACGACGGGCTTGGTCACCGGACGGTCCGTGATCCAGGACACCGTCATCTGGGTGCGGGGGTCCGCCCCGAAGGTCAGGTGCAGGCCCTGGACGGGGGGCGCGCCGGAGGAGTCCGCCGTGAGGTGGAAGGCCGGAGCGTCGAGCGGCGCGGCCTGTGCCGTGCCCGCCCCCAGCAGGCCGGTGGCGGCGGCGCCCGCCCCCGCGGTTCCCAGCAGGCCCAGCGCGTGACGACGGCTGAGTCCCTCCTGGCCCCCCGCCGGTCTGTCCTCTGTCGACTCTGTGTGTGTGGTCATGACGCCCTCCCGACGTGCAGCTGAGCTGACAACGACCGCACCCTTGCCCAGCCCAACTGCCGCCACATGAACACCACATGACCACCCCGCCAGCACACGTCAGGCATCACGCCGACAAGACCGACACATGCCCGTGCCTTTACCGACGGCCGACTCCTGCTTGACCTCCGGGCCGCCGCCGACACCCCGGCGGCGGTGTGCCGGGCGGGGCAGGACCGGCTTGTAGCATGCTGGTCGACCCTGGAGGACATCGATGCGCGCCGGTGACCACGCCGACCCCCTTGACCGGGCGACCAAGGAGTTCATCGCGGCGCGTCCGCAGCTCTTCGGTATCGCCTACCGTGTGATCGGCAGCGCCGCGGAGGCCGAGGACATCGTCCAGGAGGCGTGGGTGCGGTGGCAGAACACCGACCGTGCCGGTGTCCGTGAGCCGGCCGCCTTCCTCGCCACGGTGACCGCCAGGCTGGCGATCAACTTCACGCAGTCGGCACGGGTGCGCCGGGAGTCCTACGTCGGCCCCTGGCTGCCCGAGCCCGTCGACACGAGCGGGGATCCGCAGCTGGGCGCGGAGCGCGCGGAGGCCCTCGACATGGCGGTCCTCTTCCTGCTGGAGAAGCTCAACCCGGTGGAGCGGGCCGCGTACGTGCTGCGGGAGGCGTTCGATTACACCTACCGGCGGATCGCGGACATCGTGGAGACCAGCGAGGCCAATGCCCGCCAGCTGGTGAGCCGGGCCCGCAAGCGGCTGACGGCGGAGCGCAGGGAGCCGGTCGGCTCCGCCGAGCACCGGCGTTTTCTCGAGGTGTTCCTCGCCGCGGCCCAGCACGGCGACCTGCCGGTGCTGGAGGAGGTCCTCACCGAGGACGTGGTCAGCTACGCCGACGGGGGCGGAATCCGCGGGGCGTCGAAGATCCCGGTGGTCGGGCGGCCGCACGTCTCCCGGTACCTCGCCGCCTTCGCCCCGCGCTTCTGGCCGCAGTCGCAGGTGCGCTGGGTGGAGGCCAACGGCAGGCCGGCCGTCCTGGTCTCGGCCTCGGGGAACCCGTTGGCCCTGCTCACCGCCGATGTGTCGGAGCGCGGCATCGAACGCCTCATGTGGGTGATGAACCCCGCGAAGCTGGCTCCCTACGTGGCGTCGCTGGACGGGTGAGGCCGCCGTTCTCCCGGCTTCTCGGGCCGCGTGTCACACACGGGGAGGCTGTCCGGTCTCTTCGAGTGGAAGCACCAGAAAGATCCCGAGAGGAATTCCGTCATGAAGGTCGTAGTGATCGGTGGCACCGGGCTCATCGGCTCGAAGCTGGTCCGCAGGCTCGTCGAGCAGGGGCACGAGGCGGTGGTCGCCTCGCCGAGCACGGGCGTCGACACGCTCACCGGCGAGGGCCTGGCCGAGGTCCTGGCGGGCGCGCCGGTCGTGGTCGACGTGTCCAACTCCCCGTCGTTCGAGGACCAGGCCGTCATGGACTTCTTCCGCACGTCCACGGCCAACGTTCTCGATGCGGAGGCCGAGGCAGGTGTGCGGCACCATGTGGCGCTGTCCGTGGTGGGTACCGACCGGCTCCAGGGGAGCGGGTACTTCCGGGCCAAGCAGGTCCAGGAAGAGCTCATCAAGGCGTCCGGCATCCCCTTCTCCATCGTCCACGCGACCCAGTTCTTCGAGTTCGCGAAGGGGCTCGCCGACGGGCTCACCGAGGGCGACACCGTGCACCTGCCCGCCGGCCGGATCCAGCCCATCGTCTCCGACGACGTGGCCGCGGCCGTGGGGCGCGCCGCGGTCGGCGCCCCGGTGAACGGCGTGGTGGAGGTCGGCGGCCCCGAGGTGTTCGAGCTGGAGGAGTTCGTCCGCATGGGGCTCGCCGCCCAGAACGACTCCCGCAAGATCGTCACGGACCCGCGGGCGACGTACTGGGGTGCCGAACTCCAGGAGGACACGCTCCTGCCGGGCCCGGACGCGCAGCGCGGCGAGGTGGGGTTCGCCGACTGGCTCGCCCGGCAGCAGTAGGCCGCGAAGGGGCCCGGCGCACACGCCGGGCCCCCTGCTGAGCCATAGGCCCTCCGCAACCCCTCCGTACGCCCCCGGCCTACGACGCGCCGACCAGCACCACGGTCACGCACACCGCCATCGCCACGGTGATCAGGAGCATCGCGGTCAGCGTTCCGCGCAGCCAGTGTCCGAAGCGGGCGTGATGCCGCTGTTCCACCGCGCTGACGCTGGCGGCGATGTGCTCGGTCACCATGTGGGCGACATAGGCCTGCTCCTTGAGATACCAGCTCTCGATGTCCGACTTCTGCTCCTGGGTCAGCCCCGGTTCCCGTGCGACGAAGTCCGAGACGCGCCGGCGCGCCGCTCGCAGATGGGCCTGCTGGTACAGGAAGTCCTGGATGTCGGTCAGGCCGCGGGCGGCCTCCTCGCTCGTGTCCATGGTGTGCTCCACAGGTGAGGCGGCGGCTGTCCGGCCGGTCGCTGTGGTGCTCGGGCGCGGTGTACGCGCATCAGCGCCGGGAGGGAGAGCAGCGCGCACGTGCGTATCGAGCCGGGACTGGTCGGGGCCGGCGGTCTCGCGAACGCCGTGGTGAGAGCCGGAGCAAGCGGTTGAAGGACCAGCGTGGCAACTTCCGCACGGGGCCGCAAGAGTGTCGGCACCGCAGCCGATCCGGCGGGCTGTCTCCAAGCCGTGTCCACCCGCCTCCGCGGGCTCTCCGCCAAGCCCGGCGCGACCACCTCAAGGCGGAGAGAATATCTCCGCTTAGGCCCGGACGGAAGCCTCCGGAGGGCCGCACTTCTCCCCTCTTCGCCGACCTTGACAGCCCCTGCGGGCGCTTCCCAGACTACCGACCATTCGGCCGATGACTCATGGCCGTGGTGCGGCTCAGACGGAGATCCCCCACCCCAAGGAACCCGCATGACGAAGAGCAAGGCCCGTTACCGGTTCAGGTCCTCTCCCACCGTCTCGGCGCTGACCGGCGGTTCGGCCGCGCTGGCGCTGGTGGCCGCGGGACAGACGGCCACCGCGACCGCGCAGCCTCACGAGGATCCCCGCCGGGTACCGCATCCGGGTCTCCCTCACGAGCGGGCCGCCGGCCGACTTCCACTACCCCGTCTCCCCCACTCCGCGGCAACTGACCGACCTGGCCGGCGGTGTGTACACGGTCGAGCGGTCGGCGGACGCCGCGTCGTTCGTCAACCTGCCGCTGACGTCCCCCGGCACGGCACACCCGAGCGACAGCTCCTGGGGGCCGGCGTCCTGAGCGGCCGGACCGCGGCCGGGTCCCGTGTCACACGACTGACAAGAAGCCGTCACACGTGGACCGGAATGCGGGTTCGCCCACCCCCGTTCTGACTGGCACGGCAGTTGAAGAGCCTCGCCCGACGAAAGAGGACGCATGACGACTGAGGCCACCACGACGGATTCGCAGGTCTTCACCGAGAGCTGGCTGGACTGGCACCGCGCCCAGGAGGACCGGATCTCCGCCCCGCACGGGTTCCTGGCCATCACCGGTCTGCACTGGCTCGACGACCGGCCGCAGCGCTTCCCCGACGCTCCCGGCGCCTGGCGCACCGGCCCCGACGGGGTCGTCGTCACCCTGGACGAAGGGGAGGAACTGGTCGTCGACGGAACGCCGGTGCGGGGCGAACACCGCTTCGGCGTGCTGGCCGAGCGCAGCGGCGTCGACGCGGTCTGGGGCGACGCCGTCATCGAGGTCGCCAAGCGCGGCGGCAACGACATCGTGCGCCCCCGGCACCCGGACGCCCCGCTGCGCACCGCGTTCACCGGAACGCCCGCCTACGCCCCCGACCCGCGCTGGGCCGTGACGGGCCGGTACGTCCCCTTCGACGAGCCGCGGCCGACCACCGTGGGCGCGGCGGTGGAGGGCCTCGAGCACGTGTACGACGCCCCGGGACGGGTCGAGTTCGAGCTGGAGGGGCGGCAGCTGTCCCTGACCGCGTTCCCGGGACGCGCTCCCGGCGGGCTGACGGTGTTGTTCACCGACGCGACCTCCGGGGTCACCACCTACGCCGCCAACCGCGTCCTGACCGTCGAACCGCCCGCCGCCGACGGCACGGTGGTCCTGGACTTCAACCGCGCCGCGAACCTGCCGTGCGCCTACACGGACCTGGCCACCTGCCCGCTGCCGCCGGCCGGGAACCGGCTGCCGGTGGCGGTCGAGGCCGGTCAGAGGATCCCGCGCGAGCGCGGCGGTTCCTGACCGGGCGGCCGTACCGGGGGGCGGCGGGCCCCGCTTCCCGCCGCCCGGGCGGCAGCCCCTCGGCATGCATGATCCACAGGGCTACGATGTGCCCATGGCCGAGGGTTCCCAGGAGAGCACGTCGAAGGACGGCGAGCGTCCGTTGCGGCGCGACGCCGCCCGCAACCGGGAACGGATCGTGCTGGCGGCGCGGGAGGTCTTCGGCCGCCGGGGTCTGGGAGTGACCCTGGACGACGTGGCCAAGCACGCCGGGGTCGGCGTCGGCACGATGTACCGCCGCTTCCCCACCAAGGAGGCTCTGGTACGGGCCGTGTTCGAGCAGGACCTGGCGATGCGGCAGGAGTCCGCGGAGCAGGCCCTCGCCCATCCCGATCCGTGGCAGGGGCTCGTCGACTTCCTCATGACGATGACGGCCGATCTCGCCGAGAACCGCGGCCTGCACGAGGTCATCGTGCTGGGGAGCCACAGTTCCGAGCCCTTCGAGACGGCCCGCGGGGGCCTGCTCCCCTACCTGGAGGCGCTGATCCGGCGGGCCCAGGACAGCGGGCAGCTGCGGCCGGAGGTGACCGCCTCCGACATCCCCGTCATCCAGCAGATGCTCGGCGCCGCCGCCCAGTTCACCCAGGGCCGGCGGCCCGACATCTGGCGCCGGTACATCGAGATCGTCCTGAACGGCCTCCGGCAACGCCCGGACGACCTTCCGCTGACGACGCCCAGCCTCAGCAACGAGCTGGTGGAACAGGTGATGGGCCTGGTGCGGCCGGCGCCACCGCAGGACTAGGCGCGGGAGGAGCCGCGGGCCTGCCACAGGTCGCGGAGCAGGGCGATCTCCGCCATGTGGTGGATGAACTCGAGGTTGGTGCCCCACAGTACGTCGACGAAGGGATCGTCGGGATCGGACCCGTACGGGTACTGGGAGAAGCCGACGGTGTCGAGCTGCTCGTCGGTGACCTCGGCGACGCTGTCGCGCCAGCGGTCCACGTCCGCCCAGAACCGGTCGAGGGCCAGGGCGGCGCTCGGGGTGAAGTCGACCATCTGCCTCGGGTCCCGGCGGCGTGCGCCGAAAGTCCACTCCCGCCCGCCCGCGAAGCCCGAGTGCAGATGCCCCAGCCGCCACGCGATCGTCGTCACCGCGGTCCGGTCGGGCTCCGGCGGGCCCGTGTGGTCGAGGATCTGCTCGACCCGTTCGACGCTCACGCTCCAGTCGTCGGCGATCTTGGCGACGGTCATGCCGGCGGCGGCCTGCCGGGCGACCTCGGCGTACTCGCCGGCCGGGATGTCCGGGGCGCCCAGGTCGAGCACCCAGTCACCGGGACCGTACGCCCGGGGTGTCGTCGCCTCCGCCCGGCGCCGGATCGACCAGGAGCCGGGGACCGGCTCCCACAGGTACTCCTCGTCGCCGAGCCCGGTGAGTCGCACCTGGGCCCGCTCCCTGGTGATGTCGAACTGGTCCAGCAGCAGGCCCAGTCGTCCGGTCCCCATGCCTGGCTCCCTTCGCGGGCAGCCGTCCGGCTGCGTCCCGCGGAGGTTAACGGCCCGCACGCGCGCGGCGCGACGGATTTGCGTCCCTTCGCGGCACGGCGCGCCGGGGCCGGTCAGCTGTCGTAGTCGACCGTCAGCGACTCGGAGACCGGGTACGACTGGCAGGTCAGGACGTAGCCGGCGTCCACCTCGGCGGGTTCCAGGGCGTAGTTGCGGCGCATGTCGGCCTCGCCGTCCGTGATGCGGGCCCGGCAGGTTCCGCAGACGCCTCCCTTGCAGGCGAACGGGAGGTCCGGGCGGACGCGGGCGGCGGAGTCGAGGATGGTGCGCCCGCGCGGGAGCCGTGCGGTGGTGGAGCGGCCGTCCAGGATGACGGTGACCTCGCTGGCCGGACCGGTCGCCACCGCCTCCTCGTGGCGGACGGGCTCGATCGGCTCGTCGGCGAAGAAGAGTTCCTGGTGGATCCGGTCGGCGGGCACGCTCAGTTCCGCGAGCACCTTCTGCGCGTCGAGGACCATGCCGTGCGGGCCGCACAGCCACCAGTGGTCGGCGCCCTCGACGTCGACCAGGCCGTCGACGAGCGCGCCGAGGCGGTCGCCGTCCAGGCGGCCGGAGAGGAGCTCGGCCTCGCGGGGTTCGCGGGAGAGGACATGGGCGAGGTGGAAGCGGGTGCGGTACTCGTCCTTCAGGTCGGCCAGCTCGTCGGCGAACATCACGGTGTCGGTGCGCCGGTTGCCGTAGAACAGCGTCACCTTCGAGCGGTCGTCGGCGGCCAGGACCGACTCGGCGATGGACATCATGGGGGTGATGCCCGAGCCGGCCGCGATGAGCACGTGGTGGCCGGGGACCGTGAGGTCGGGGGTGAAGGCTCCGGTGGGCGCCATCACCTCGACGGTGTCGCCCGGGCGTACCTCGTGGACCAGCCAGGAGGAGAAGAGTCCGCCGGGCACCTCGCGGACGCCGATGCGGGGCGCGGTGCCGGCCGGCGAGCAGATCGAGTAGGAGCGCCGCTCGTCGCGTCCGTCGACCTCGCGGCGGAGGGTGAGCGACTGGCCGGGGCCGAAGACGAACTCCTCCGCGAGGGCGGCGGGGATGTCGAAGGTGACCGCCACCGCGTCCTCACACAGGGGCTGGACGGCGGCGACGCGCAGGGGATGGAAGGCAGGGCGGCGCCGGCGGGCTGTCGTCGCGGGGGCACCGGCGGTCGGTGCCGTCAGCTCTGCCATCAGATCTCCTTGACGTACTCGAACGGCTCCTGGCAGCTGAGGCAGCGCCACAGCGCCTTGCAGGAGGTGGCCGCGAACCGGGAGGTCTCCTCGGTGGCGGCCGATCCGCAGCGGGGACACGCAACCGTGCGCCGGGTCGGCGACAGGTCCAGCGGGACGGGCCCCGCGGGTCGCCGGGGCGCGGTGTTGGGCGGTGCGATGCCGTGGTCGGCGAGTTTGCGGCGACCCTCGGGGGTGATCCAGTCGCTGGTCCACGGCGGGTCGAGGACCGTGCGGATCTGCACGCGGCCGAAGCCGGCGTCCCGCAGGCGGGCGGCGACCCCGGCGCGCATCTCGGCCATGGCGGGGCAGCCCGAGTAGGTCGGGGTGAGGTCGGCGACCACCGTGCCGTCCGGCTCGACGCTGACGTCCCGCAGCACGCCGAGGTCGGCGAGGGTGAGCATGGGAAGTTCCGGGTCGGGCACCTGTTCGGCGATGTGCCGGGCCCGCCGGGCGTCGGTCAGGACGGTCACCATGTCGCCTCCGGGTGGGCGCGGGCCACGCTCTGCAACTCGGAGAGGAGTGGGACGAGATGGTCGGTGTGCTCGCCTTCGCGACCCTGGCCGGGCAGCGCCGGGACGGCCGGCACGGGGAGTCCGGCCGCGTCGAGGACCTGGTGGAGATCCGCCAGCACCGCGTCGCGCACGTCCTGCGCGGCGAAGAGTTCCTCCCAGTACGGGGCCTGCGCCTCCAGGGCCGTCAGCATCCGCGCGTGCGACTCCTCGGTGCCGTCGCCGAGGCGTACGACCCACTCGGCGGCGTACTGCCGGTGGTAGGTGAGCTCCTTGACACCCTTGGCGGCGATCGCCGCGAGCACCGGGTCGGGCGCGGCGGCCAGTTCGGTGAAGTGGGCGAGCCGCCAGCTGGCGAACACCAGGAGCCGCAGCACGGAGAAGGCGAAGTCGCCGTTGGGGAGTTCGACGAGGCGTACGTTGCGGAAGTCGGCGGCGTCCCGGAAGTAGGCGTAGGCGTCCTCCGTGCGGCCGGTGCCGTCGGTCTGGCCGGCGCGGGAGTAGAGCAGGCGGGCCTGGCCGAGCAGGTCGAGGCCGATGTTGGCCAGCGCGACCTCCTCCTCCAGTTCGGGGGCGCGGGTGACCCATTCGGCGAGCCGCTGGGCCAGGACCAGGGCGTCGTCGCCGAGCGCCAGGCAACCGGCGGCCAGTGCGGCGGCGTCGATGCCCTCGGGGACGGCGGTGTCGACGCCGTGCAGCGGATCCTCGAAGCCGGTGCCGAACGCCCAGCGCGCGTCGCTGTCGTCGTGCCCCTCGGCCAGGCTCAGGTAGACGTGGTCGTCGCTCATCACCGGCTCCTAGATGTGCGGGACATCGTCGGGGATGTCGTAGAAGGTCGGGTGCCGGTAGACCTTGTCGGCGCTGGGGGCGAAGAAGGGGTCCTTCTCGTCCCGGGTGGAGGCGGCGATGTGCTCGGAGCGCACGGCCCAGATGCTGACGCCCTCGTTGCGCCGGGTGTACAGGTCACGGGCGTGCGTGAGGGCCATCTCGTCGTCGGCCGCGTGCAGCGAGCCGACGTGGACGTGGTTGAGGCCGCGCTTGCCGCGGATGAAGATCTCGTACAGGGGCCAGTTCTCGGAGTCGCTCATGCCACTGCCTCCTCGCGGGCGCGGGCGGCCTGCTTGGCGGCGTGGGCACTGGCGGCCGCACGCACCCAGGCACCTTCCTCGTGGGCGGCCCGCCGGCGCTCCATCCGCTCCGCGTTGCACGGGCCGTTGCCGCTGATGACTTCCTTCAGCTCGGAGAAGTCGGGGGTGCCGAAGTCGTGGTGGCCGCGCTCCTCGTTCCAGCGCAGCTCGGGGTCGGGCAGGGTCACGCCGAGCTTGGCGGCCTGCGGCACGGTCATGTCGACGAAGCGACGGCGCAGTTCGTCGTTGCTGTGCCGCTTGATCTTCCAGGCCATCGACTGGGCGGAGTTGGGCGAGTCGTCGTCGGGCGGGCCGAACATCATCAGGGAGGGCCACCACCAGCGGTCCACGGCGTCCTGCACCATCTCCCGCTGGGCGTCGGTGCCGCGCATCATGGTCATCAGCAGTTCGTAGCCCTGCCGCTGGTGGAAGGACTCCTCCTTGCAGATCCGCACCATCGCCCGCGCGTAGGGGCCGTAGGAGCTGCGGCACAGCGGCACCTGGTTGCAGATGGCCGCGCCGTCGACGAACCAGCCGATGACACCGACGTCCGCGTAGCTGAGCGTCGGGTAGTTGAAGATCGACGAGTACTTCTGGCGGCCTTCGAGCAGGCGCTGGGTGAGGTCCGCGCGGTCGATGCCCAGGGTCTCGGCGGCCGAGTACAGGTACAGGCCGTGGCCGGCCTCGTCCTGGACCTTGGCGAACAGGATCGCCTTGCGGCGCAGCGAGGGCGCCCGGGTGATCCACTCGCCCTCCGGCTGCATGCCGATGATCTCCGAGTGCGCGTGCTGGGCGATCTGCCGGATCAGCGTCCTGCGGTAGCCGTCCGGCATCCAGTCGCGCGGCTCGATCCGCTGGTCACGCGAGATCGTCGCCTCGAAACGGGACTCCAGATCGTGCTCGGCGTCCCGTCCGGCCGCTTCTGTCATCTCCACCAACTCCCAACCGACCATTCGTTCGGTTCATCATAAGGTGCGCCCTCCCCGGTCTGGCAAGGGTCTGCGCCGATCAGTGCGCCGAGCGGCACGGCTGCCGGGTACCCCGGGGAGGCACCGCGGCCCGCCACGGTCACCATGCGTAGAAGCCCTGACCCGTCTTGTGTCCGAGTTCGCCGCGGGCCACCTTGTCGCGCAGCAGCTGCGGCGGGGCGAAGCGGTCGCCGAGGGTCGCGTGCAGGTACTCGGCGATGGCGAGCCGTACGTCGAGTCCGACCAGGTCGGTCAGGCGCAGTGGGCCCATGGGGTGTTTGTAGCCGAGCCGCATGGCGTCGTCGATGGCCTCGGGTGCGGCGACGCCCTCCTCGACCATGCGGATCGCCTCCAGCCCCAGGGCCAGCCCGAGCCGGCTGCTGGCGAAGCCGGGCGAGTCCCTCACCACCACGTCCTGCTTGCCCAGCGCCCTGGTCCACTCCAGGGCGGCCTCGACGGTGTGCGGGGCGGTGCCGGGGGCGACGACGATCTCGACGAGGGCGGAGGCGGGCACCGGGTTGAAGAAGTGCATCCCGAGGAAACGGTCCGGGCGCCGGAGCACGGCGGCCAGGTCGGTCACCGACAGGGAGCTGGTGTTGGTGGCCAGCACGGTGGTGTCGCCCACGGCGTCCTCGGCGGCCTTCAGGAGGCGGGCCTTGAGCGCCGCGTCCTCGGGGACGGCCTCCACGACCAGCTCGGTCTCCGGTGGCAGGTCCGCCACCGTGGGTACGGCGGTCACCCGGCCGGCCACCTGTTCCGCGGCCTCGGCCAGATGGCCCCGCTCCGCGGCCCGCCGCAGACTCCCGCCGATCCGGTCCAGCGCCGCCGCAGCGGCCTCCGCCCCGCTCTCCACGACGGTGACGGCCGCGCCTGCGGTGGCGAAGGACTGGGCGATCCCCGCGCCCATGCGGCCGCCGCCGACGACGGCGACCGTCCTGGGTGCCGATGTCATGCGCGGCTCCTCCTGTTCTCCGCGTTCTTCTCCAGGAAGCGCGTCATGCGCTCCCTCTTGTCCTGCCCCTCGAAGAGCACCGCCTGTGCCAGGTCGTCCGCGACGGGGTGGGCGCCGGGCGAGTCGACGACGAGCTTCGTCAGCCGCAGGGCCGTGGCCGAGGACCGTGCCATCCGGTCGAGCAGCGCGTGGGCCGCCGTCAGCAGTTCCTCGGCGGGGACGACGTCGATGACCAGGCCCGCAGCGAGCGCGGCCGGCGCGTCGAGATTGCGGCCGGCGAGCAGGATCTGCTTGGCCACCGACTCGCCGACCAGTTCCGGCAGCCGCCAGCAGGCGCCGGCCGCCGCGAGGATGCCGAGACCGGGCTCGGGATTGCCGAAGACGGCACGGGGACCGGCGATCCGCAGGTCGCAGGCGTACGCCAGCTCGGCCCCGCCGCCCAGGGCCCAGCCCTCGACGGCGGCCAGGGTGGGCATGGGCAGCCGCCGGACGCGTTCGAACAGGCGGCTGTTGATGCCCTGCAGCGCCTGGTCCCGGCCGCGCTCCAGCAGTTCGGCGATGTCGGCGCCGCCCGCGAAGACCCCGCCGTGGCCGGTCAGGAGCAGCAGCTTGGGATCCCGCTCCAACCGCTCGCAGACCTGGTGCAGTTCGCTGATCATCCGGCCGCTGATGGCGTTGCGGGCCTCGGGCCGGTGCAGGGTGACGACGACCCGGTCGGCACGCTCCGCCACCAGCAGGGTCTCGTACGACATGGTCACACCCGCTCCACGAGAAGCGCGACGCCCTGGCCCACGCCGACGCAGAGCGTGGCCAGGCCGCGGCGGCCGTTCTCCCGTTCGAGGCGGCCCAGGAGGGTGAGCAGGATGCGGGCGCCGGAGCAGCCGAGCGGATGGCCGAGGGCGATGGCCCCGCCGTCCGCGTTGACCTTGTCCTCGTCGAGCTTGAGGCGGCGGATCACCGCCAGCGCCTGGACGGCGAAGGCCTCGTTGAGCTCCACGGCGTCCAGGTCGCCGGTCTGCCAGCCGGCGCGGGCCAGGGCCTTCTCGGTGGCGGGGACCGGGCCGAGACCCATGAGGTGGGGCTGGACACCGGCGGAGGCCGAGGCGACGATCCGGGCCCGCGGGGTGAGGCCGTACCGCTCGACAGCCTCGGCACTCGCGACCACCAGGGCGGCCGCACCGTCGGACAGCGGCGAGGACGAGCCCGCCGTGACGACACCGTCCGCGCGGAAGACGGTACGCAGGGAGCCCAGCTTCTCCAGGGTGGTGGAGGGACGGGGGCCCTCGTCCCGGGTGACCTCGCCGTCGCGCACCGGGACGGGCACGATCTCGCGGTCGAAGCGGCCCGCCTCCTGGGCGGCCACGGCCCGCTGGTGGCTGCGCAGCGCGAAGGCGTCGGAGTCGGCACGGGTGATGCCGTCGAGGGCGGCGACCTCCTCCGCGGTCTCGCCCATGGAGAGCGTGACCCTGACCGCCTCGGGGCCGGCATCCTCGGGCACGGCGCGGTCGGCAGCGGTGAAGCGCGGGTTGGTGAACCGCCAGCCGAGTGCCGTGTCGTGGACCTGCCCGGGTTTGGCCCATGGGGTGCCGGGCTTCTCCATCACCCAGGGCGCCCGGGTCATGGACTCCACTCCCCCGGCGACCACGAGGTCCGCCTCGCCTGCGCGGATCGTCTGGGCGGCCGAGGCGACGGCGGTGAGGCCCGAGGCGCACAGGCGGTTGACGGTGTAGCCGGGCACGGTGTGCGGCAGTCCGGCGAGCAGCACCGCCATCCTGGCCACGTCCCGGTTGTCCTCGCCCGCCTGGTTGGCTGCTCCCAGGACGACCTCGTCCACGGCCTCACCGGGGACACCGGAGCGCCGGACGGCCTCGCCGACGACCAGAGCGGCCAGGTCGTCGGGCCGTACGGCGGCCAGGGCGCCGCCGTAGCGGCCCTGCGGGGTGCGGGCCCCGTCGATCAGGTAGACGTCGGGCATCGGGCGGTCTCCTCGGCTTCGGGGTGCACGGTCCGCCGCGGCCGCGGGGCGGCGCGGCGGCCGGTGGCGAAGGGGGGTCGGACGGGGTGACACGGGCACGTCCGCGGCCCGCTTTCCCACCTCTTGACATGCAGGTGTGTTGCTGGATTACTTGACCACGCCGCACGCTAACCGAATGTTCGGTCGGTTCACAAGGTGGTGGAAATGACGACCCAGGTACCCGGGACGACACCTGGCCCCGTCGAGACGATGTTCGCCGCGGACGAGGCGTCCAGGCGGCTGGGGATCGAGTTGCTGGAGCACGGCGAGGGGACGGCCGTGCTGCGGATGACCGTGACCGCCTCGCAGGTCAACGGAGACCGGATCGCCCACGGCGGGCATGTCTTCCTGCTCGCCGACACGGCCTTCGCCTGTGCCTGCAACAGCCACGGGCCGGTGACCGTCGCCGCCGGAGCCGACATCGACTTCGTCGCGCCCGCCTACGAGGGCGACGTGCTGGTCGCCACCGCGCGGGAGCGCGTCCGGTTCGGCCGCAGCGGTGTCTACGACGTGAGTGTCGTGCGCGGCGACGAGGTGATCGCGGAGTTCCGCGGCCGCAGTCGCACGCTCCGCACGCAGAATGAGGAGCCGCGATGAGCAGCGAAGTGACCGTGTCCGAGCCCAGGGGCACCCGCCGGGGAGAGCCGCTCCCCGAGGCACTGCTGGACGAGGCCGAGCGGATGTCCCGCGAGGAGGTCCGGGCGCTCCAGCTCACCAGGCTGCGCACGACGCTGCGGCACGCGTACGACAACGTGGAGCTGTACCGCAAGAAGTTCGACGCGGCCGGCGTGCGCCCGGACGACTGCCACACCCTCGCGGACCTCGCCCGCTTCCCCTTCACGACCAAGGCGGACCTGCGGGACACCTACCCCTTCGGCATGTTCGCCGTGCCGATGTCCGAGGTGCGGCGCGTGCACGCCTCCAGCGGCACCACCGGCCGGCCCACCGTGGTCGGTTACACGGAGAACGACCTGTCGATGTGGGCGGACGTCGTCGCCCGTTCCATCCGGGCCGCCGGCGGCCGCCCGGGGCACAAGGTCCATGTCTCCTACGGCTACGGCCTGTTCACCGGCGGCCTGGGCGCCCACTACGGCGCCGAACGCGCCGGCTGCACGGTGATCCCCGCCTCCGGCGGCATGACCGCGCGCCAGGTGCAGATCATCCAGGACTTCCGGCCCGAGATCATCATGGTCACGCCCTCCTACATGCTGACCCTGCTCGACGAGTTCGAGCGCCAGGGCGTCGATCCGCGCTCCACCTCCCTGAAGGTCGGCATCTTCGGCGCCGAACCGTGGACGGAGGAGATGCGCCGCGAGATCGAGGAGCGCCTGGACATCCACGCGGTCGACATATACGGCCTGTCCGAGGTCATCGGCCCCGGGGTCGCGCAGGAGTGCGTGGAGACCAAGGACGGGCTGCACGTCTGGGAGGACCACTTCTACCCGGAGGTCGTGGACCCGCTGGGCGACGAGGTGCTGGCCGAGGGCGAGAGCGGCGAGCTGGTCTTCACCTCGCTGACGAAGGAGGCCCTGCCGATCATCCGGTACCGCACCAGGGACCTGACCCGGCTGCTGCCGGGCACGGCACGTCCCGGGTTCCGCCGGATCGAGAAGATCACCGGCCGCAGCGACGACATGATCATCCTGCGGGGCGTGAACGTCTTCCCCAGCCAGGTGGAGGAGATCGTGCTGCGGACGCCGGGAGTGGCCCCGCACTTCCAGATCCAGATCAGCCGACGCGGGCGGATGGACCACATGACGGTCCGGGTGGAGGCGCGGCCCGACGCCGGCCCCGCCGACCGTGAGGCCGCCGTCCGGACCATCGCCCAGGGCGTCAAGGACGGCGTCGGGGTCTCCGTGGAGGTCGCCGTCGTCGAACCGGAGACGCTGGAGCGCTCGGTCGGCAAGATCCGCCGGGTGAAGGACCTGCGCAAGTCCTAATGCGCTGGCGGGCTGACGCCCGGGCTGCCTACCGTCCTCCCCATGCCCGAACTCCAGTTGCTCCGCCCGGATCACGCCCCGGCAGTGCTCGCCTTCGAGTTGGAGAACCGCGCCTATTTCGCGGCGGCCATCCCTGACCGCGGCGACGAGTACTTCGCCCGGTTCGACGAGCGGCACCGGTCGCTGCTGGCCGAGCAGGAGGCCGGTATCTGCTACTTCCATGTGCTGGTCGACCCGGCCGGCGAGGTGCTGGGGCGGGTCAATCTGATCGACGTCGAGGACGGCGCCGCCGACCTGGGGTACCGGATCGCGGAGCGGGCCGCCGGGCGGGGCCTCGCCACCTGGGGTGTACGGGAGGTGTGCCGACGCGCCGTCGACACCTACGGACTCACCACCCTGCGGGCCGCCGCCGCCCTCCGCAACGCGGCGTCGCGGGCGGTCCTGGCCCGGACCGGGTTCACGGTGACCGGTGAGACACGGCTGAACGGTCGGCCGGCGCTGACGTATGTGCGGCGTCTTCAGCCGTAGGCGTGCGCACGGGAGCCTTGAGTGCCTCGCCTCCTTCACCCGCGATGCGCCGACTTTCGTCTGCAGCGCCGTCGTGGCTGGTCGCGCAGTTCCCCGCGCCCCTTTCGGAGCGCTGTCGAGCCGCCTGCTTCACGGCGGCCGGGGTGTGTCCTAGGGGCACCCCGGCCGCCGTGGAGTCGGTCAGCCGTTGACCGGCCTGCCGCGGCCCCAGGCCCAGGCGAGGCGGTCGGCGCCGGACTGGTTGGTGGTGGCCAGCCAGGGGCGGGACGCGTCGCCGATCAGCTTCTGGATGGAGTACGTGTCGTCGGTGCGCAGGCCCGGCCAGTACACCGAGCCCATGCCGAGCTTGCGGAACGTGTCGGTGTCGGCCTGGATGAAGTTGACGGAGTTGTCGTCGGGAGCGGGCTTGTCGTAGTCGAGGCCCGTGGTCATGGGGGCGCCGAACTCGTCGGCGACCGTGCGGTTGGCGCAGTCGCCGAGCCGCTCCTTGAGGTCGGCCACCCACTGGTCGTAGGTCGCGTAGCTCTTCCAGAAGCCGTAGTGGTGGAGGGAGAGGTAGGTGCCCTTCAGGCGCGGGTCGGCGCAGACGGTGGTGACGTGGTCGTTGTAGCCGGCGCCGCTGACGAAGACGCGGTCGTGCGGCACGGACGGGTAGGTCGCCAGCCACTTCGCGGCGAGGTCGGCCCATTCGGCGTCGGTGTAGCCGTGCGGCTCGTTCATCGGCTCGAAGTAGACGTGCGGGTCGTGCCGGTAGGCCTTCACTACGGTGTCCCACATGGGCCAGTAGGTGGCCTCGTCGTCGATGAAGCCGTCCTTGTTGGCGCCGGTGCCCTCCCAGTAGGAGACGATCACCTTGAATCCCTGCGCGGAGGCCGCGTCGATGACCCCGCGGTACGACTTCCAGTAGGAGCCGTTCACCGTGTACGGGTTGATGGGCAGCCGTACGGTGTTGGCGCCGAGGTTGGCGCGGAAGGCCGCGATCACCCGGGTCGCCTTGGCGTAGGTCTGGGCGTAGCTGTCGGAGAGCGACAGGCCGGACAGGACCACGGGGTCGTCGGCGTAGTTGTCGCGCGGGTCGGCCCAGTTGACGCCCTTGAACTGACTGGTGCCGTGGCCCGGTACGGCGGCGGAGGCCGAGGCGGGGCCGCCGGTGAGGGTGGTGGCGCCGACCGCGGCGACCGCGACCGCCGCGAGGGCGGCTCGGGTGCGGGGGGTGATCCGGGTGCTGGCGGGGGTCTTGCGCATCAACGTGCCCTTTCGGAAGACGGCGGCTCGACGCACGGGCTGGCGGCCCGACCGCGTGTTTACGTAAACATCGACGCGGCATGTTCACGTGAACATCGCCTCGGCGACCGTGCCGACGGGATCTCCGTCGGGGCTGGTCACGCGGCGATGTTTACGTAAACTCGAAAGCGTCGGAATCGTGGCATCCGCCCCAGCGGCCGTCAAGGTTTCCCGCTCCGTAACATCCGGTGTGCGAAGGAGACTTGAGGGGTGAGGCGATGGACCTGAACGGGCCGGAGCAGCAGGTCGCACCGGCCGCGGGCGGTGCGCGGCGCGGCGCGGCGGGGGTGCCCGGCGGGCGCCGCAAGCAGCGGGTCTCCATGGCGGACGTCGCCCAACTCGCCGGTGTCTCCTCGCAGACGGTCTCGCGGGTCTCCAACGGGCATCCCGGGGTGATCGCTTCCACCCGGGAGCAGGTGCTGGCCGCGATGCGGGAGCTCGGCTACCGGCCCAACAGCGCGGCGCGCGCGCTGCGTTACGGCCGGTTCCACACCATCGGCGTGATCCTGTTCAGCCTGTCCTCCACGGGCAGCAGCCGCACCGTGGAGGCGATCGCCACGCATGCCGCCGCCGAGGGGTACGCGATCACCCTCATCCCCATCGACGTGGCCACGCAGGACAACGTGCTGGGCGCCTTCACGCGGATGGGCGAGCTGGCGGTGGACGCCGTCATCGTCATCATGGAGATCCATCTGCTCGACTCGGCCACCGTGCAACTGCCGCCCGGTGTCCATGTGGTGGTCGTGGACTCGGACGCCGGGGACCGCTACGGCGTGGTCGACACCGACCAGGCCGACGGCGCGCGCCGGGCCGTACGGCACCTGCTGGACCTGGGGCACCGGACGGTGTGGCACGTGGCGGGCCCCGAGTCCTCGTACGCGGCCCAGCGCCGTGCCCAGGCCTGGCGGGCGGAGCTGGCGGAGGCGGGGTGTCCGGTTCCGGCGCCCCGGCGCGGCGACTGGTCGGCCGAGTCCGGTTACGCGGCCGGGCTGGCGCTCGCCGAAGAGGCGGACTGCACCGCCGTGTTCGCGGCCAACGACCAGATGGCCCTGGGCCTGCTGCGGGCCTTCCACGAACGGGGCCGGTCCGTCCCGGCGGACATCAGTGTGGTGGGCTTCGACGACACCCCGGACGCGGCGTTCTTCATCCCGCCCCTCACCACCGTGCACCAGGACTTCGCGGAGGTCGGCCGCCGCTGTGTGGAGGGCGTCCTGCGCCGGATCCGCACCGGCGACGACTCCCGGCCCGGCACCGACCTCGTCCCGGCCCGCCTGGTGATCAGGGACAGCACGGCCCCGCCGCGCACGACGTGACGGCGCTCAGGACGTCGTGGAGGGCCGAGCCGGCCGGCGGCGGGTCGGCCCAGCGGGCGGCGATGTGGCCGTCGGGGCGGACGAGGACCGCGCCGCCGTGCGGGCTCAGGCCGTAGGCCTCGGCGGGTTCGCCGGGCAGCGGTTCGACGCGCAACGGCCATGGCCCGGTGGCCTGTTGCCGCCAGCGGCCGGGGTCCGGGGTGAGCACGGTGAACCACTCGCCGCACGCGTCGAGGGTGGAGCGGCCGGGGGTGAGCCAGTGGTGGGGCATGCGGTGGCCCGGCGCCGCGGTGGGCACGTACTCGGTGCCGGCGGCCTCGGCCGGGGCGCCGTCATGCCCGAGGACGGCGGCGGAGTCGTACGCCGTGCCGAGCACCAGGCCGAGCTGTGCGAAGTACCGCTCCGACCAGGGCAGTTCGACCTGCGCCGACGAGCCGCTGCGGAGCTGCTCCTTGCGCAGGTCCTGCACCTGGAGCAGGAGGTGGGTGTTGGCGACCGCCTGGCGGAGGGTCTCGTGGGCCACCGGCCGCCGTTCGGTCTCGTACGTCCCCAACAGGGCGGGTTCCGCCCAGCCCTGGAGCACGCCGGCCAGTTTCCAGGACAGGTTGTGCGCGTCCGCGACGCCGGCGTTCATGCCGAGGCCGCCGATCGGCGGGACGGCGTGCGCGGCGTCGCCGGCCAGCAGCACCCGGCCCCGGCCGAAGCGCTCGGCGACGTACGCGGTCATCGACCAGTGCTGGACCCGCACCACGTCGGCCTGCACATCGGCGCCGGGGCCGAGCGCGTGCGAGACGCGGCCGGACCAGTCGGTCTGCCCGTTGCCGTCGGGCGTGGCGCCGAACCAGGCCCAGCCGCCCTCCGGGTAGAGCGGGGTGAAGGTGCCGAACGCGGTGAAGTAGACCCCGGCGGGCTGGTCCGCGCACCAGCGGGTCAGGTCGGCGTCGAACACGACGGTGGTGTAGTCGCCGAGCGCTCCGGGGCCGGTGGTGGCGATGCCCAGCCGCTCGCGGGCGGTGGAGTTCGCGCCGTCGGCGGCGACCACGTACCGGGCCCGGACGCGGGTCCGCGCGCCGTCCGCGCCGTCGGCGAGCACGGCGAGGACGCCCTCCGCGTCCTCTTCCAGGTCGACGAGCTCGGTCCCGAACCGCACCTCTCCCCCGGCGGCGGCGAGCAGGGTGGGCTCCAGCCGGTCCTGCGAGGTGACCACGCCGACGACCGGGCTCTCGGCGACCGGGGCGCGCACCCCGACCATCGCGGCGGTGGCGAAGTCGGGGTCGTACAGGGTGTCCCGGAAGCGCACCCGGCCGTACTCGGGTGCGAACGCGTCCGCCGCCACCCCGGCGGCGATCCCGAGCTGCCGGAAGATCTCCATGGACCGCACGTTGACCAGGCGGGACCGGGGAAACGGGGACAGCTCCCGGTGCTTCTCGACCAGCAGGGCCGGCACACCCCAGCGCGCCAGCAGCGCCCGCGCGGTGAGCCCGACCGGTCCCCCGCCGACGATCAGTACCGGCACCTCTGCGTCCGCTCCAGACATGGCTCCATCATCCGGTGCCGGCGGCCGGCCGCAATCGTCCCCCGCGGGCCGCCACCCGAACGGGTGCCGAGGCCGGTGGGCGGTGCGCGCCGGGCCCGGGGCCGGTGCTCGTACCCTGTTCGATGTGCCTCCCGTCCGCCTGCATCGCGTCGCCGTCCTTGTGCTGGAGGGGGCGAAGCCCCTCGACGTCGGTATCCCGGCGCAGGTGTTCACGACCCGGGCGAGCATGCCGTACGAGGTGCGGGTGTGCGGCGCGGCGCCCGGTCTGGTCGCCGGCGGTGACGGGCTGTCGTACCACGTCGCCCACGGCCTCGACGCGCTGGAGTGGGCGGAGATCGTGTTCGTGCCCGGGTACCGGTTCCCGGACCGGGAGGATCCGCCGCCGGCGGTCGTGGCCGCCCTGCTCGCCGCGCACGAGCGGGGCGCCCGGCTGGCCGCCATCTCGACCGGGGCCTTCGCGCTGGCCGCGACCGGGCTGCTCGACGGCCGGCGCGCCACCACCCACTGGCACTACACGCGGGCCCTCGCGGAGCGGCATCCGCTGGTCGAGGTCGACGAGAACGTGCTGTTCGTCGACGAGGGCAGCGTGCTCACGTCGGCCGGCGCGGCCTCGGGAATCGACCTGTGCCTGCACATCCTGCGCGGCGACCTGGGCGTGGCCGCCTCCAACCACGCGGCGCGGCGGCTGGTGGCGGCCCCCTACCGCAGCGGCGGTCAGGCGCAGTACGTGCCGCGCAGTGTGCCCGAGCCGCTCGGTGAGCGGTTCGCCGCGACCCGCGAGTGGGCGCTGCACCGGCTCGGCGAGCCGCTCACTCTGGACGCGCTCGCCCGGCACGCGGGGGTGTCGGCGCGGACCTTCTCGCGGCGGTTCGTGGAGGACACCGGTTACACGCCGATGCAGTGGGTGATGCGCGCCCGGATCGACCTGGCCCGGGAGCTCCTGGAACGGTCGGAACGGAGCGTCGAGCAGATCGCCGACGACGTCGGCCTCGGCACCGGGGCGAACCTGCGGCTGCACTTCCAGCGGATTCTCGGCACGACACCGAGCGACTACCGGCGCACCTTCACCAAGGGCGAGTAGGGCCGCCCGGGTGAGGCCGGCGGGATCCTGGCGGGATCCTTTCGAACCGTGGCGTTCTCGCCGCTGTCACGGGCGGGCGCGGGCCGCGAACCTGGTGGCGTAGCGAAGGGACACACCACTCATGACTCGTATCGCCGTCAACGGATTCGGCCGCATCGGACGCAATGTGCTGCGGGCCCTGCTGGAGCGGGACAGCAGCCTGGAGATCGTCGCCGTCAACGACCTCACGGAGCCGGCCGCCCTCGCGCGGCTCCTCGCCTTCGACTCGACGGCCGGCCGCCTCGGGCGCCCGGTGAGCGTCGACGGGGACACCCTCGTCGTCGACGGGCGGCGCATCAAGGTGCTCGCCGAGCGCGAGCCGGCGCAGCTGCCGTGGGCCGACCTCGGCGTGGACATCGTGCTGGAGTCGACCGGCCGCTTCACCTCGGCGAAGGCCGCCCGCGCGCACCTCGACGCCGGTGCCCGCAAGGTGCTGGTCAGCGCGCCGTCGGACGGCGCGGACGTGACGCTGGCGTACGGCGTGAACACCGCCGCCTACGACGCGGAGCTGCACACGATCGTCTCCAACGCCTCGTGCACGACCAACGCGCTCGCGCCGCTGGCCGCCGTCCTCGACGAACTCGCCGGTATCGAGCACGGGTTCATGACCACGGTGCACGCCTACACGCAGGAGCAGAACCTGCAGGACGGCCCGCACCGCGACCCCCGGCGCGCCCGTGCCGCCGGGGTCAACATCGTGCCGACCACGACGGGCGCCGCCAAGGCGATCGGCCTGGTGCTGCCGAACCTCGACGGCAAGCTGTCGGGCGACTCGATCCGGGTGCCGGTCCCGGTGGGCTCGATCGTGGAGCTCAACACGACCGTGTCCCGTGACGTGACCCGCGAGGACGTGCTGGCCGCGTACCGTGCGGCGGCCGAGGGTCCGCTCGCGGGTGTCCTGGAGTACTCGGACGACCCTCTGGTGTCGTCGGACATCACCGGCAACCCGGCCTCGTCGGTCTTCGACTCGGCCCTGACCCGCGTCGACGGCCGCCACGTCAAGGTGGTCGCCTGGTACGACAACGAGTGGGGCTTCTCGAACCGGGTGATCGACACGCTCGAACTGCTCGCACGCTAAGGGGTGTTGGACCGGCGGGGAC
>NZ_JBHXMA010000072.1:0-36041 GCF_042721035.1 Streptomyces sp. NPDC058464
GGCCTGCACTGACGGTGCAGGCCGACGTCGCCCGGCCGTCGCAATCAGCCCCTGCGCAGTCGGGGTGGTGTCTTGACCATATGTCAGGTCGGCGTGGAGCCGTGTGACACGCCGGGCCTCAGCGTATGGCGTCACCTCGGGGCCCAGAGATGGCTGCACCGGCGGCTCTCGGTGAAGCAGCCGTCCCCTGGGGTCGCCGGCCGCGGCGTCACTCGCTCTGCGGGAGATCTGCGGTGGTCGGTCTGATCTCAGTCGCTCTCCGGCACCATCGAGACGACCACCTTGCCGGCCTTGGTTCGGCCCTGTTCGACGTACGCCATGGCCTCAAGCGTCTGGTCGAACGGGAAGGTCCGGTCGATGACCGGGCGGAGCTTCCCGCTCTCGTAGAGGGCGCCGAGCTTGCGCAGCTGGGAGCCGTTGGCCTGCATGAAGAAGAACTGGTAGCGCACGCCGAGCGCCTTGGCCTGCTTGCGGATCTTGCGGCTGAGTGCGTTCATGACCACGCCCAGGAACGAGGGGGCGCCGAGCTGCCTGGCGAAACCGGCGTCCGGCGGGCCGACGACACCGATGGCCAGTCCGCCGGGCTTCAGCACGGTCAGCGACTTCTCCAGGTTCGCCCCGCCCAGGGAGTCCAGCACCAGGTCGTAGCCGGACAGTACCTGCGAGAAGTCCTCCTTTGTGTAGTCGACGACGACGTCGGCGCCGAGATCCCTGACCAGTTTCTCCGTGTCCGTGTCCGTGGTCGTCGCCACCGTCGCGCCGAGGTGCTTGGCGAGCTGGATGACCGTAGAGCCGAGGCCGCCGGCACCGGCGTGGATGAGGACCTTCTGACCCGGCTTCACGTGAGCGCGGTCGACAAGAATCTGCCATGCGGCCAGGGCCACCAGCGGTACCGCGGCTGCCTCCTGGAGGGTGAGCGAGGCCGGCTTGGGCGCGACATCGTCCTGGTCGATGGCGATGAATTCGGCGAAGCCTCCGATCCGCAGGTCGCGCGGACGGGCGTAGACCTCGTCGCCGACCTTGATGCTGCGCACGGCGGAGCCGACCTGCGTGACGACGCCGGCCACGTCATGGCCTAGCGTGAACGGGAGCTTGTACTTCAGAAGCTGCTTGAATTCCCCGTTGCGGACCAATTTGTCCAAGGGGTTGATGCTGGCGGCGCTCACTCTGACCAGGACATCCCGGTCCCCGACGGTGGGCTCCGCCACCTCTGCGGCGCGTACGCCGTCCTTGCCGTACTTCTCGACGACGAATGCCTTCATCTCAACTGGCCTTTTCTGTGGTCTTCGCGTGGGTTCTGCTTGGCGGTCGATGCGATGGGTCGGGCAGGGTCACTGCTCGGGTGCCGAGGTGGTTGCGGAGCCACTGGCTGGTGACGCTCCTTCACGGACCGGCATCGTGCGTGCAGCCGGGTCGGTGGGGTGGCCATGACGCTACTTGCTGAGTATAGGAAAGTAAACTCAGATGCGGTTAGAATCACTCCATGGATGCGTGGACCGAAGATCTTCAGGACGCCGGCATGGACCCTCGCCTCGACCGGGACGTGTCGAACTGCTCGATTGGCCGGACTCTTGAGGTCGTGGGTGAGAAATGGACGATCCTGATCCTGCGTGAGGTCTGGTACGGCTCGTCCCGCTTCAGTGACTTCGAGCGCGTCCTTGGCTGTCCTCGTAACCTGCTCTCGGCCCGGCTCCGTATGCTCGTGGAGGAGGGGATCCTGGCCACCGAGACCTATCAGGAACCAGGCGCGCGGAGCCGGCCGAAGTATGTGATCACGCCCAAGGGAATGGATCTCGTTCCCGCCGTGATGGGGCTCCTGCAGTGGGGTGACCGTTACCGTGCGGATCCGGAGGGGCCGGCCATGCTGACGCGCCACCGCGACTGCGGCGCACCCGTCGACGTGCAGATCCGCTGTGAACAAGGCCACTCCGTGCGGGCCGAAGACATCGAGAGTGTCCCCGGCCCCGCTTTTCGCCTGAAGGCCGCCGAGTGAGCTGAGCGCGCTCGTACCGGGAGATGGGCGCGGACTCCTGCGCAGGCCCTACGGGGCGGGGTGATCCCGCCTGGCGCGTGCCTGATGGAGGCGCACCTTGGTGCGGTTGCCGCAGCGGGACATGGAGCACCAGCGGCGGTTGTGAGCAGGGGAGCGGTCCAGGAAGCGCAAGGCGCATGTGTCCGCGCCGCAGACGCGTACGCGTCCGATCTCGGGGGACAGGAGCAGTTCGACGGCGTCCTGGGCGACGAGCGCCAGTGCGGCCAGGGGGTCGGTGGTGAGGCTTGTGGTGCCCGCGGGTTCCAGGCGTCCGTCCGTGATGGCGATCTGCAAGGCCGGCCGGGGGGCTTGGGCGGCCGACCGGTTGAGTAGTGCGACGTCGGCAGGAGAGGGCAGCCGACCGTCGGCGACCGCGAGTACGGCCCGGTCGGCCGCCTCGCGCAGTCGTCGGCCCGAGGTCAGGACGGTGGTGTCGATGCGGTTCGGGCCGCCCGGCGCGAGCAGGCCGGCTTCCTGAAGCCAGAGGGACAGGTCGCCCGGATTGCGAAGCGTCTCCTCGGGCGTGGCCCGCCATCGGCAGCGGAGGGTGTTGGCGAAGTCCAGGCAGACCCGTCCACCGTCCCAGATCCACGAGTCGTCCGTTGCCATGCCCCCATTCTGCACGTTAGCTTAACCCTCTAAGAGGGTTAGCTCGTGCCGAGGAGGCGCAGCCATGGGACAGCCGACGGTGACGACCGGTGTGACCCGGGTGGACGGCGTCCGCCTGCACTACGTCCGAGCGGGATCCGGCCCCCTGCTCGTGCTGCTCCACGGCTGGCCGCAGACCTCCGACTGCTGGCGGCCGGTGCTGGCGGAACTCGCCGCCGACCACACCGTTGTGGCGCCGGACCTGCGTGGCTACGGTCTGAGCGACAAGCCCACGACGGGGTACGACAAGCGCCGGATGGCCGCCGACGTGGCCGGCCTCGTCGAGGCTCTCGGCTTCGAGAAGGCCGCGGTCGTGGGGCACGACCGCGGCGCCCGTGTCGGGCACCGTTGGGCACTGGACCGTCCGGAGCAGGTGGAGCGGCTGGCTGTGCTGGACATCGTGCCGACCCGGGAGATGTTCCGCCGCCTGGACGCGTCACTCGCTTCCGGGTACTGGCACTGGCTGTTCCAGATGCAGCCAGATCTGCCCGAGCGGCTCGTGGGCCACGACATCCGTGGGTACCTGGAGTACTTCTTCGAGCGCTGGACCTACAACCGTCACGGACTGACTCCCGAAGCGATCGACGGCTATGTCCGTGCCTTCTCCCGTCCTGGTGCCATGCGTGCGAGCTTCGACGACTACCGGGCCATGGAGCAGGACATCGTGCTCGACGACATCGATGCCGCAGCGGGCCGCCGCCTCACCATGCCGGTGCTGGCGGTGTGGGGTTCCGCGGGACTGCCGGCCCGCCTGCCCACGATGGAGATCTGGCAGGCCTACGCCGACGACGTCACCGGCGCCGAGATCCCGGAGTGCGGCCATTTCATCCCGGAGGAGCAGCCGGATGCACTGCTGGCGCACCTGCGGCCCTTCCTGGTCGGCGGCACGAGCCGGTGAACTCGTCGACGTGACGGATCGGAGCCCCTTCGGCCGAACGACCACTGCCTGTCAGGCGATCCGTCGGAAGGCGCTCGAAGACACTGTGCCGCCTTGTGCGGCAGACGAGTCTGCAAAGCGAGGGCGGCCGGCCGGTTGTGGCTGGCCGCCCCTGACTTGCGGGCCTCAGACTCCGGCCGGGGCACCGGCCGCAGCCTCCTCCGAGACCGGGCCACCGGCGTTGCGCTGCCGAGGCATCATCAGTGCCAGGGCCGCGGCGAGGGCGACCGCACCGGCTCCGACCCAGAGCGCGGGCCGCAGCCCGTCGACGAACATCGAGGGGGCCCCGTAGCCGCCCTGGGAGGAGAAGACGGCTGCGAGCGAGGCGACGCCGATGGCGCCGCCGACTTCGCGGATCGCGTTGTTGGCGCCGGAAGCGATCCCTTGTTCCTCCGGACGGACCGTGCTCATGACGAGGTTGGCGCTGGGGGCGAAGAACATGCCCATGCCGATGCCGCAGACGATCAGTGCCGGCAGCAGCGAGGTGTACGACACCTGCGCGTCGACGGCCAGTGCCCAGAGTCCGAGGCCCACCGCGTTCAGAGCCATGCCCACCGTGACGACGGGCGCGCCGCCGATGCGGTCGGAGAGCACCCCGGCCAGTGGCCCGGCGATCATGGGCATGGCGGTCCAGGGCAGCATCCGTACGCCGGCTTCCATCGGCGAGTAGCCGCCGACGGTCTGCAGGTACTGGCTGAGCAGGAAGATCGAGCCGAACATGCCCAGGAACATCAGCAGACTGGCGGCATTGATGGCGCTGAAGGAGCGGTGGCGGAAGAGGCGCATGGGAAGCATCGGGTGCTTGGCGCGCAGTTCGTAGAGGACGAAGCCGATGAGCAGGGCTGCGCCCGCGAAGAAGCCGCCCAGAACCGGGGTGCTGGTCCAGCCGTCGGTGTTGCCGCGCACCAGGGCGTAGACGATGCCGAACAGACCGCCGCTGGCCAGCACGGTGCCGGGCAGGTCCAGGCTCGGGTGGGGGCCGTGGCTCTCGTCCAGCCGGAGCAGGGCGAGCGGGATCAGCGCCAGACCGATCGGGACGTTCACCCAGAAGATCCACTGCCAGGAGAGATGCTCGGTGAGCGTGCCGCCGATCAGCGGTCCGGTCGCGACGGCTATGCCGCTGGCTGCGCCCCAGATACCGAAGGCCGCGCCGCGTCGTTCGGCGGGGACGGCCGCCGACAGCAGGGTGAGTGTCAGTGGCGTGACGATTGCGGCGCCGACTCCCTGTGCGGCACGCGCGGCGATCAGTTCGGCCATGCCGGGCGCGAGTGCTGCACCGGCCGAGGCGGTGGTGAAGATCGCGAGCCCGAGGGCGAACATCCGCCGGCGGCCGAAGCGGTCGCCCAGGGAGGCGCCGAACATGAGCAGGACCGCGAAGGTGAGGGTGTAGGCGCTCACCGTCCATTCGAGGTCTTCGAGGCCGCCGCCGAGGTCCTTTCGGATGGAGGGGAGGGCGGTGGTGACGATCAGGTTGTCGAGGGCGGTGACAAATCCGGCCACGCTGGTGATGGCCACGGCCCAGGCGGCGCTGCCGCTCCGAGCCGGGTGTTTGCGGTGCTCTGTCATGACGTTTCCTTGGTGGACGTACCTGGTGAGGGATCGATGAAGGCGGGTGCCGGGCGTTACGCCCCGGAGTGCGACACCGGTCACCGGCGTTCACCGGCCGATGCGGGATCGCAGCAGGGGGACTTTCAGGGGAGCTGTGGATACAGCACGGAGACGCCCCCGGCCAGCGCGGCCTGCGCCTGGCGGGCGGCGTTGTCCGCGAGGATCTCGTAGGCGCCGGCGGCGATTCCGTCGACGGCGATGCGTGCGATGTCGGCCGGGTCCGACTTGGCCCCCTCGACATCACGGACCATGTCGGTGTCCATGTAGCCGACGTGCAGTCCGGCCACCCGGATGCCCTGGTCGGCGAGTTGGACGCGCAGGGCGTTGGTGAGCGACCACTCGGCGGACTTGGCGGCGCAGTAGGCGCCGATCTCCGGGAAGCTGACCCAGGACAGGCCGGACAGGACGTTCAGGATCGCCCCGCCGCCGTTGGCCGCGATCTGCGGCGCGAAGCTCCGGACCATCGAGAGCGTGCCGAAGTAGTGGGTCTCCATCTCCAGCCGGATGTCGTCCAGGCCGGCTGTGAACACGTCGGCGCCGGTGGCCGATCCCGCGTTGTTGATCAGGACGGTCACATCGCCGGTGGCTTCGGCGGCGGCCGCGACGGAGGCGGGGTCGGTGATGTCGAGCGCGATCGGTCTGGCACCGGGCAGGTCCACCTGGTCGGGGTTGCGGGCCCCGGCATAGACGGTGGCGCCGCGATCGAGCAGTTCGGCGGCGAGGGCCCGGCCGAAACCCCGGTTGGCTCCGGTGACAAGGGCTGTGCTGGCGGAGAGATCCATAGAGAGTTCCTGGTGGAGTAGCAAAGGCGTGATGAATGGGGCGCCTGTGGCGTGGCCTGCCGAAAAAGGGTCGGCCGAGTTGTCTTCAGTGAGAACTCTCAGACCATTGAATTATGATCGTAATTCTAAGTGTCGTGAGTAGGTGATCGCAAGTTCTCTGTGTGGTGGGGAGGGCCGCCGCCTGCGAGGGTCCGACGGCCTGGCAGGGGGAGAGGCCGATCGTTGCGCGCCCAACGGGTGAGGGGCCTGCCGTGCGCACGGCAGGCCCCTCACGCAGTCCAGTGCAGGCGGAGTCAGAGCTTGACGATCATCTTTCCGACGTTCTCGCCCCGCATCATCGCGAGGAAGGCATCCAGGGTGTTGTCGAGGCCTTCCCGTACGGTTTCGCGGTAGTGGAGCTTGCCCGTGGCGAGCCATCCGCCGACCTCACGGACGAAGTCGGGCTGGAGATCCAGCTCCTCGCCGACCATGAAGGACAGGATGTCCGACCGTGTCACGGACAGGTTCCACAGGTTGCGGGGACCCACGACCTTCTCGTCGTTGTACTGGGAGACCATCCCGGAAAGGACGATGCGTGCGTGCAGCTTGAGCGCGCCGATCGCAGCCTCCAGGTGCTCGCCGCCGACGTTGTCGAAGAAGACGTCGATGCCGTCGGGGGCGGCCTCGGCCAGCTGGTCGGCGACCGGTCCGTTCTTGTAGTTGAACGCCGTGTCGTAGCCGTACTCCTCGACCAGCAGCTTGACCTTCTCGTCCGAGCCTGCGCTGCCGATCACCTGTCCGGCGCCCTTCAGCTTGGCGATCTGGCCGGCGATGCTGCCGACCGCGCCGGCCGCGCCGGAGACGAAGACGGTGTCGCCCTCCTTGATCTTCGCGAATCGCTCCAGCCCGATGTACGCGGTGAGGCCGGTGACGCCGAGCACGCCGAGGTAGGCGGGGAGCGGCGCCAGGTTGGGGTCGACCTTCTGCGCGGTCGCCGCGTCGACGATCGAGTGGTCGCGCCAGCCCAGGAAATGCACCACGTGGTCGCCGGGTGCGAAGCCGTCGGCGTTGGATGCCAGGACGCGGCCGACCGCGGGGCCGTCGAGCGGTGCGCCCACCTCGTAGGGCTCGATGTAGGACTTCTTGTCGCTCATCCGGCCGCGCATGTAGGGGTCGACCGAGAGGAACTCGTTGGCGACCAGGAGCTGCCCCGGGCCGAGCGCGGGGAGCTCCACCTCGCGCAGGGAGAGGTTGGACGCCGTCGGCCAGCCCTCGGGGCGGGTGTCCAGGTGCCATGCGTGTGCGGTGGTGGGCAGGGTCTGCTCGGTCATGTGGACCAAGTCCTTTCGGTGGGGGGATGTTCTCGGATTGAGGCTGACAGAAGGGTCTGTCTAGTAGACAGAGGGGTCTGTCTTCTGGGGCTCTGGGAATGGTTTGTGTCAGGTGGACCGTGGCTGGCTGATACCAGTAGGAGTCAATCGCGGCTGTGGTTCATTGACTCGGTGATCGACTCGGATCTGCCGGGTCAGTCGGAATCAGGGCAGGACGCGTCGATCAGGGCACCCGCCGCCCGTTTGGCGGCTGCCGCGGCGGTGTCGGCCTCTGCGACGCGCGTCGCCGCCAGGGTGCCGTCGATCAGGAGTGTGAGCTGGAAGGCGAGTGCGTCGGGGTCCGTGGCGCCGGCCTCGGCGGCCAGATCACGTACCCAGGCGCGGACGCCGCGCTTGTGCTCGGCGGTGATGGCGTGCGGGATGCTGCCAGGTTGGTACTCCGCAGCTGCGTTGATGAATGCGCAGCCCAGGGTGCCCGCTCGCGCCGCCTGTTCCAGCGCGACGAAGAGGCCGTAGAGCTGCTTGCGTGGGTTGTTCCCGGCTGCGAGGGCTGCCGAGCGCAGTTGGCGCCGCCATCTGTCGTCCATCAGTCGCAGGTAGGCGGCGACCACGTCGTCCTTGCTGGAGAACTGCTTGTACAGCGTGGCCTTGGCGACCCCCGATTCGGCGATCAACCGGTCCACCCCTACGGCGTGGATGCCGTGGGCGTAGAACAACTCGCAAGCCGTGTCCAGAATGCGCTCGCGAGCCGGGCGTTGCTTCGTGACCGTGCTCATGGATGTAAGTTAACAGACAGGTCTGTCCGCCACAAGCGTCGGCAGCGCGGAGTACCCCTGGAGGGGCGCTTTCAACGCACGCGAGGAGTTGTTCGATGAGCACCATCGATGGCCTGGATCTCGGCACGTTCGGCGTCTACACGTTCGACTTCGAGGTCCAGTCGGCGGCGCGGATCCGCGAATCGGTTCAGGAACTCGAAGCCCAGGGCTGGCGGGCGCTGTGGATCCCCGAGCTGCTGGGGCGCGACGCACTCACACACGCAGGCTTCCTGCTGTCCGCCACCGAGCAGATGCGTGTCATCAACGGCATTGCGCAGATCTGGTCACGCGGAGCCCGGTGGGCATACGGCGCCGCCCTCCTGTTGGCCGACGCCTACCCCGACCGGCATGTCCTCGGGCTTGGCTTCGGCGGCGGGCAGGGGGCGGGGACCAAGCCCTTGGCGGCCATGACCGCCTATCTCGACGAGATGGACGCACTTGAGACGCCCAACCCCATGCCGACGGCTCCGATGCGCCGCATCATGGCCGCCTACGGGCCCAAAATGCTGGAGCTGGCTCGTGAACGTACCGCCGGCGCGCAGACTTATCACGTCAACGTGGCTCATACCGCGCAGGCGCGCGAGATCCTCGGACCGGACGCGTTTCTGGGCGTCGAGCACGCGGTGCTGTTCGAGTCCGACCCCGGCAAGGCCCGTGCGATCGCACGGGAGCATCTGCACATCTATCTGAACACTCCGTACAACATCGCGAAGTTCCGACGGCTCGGCTACTCGGAGGCGGAGATCGCCGGTGGTGGCGACCGCATCGTGGACGACCTCGTGTTCTGGGGCGACCTGGACACCATCGTCGAGAAGCTCCGTGCCCATGTCGACGCCGGCGCCGATCATGTCGCTGTACAGGTGATCGGGATCCAGCCGGGTCAGACCGCGATGCCGTACTGGCGCATGCTCGGTGAGGCGCTGCTGCCCCGGGGCGGCAACGCCTGAACCGCGGTCTGTACGGAGCGCCGCGCCCGTGATGGGGGCGCGGCGCTTCTGCCTGGGCGGGCTCGCCGAGTACGCCGCATGGCCGGCGTCACACGGTCGGGGTCCTGAGGTCCTTGCGGAGGATCTTGCCCGAAGCGGACTTGGGTATGACGTCGATGAACTCGACCTGCCTGACCTTCTTGTACGGGGCGACCTGGCGGGCGACGAACTCGATGACCTCGTCCGCGGTGAGGTGGGTACCAGGCTGACGGACGACGAAGGCCTTGGGTATCTCCTCACCGTCGGCGTCGGTGACCCCGATGACCGCAGCATCGGTGACGGCCGGGTGGGTCAGCAGCAGAGCCTCCAGTTCCGCCGGCGGGACCTGGTAGCCCTTGTACTTGATCAGTTCCTTGAGCCGGTCGACGATGAACACCCGGCCGGCGTGGTCGACCTGGGCGAGATCTCCGGTGTGCAGGAACCCGTCGGGGTCGATCGTGGTCGTGGTTGCCTCCTCGTTTCCGAGATATCCGGCCATCACGTTCGGTCCCTTGACCCACAATTCGCCCGGTTCGCTCAGTCCTCGGGCGGGGTAGGCGACTTCCTCGCCGGTGGTGGGGTCGACGATCTTGTTGACCGTGTTGGGGAGGGGCCAACCGCAGGAGCTGAGCGGCGCGGCCTCACCGAAGAATTGCCGGCCGCCGTCCGCGGGCATGCAGTGGCTGACCGGGCTCAGCTCACTCATGCCGAAACCTTGGAGCACACGCACACTCAAACGCTTGGCGACGGCGCTTCCGAGTTCTGCGTCCAACGGCGCAGCGCCGGACATGAGGACGCGCAGTGACGACGTCTCGTACTCGTCGACCAGCGGATGCTTGGCCAGCGCCACCGCGACCGGAGGGGCGATGAAGCCGTAGGTGATCCGGTGTTCCTGGATGGTCTCCAGGAACGCACCCAGATCGAACCGGGGCATGACGACCAGTGTCGCCCGAGCCTGCAGTGCCGCGTTGAGCAGCACTGTCATGCCGTAGATGTGGAAGAAGGGCAGCACCGCGAGGATCTTGTCGTCGGACCCCATCGCGAGCAGCGGACGGATCTGCGCCACGTTCGCCACCAGATTCCGGTGCGTCAGCATGACGCCCTTGGGATTGCCGGTGGTTCCGGAGCTGTAGGGCAACACGGCCAGATGCGTGGCCGGATCGAAGTCGACCTGCGGCGCAGGAGCCTTGTGGGCCAGCAGGTCGTCGGCGTTCGGATGTCCGGAGGCGGATTCACCGTCTCCGTCCAGGACGATCAGACGCTCCGGTGTGATCCCGACCGCCTCTGCTGCCTGCTGTGCCTGCGGCAGCAGTGCGGTGACAGTGATCAGCATCGTCGCCTTCGCGTCGGTGAGCTGCTTGGCGATGTCGTGAGCGGTGAACAACGCGTTGATGGTGGTCGCGGTGGCACCGGCCCGCAGAATGCCGTGGAAGGCCGTGGCGAACAGGGAGGAGTTCGGCGCCAGCAGTCCCACCACCGCTCCCACACCGATCCCGCGAGCGGCCAGCGCCCCGGCGGTCGCGTCCACCCGGTCGATCAGGTCCCGGTAGGTGGTTCGCACCCCGTCGGCGGCATCGATGAGCGCGACCCTGTCCAGATCTGTCTGGTCGATGCCGCTGAACAGCAGGTCGAACACGCTCACTTCGGGGATGTGCACGTCGGGGAACGGGCTGGTGAAACCCATGGCTGGTCTCCATCGCTCAGGTACGGGTGAGTGGTCGAGGCAATCAGGAAGAGTTCGCCGAGTCCTGCGGCGGGAAGTTTTCGCCGCGATCCGCGGCGGTGAGGAACGTCAGGACGTGGGCGGCGAACGTGTCGGGGCATTCGAGCTGCGGCATGTGACCGATCCCGGGCAGGAGATGCGTCTCGGTGTGCGGGAGGAGCCGGCGCGCCGAGTCCAGATGACGGGCGGGCAGCACCCGGTCGTGGTCACCCCAGATGATCAGAGTGGGTCAGGGGTGCTTCATGACAGCGGTGATCAAATCGGCTCGCCAGCCGGGCCTGGCGCCGCGTGCTGCGGCGAGTTCCTGGACTGTTTCGAGCAGCACGGCATTCGGGTCGGGCTGGCCTGCGATGGCCAAGGCGTGGTCGATGCGATCTCTGGTGACCATGTCGGGATCGGCGAACCGGGTCGGCGCCGACTCGAACAGGTTCGTACGTGAGATCTGTCAGAGGGAAGGTTCGCCCTGGAGTCGTCAATGACGGGCTGCCGTCCCACCCTTGATCGACCGGCGGTCCGTGGTCACGCGGTGGCAGGTGGGTCACGCCGGACTTGCCGTAATCGATCACTCCGGCGGCTCGACGTGATCGTTACACGGTGTTGGCAGACGGCTCGACCACCTGTTGAAGCGCTCATGGCACACCTTGTCGTGTGACTGCCCCGCACTGACGGCGGCCGGTGGAGCGGTGCTCGGTCTTGTGGGTCCGAGCGGGCTGCCCGAGTACCGGCGCTCGCCAGCGCCTCGGTGGCTAACAGTAGAAGTGCCACTATCATCATGCAAGTAACTAGCTATCGTGAGGGAAGTCACCGAAGGTTCATGAGTCCTGCTCGTTCCTTCGCGCGAGTACGGCTCGGAGTTGGTCGTCCGCGGACGGTCCGGGCAGGAACGTGGCGTGTTCCTCGTCGATGGGATGGCCGGTCGCGCGGTCGATCAGCATGGGGTCGACGTCGGCGCCCGAATCCTTGTCCACCAGGCGCACGTTCGGCGCGTCCGGCGGGAAGTGGGCGCTGCCGAAGGCGTACAGCGCGATGAGTACCGGCTGGAATGCGCGCCCGACCTCGGTCAGTACGTACTCGTCCCGCGGAGGGCGTTCGCTGTAGCGGCGTCGTTCGAGAAGACCGGCCTCGACAAGCGCGCCGAGTCGGCGGGTCAGGGAGTTCGGCGAGATGCCCAGGCTCTTCTGGAACCCGTCGAACCGGGTGATGCCGTGTGTCGCGTCCCGCAGGATGAGGATGCTCCACCACTCACCGACCCGTTCCAGCGCCAGCGCGACGGGGCAGCTCATGTCCTGAAAGCTCTTCCGTTCCATGATGGAAGTTTAGGTATGTCGCATCGGTCCCCCGGTGCTGCGAGCCGCTGCCGCTCCGGGGTGCCCTTCCTGTTACGTGAAGGCCGGCAGAGGGAGAGTCATGGTGGGACCGGGCGCACTGACAAGCGGTAAGTCTCGGCCAGGGCCAGTGCCGCCATGTCCCGGCTGCGGACTGGCCGGCTAGGGGCGTGGAGCTGGAGCACACGGCGCTGAGTCGCTAGGCGATCGCTCGGCTCGGGGATGAGGTCCGTGATCTGTGAGGATCGGTGGTCCTGGCCGACCGCGGGCACTGGATCCCAGCAGGACGTTCCTATGAGGTGAAGCGGGAGCTGCTCGGCTTCCTCTGCGATCTCTGATCCACATGCGGGCACGTACTGGCCAGGGTGAGTCGTCGTCGCCCAGTCCCTCGACCGGACGGCGGACGCCGGTGGGTACAGAGATGTGCTTGGATCATTCTTTACCCGTACATTTTGGTCTATGGGAACAGAAGCCCATGCCTTCCTTCGAGATCTCGCCCGAGGGCTGAAGCCCCGATCGGATGACCTGGCCGAAGTCGTGCTGCAACACTTGCGCAGCGAGCTTCCCGAGGTATGGCAGCACGAGGACATCGCCGCTCTGGCGCCAGTGGCGCTGTCCGAACACCTCGACACCGTTCTGGATTTTATTGAGCGCGGACGCGAGTTGTCCGAGGTCACGACGCCGCCGGCGGCCATCGATTTCGCTTGTCGGCTTGCCGAGCACGGGGTTCAGATCAGCGAATTGCTGCGCGTCTATCGGCTCGTCCACGCGGGTTTGTTTCATTTGTTCCATGAGGAGACCGGCCGTCTCACCAAGGACCCTGTGCTGCTCAACGCAGTGACGATCACACTGAGCGCGCTGGGTTTCGAGTACGTCGATCGCACCGCGCAGCAGGCGGTCGCGGCGTACCAGAGTGCACGCGACCGCTGGCTGCAGCGGCGGCTGATCACCATCAACGAAGCGGGTACGCGGATCGGGACCACCCTGGATACCACCCGCACCGCCCAGGAACTGGCGGACGTCGGCACCGACCACCTCGCGGACTTCGTGACCGTCGACCTTCTCGACGCCGTCTTCTGCGAAGAAGTAACGCATCCGGCAGAGGGGCCGCCGCTACTCCGTCGCATCGCGCAGTCCGTCTCCGACTCTTCGATCGGCGGCACGGACCCGGCCGTCGCCCCAGGGTTGAGGCACAGCTACCCGGAGGAGTCGGAGCCGGCTGTCGTACTGGCCACCGGACAACCCCTCCGTCTCGGCATCACGGCAGCCGACGCGCCGACGTGGCTGACGGGACCTGCGGAAGCCGGATGCGGCTCGGACACCGGCGGTACCCACTCCATGCTCCTGGTCCCGCTGTGGGCACGTGGGAACCCTCTGGGGCTGGCACAGTTCTCCCGTGGCCGCACCGCCGAGTCCTTCGACGACGACGATCTCCTTCTTGCCCAGGAGATCTCCTCCCGAGCAGCGGTGAACATCGACAACGCCCGTCGCTACACCCAGGAGCGGCGCACCGCACTCACCCTCCAGCGCAGTCTGCTGCCACAGCACGTGCCGGAAGAGTCCGCCGTCGAGACGGCCTCCCGCTACCTGCCCAGCGGAACCCGAGCCGGCGTGGGCGGTGACTGGTACGACGTGATCCCGCTCTCCGGAGCACGCGTCGCCCTCGTCGTGGGCGACGTGGTCGGCCGCGGCCTCCAGGCCTCCGCCACCATGGGCCGACTACGAACGGCCGTCCGTACTCTGGCGGACATCGACCTCACCCCCGACGAACTGCTGACGCACCTCGACGATGTCGTCATCCGTCTGCAGCGCGCGGAGCAGAGGGGCATGGACGAGATCAGCGCCACATGTCTGTACGCGGTCTACGACCCCGTTTCCCGCGTGTGCTCCCTGGCCAGCGCCGGACACGTTTTGCCGGCCGTCGTGACTTCTGGTGATGCAGCGACCTCCCGCGCAGTCGCCTTCCCGGAGGTGCCGATCGGTCCGCCGTTGGGTCTGGGTGGGTTGCCTTTCGAAACCGCCCAGTTCGAGCTGGATCAGGACAGCCTGCTGGTGCTGTACACCGACGGCCTCATCGAGAGCCGCGCCCGCGACGTGGACAGCGCCATCGCGATCCTGTCCGATGTCCTCGCTCACGCACCGGAGTCCCTGGAGGAGACCTGCGACGGCCTGCTCGACGCGCTGCTGCCGGGGCGCCCTGCCGACGACGTCGCCCTTCTGGTGGCGCGTACCCGAGCGTTGGACGCCGATCACGTCGCGACACTGGATCTCCCCTCTGATCCGGTCGTTGTGTCCGAGGCGCGTGCTTTCGCCTCCGACCTGCTGGCCGCCTGGGGACTGGAAGAGATGACGTTCACGACGGAGCTGGTGGTGAGCGAACTGGTCACGAACGCCATCCGCTACGGCAAGAGCCCCATCCAACTGCGGATGATCCTTGAGTCCACCGTGACGTGCGAGGTTTCCGACGCCAGTGGCACCGCCCCGCACCTGCGCCGCGCCAGGACTTTCGACGAGGGAGGCCGTGGCCTGCTCCTGGTTGCCCAGCTCACCGAACGCTGGGGCACGCGGCACAATCGCGAGGGCAAGGTCATCTGGGCGGAACAGGTGATTCCATCCGCCCTTGCGGAGCAGTCCCACTACACCTTCGACGGGGTTTGAGCGGTTGAAGGCCTTCTGGAACCGGCGAGGCTACGGGCGGCCGCCCAAGACGACCCGTAGCCGCACCGCGTCGGGTCAGGACCTGGCGGAGACTTCGGCGTGGGCAGCGCGCAACGAGACTTTGTCGATCTTGCCGACCGCGTTCTTCGCGATGGCTTCCACCACGACGAACGAGGCCGGCCTTTTGTAGCCGGTGAGGCTGCGTGCGCAGAGCGCCTTCAGCGACTCCGTGTCGACGGTCGAACCTGGTCGGGCCTGGACGTATGCGACGACCACCTCGCCCCACTTCTCGTCGGGTACACCGATCACGGCGGCCTCAAGCACCGACGGATCAGCGGTGAGCACATCCTCGATCTCCTTGGGGTAGATGTTCTCCCCACCCCGGATGATCATGTCCTTCGAGCGTCCGACGAGGGTCAGATAGCCCTCGGTGTCGAGGTGACCCACGTCGCCGGTGTGCAGCCAGCCGTCGACGACAACCTTGGCCGTCTCGTCCGGACGGCCGAGGTAGCCCCGCATGACGTTGGGGCCTCTCACGACGACCTCGCCGTCCGTGCCGGGCGCCACCTCGCCGCCTTCGGCGTCGATGATCCGGATCTCCTGGCCGGGGAAGGGAAGCCCCACGGTTCCGGCGCGTCGAGGTCCCGCGACGGGGTTGATGGTCGAGCCGCACGTTCCTTCGGAAAGTCCGTACCCCTCGACAAGGGGAAACCCGTACCGGGCCTCGAACCGGGTGAGCAGTTCGGCGGAGGCAGGGGCGGCGCCGCAGACTCCGAACCTCAGCGACGATGTGTCGGGCCGGACATCGTCCGGGAGTGCCGCGAGCATGCCGTAGATGGTCGGGACGGCGCTGAAGAAGGTGGGACGCTCCCGCTCGACGAGGTCGAAGAAGCCGCGAGGATCGAACCGGCCGCCCGCGATGACGACACTGGCGCCGGCGAGCAGCGGCGTCAGGACGCTGACCACGATGCCGTTGACGTGGAAGAGCGGCAGGATCAGCAGACAGCGGTCACTCGGCCCGACCTGGAGGGACTGGCGTCCCATCTCCACCATGGCATCGATGTTGGCGTGATCGAGCATCACGCCCTTGGGCACTCCGGTCGTACCGCTGGTGTAGATGAGGAGGGCCAGAGCCGACGAGTCCAGATGCGGAGCGCGATCCCACTCGGCCACCTGGTCGCTCAGCTCACCGACGGTGAGCGTGGCCAGACCGGCAGTGGTTTCCGTACCGTCTTCGGCCACCAGTAGGCGCGCACCGGAATCCTTGAGCTGGCGGATCACTTCGACGTCGGTCATGCTCGGATTGACCGGTGTGACGGTGGCGCCGAGCCGCCATGCCGCGAACAGCAGCACGACGAACTCGACGCGGTTCGTCAGCTTGAGGGCGACGACGTCGCCGGTCCCGATTCCGAGGTCGTGCAGCTGACGCGCCGCCGTGCGGACGCGCTGCAGCAGCCGGGTGTTGGTGAGGGATCCTTGCCCGTCGGCGACAGCTGCCCCGTGAGGGTCGGCCGCGGCTCGACGGTCGGGCAGAGAAGCGAAGTTCATGGCGAGAGTACCTGTCTCGGTGTGATGCGAACCGGTCACGTCGTCCAAGCGGCGGGCGCCGGGTCCAGCCGGCGGGAGAGGAACTCGATCTGGTCGTGGACCAGAGCCTCGAAGGTCTCGCCGGTGTAGAAGTCGAAGTGGCCGGCGTCGTACCTCTTGATCTCTCCCAGGGGCGCGGTGCGCGCGTACCGGAGGGTCTGGGCGGGAGGCGTGACGGAGTCGGTGTTGCTGACACAGAAGAGGATCGGGATGGTGACCTTCTTCGCCGCGCGTCCGGGTCGGTATGCGGCGATGGACGGAATGACCCGTGCCGCCACCTCGTTGCGGAACGTCGTCCCGGCCGGCTGCAGCGCCTCGTATCCGGGCAGGGCGTCCGGCGCGTTCATGAGGGCCGGTGAACCGGGGGCCGCGGCGATGGGCACCATGGCCGGCGCCTTGCCGCGCACCCTGGCCGCCAGATCCCGCGCGAGCACGGGGGTCACTTTGAGTGAGGCGACCGGGCCGAGTGCGAGCGCGGAGGCGAGGCCGTCGGTGAACGGGCACTGGGCCACGGCCGCGCGCAGCTCGGGATGGCGTGCGGCGACGGTGATGGCGTGGCCGCCGCCGAAGGAACTGCCCCACACCGCGACACGCGCCCGGTCGACGTCATGGCGCGACTTGACGTAGGCGAGGGCGGAGTCCCAGTCGGTCAGCTGACGCTTGATCGACAGGAGCTGGCGCGGGCGGCCGCCGCTGTCGCCGAAGTGCCGGTAGGTGAAGGCGAGAGCGGCGATGCCGGCCTGCGCGAAGCGCTCGGCGAAGGCATCCAGGCGCATCTCGCGGGTGGCGCCCAGGCCGTGCCCGAGGACGACGACGGGCGGGGCGGTAACTCCCGTGGGCAGGTAGAGCCAGCCGGCACAGGCACTGTCGCCGGAGGGGAAGGTGACGTTCTGACGGATGACGGACGGCAGATCGGTCATGATCGCCTCACCGTCCGTTCGCCGGGCCGCGCCCGGGCACGGTGCCCGAGGTCAGTGCCTGCTCATAGGTGTCCGGCCGGTAGAGCGGCAGCTCGCCGGTGGTGTCCGTACTCTTCCTGTAGTCGAGCATCAGTTCCTGTCCCTCCTTCGACGTGACCCTGATGAAGAACTCCGCGCGTTCGACGTGCAGACCGTCCTGCAGCGACTTCGAGCCGCCGAAGTACACCGCCCGTTTGGCGGCCGCGACCGACCCCTTCGGCCTCTTGCCGAAGCGTTCTGCGAGTTCGACCGCGTGTGCGACCACCGCGTTCTGCGGAACGACCTTGTCGACCGCGCCGTTGGCGAGAGCCTCCGCGGGAGTGAACGGCTTGCCTTCGAGAATCGCGGCCAGGGAACGGTGCGTGCCGATCAGGCGGGTCAGGCGCTGGGTGCCGCCGCCACCCGGGATGATGCCGAGCAGGATTTCCGGCTGGCCGATGAAGAAGTCCCCGTCGGCCATGACCCGCAGATCGCACGCCCAGGCGAACTCCGCGCCGAGACCGAGAGCCGAACCGTTGAGGGCCGCGACGAAGAGCACACCGCTGCCGTTCATCCTCAGGAAGGTCGTGTGAAGGCGCTCCAACTGGAGCGCTCCGCGCATCGGTGTCCTGCGCATCACGGCGCCCAGGACACGAGACCGGTCCACATACTTCGCCACGCGTACGACGGCGGCGGCACCGCGGCGGCCGACCCTGGGGCTCGCCGCGCCTTCCTCCTGCAGCCATCCGACCGCGGCATGACTGACGAAGCGTTCGGGGTGCGCCCCGGTGAAGACCACGGCACGGATGCCCGGGTCACGGTCCACCCGGTCCAGCAACTTGTCCAACTGATTGGCGATGTCCAGGCCGAACACCTGGTGGGGACCGCCGTCGACCCGGACGATCAGGACCGCGCCGCGGTTCTCGATCTCCAGACGGCCCGTGTCTTTGTATGGCATGAATTCTGCTCCCGTGCTGAGTTCGTCCCGTGCTGAGTCCATGGGAGTGTGAGATGCGTGTGGACAGCCGCGCATGGACGGTGCGGCGATGGGGCTGAATCGCCGAGGTCTGCGGCCGTGCCGTCGGCAGGGATCCAGGACAGTGCGTGGATGCACCCCCGAGGACGCACACCCATGTCCCGGAGGGTGCGTCACTCGTGGTGTGTATCCTGACCTCGCACGATTCATATAACCAAGTTATTTCAAGTGTGACATCCGCCACTAAGTGTTATCGATCCCAAGCGATCGCGGCCGGCGGCGGAGTCGAGTGGAGGTGCGAGGCCATGCCAGGGCGGGCGAAGATGGATGATGCGCCGGAGCGACTTGTGCGGGCCGCCATTGGTCTGCTCGCCGAGCAGGGGCCGTCGGCCGTCAAAGTGCGCACGGTGGCGTCCGCCAGCGGGCTGTCGACGATGGTGGTCTACAGCCATTTCGGCGGAGTCCCCGAACTGATGCGAGCCGTGGTCGACCACGGGTTCACGGAGCTTGGCAAGGCATTTGCCCGCGTACCCGTGACCGAGGACCCGATCGCGGAACTCTTCGCGATGGCCTTGACCTGCCGGCGCGTGGCTCGCGCAAACCCTCACCTGTACGACCTGATGTTCGGCCTGTCGACTCGTGCCACATACCGGCCGCTGTCGGACGAGGACCTTCGCCTGAGCGGGCGTTCGCCGGCCTTCCAGGCGGCTCACGCTCATGTCGTCGCTGCGTGTGAGCGGCTCGTCGGTTCTGGCCGGGTCGAACAGCAGGACCCCGGGGTCATAGCTGCTCAGCTGTGGAGTCTGGTCCATGGCTACATCACCCTCGAACTGGCTGAGCACTTCATCGAGTTCGACGACGCGGTGGCCCAGGTGCTGCTGCCCATGGGGGTGAATTTCTCCGTCGGGCTGGGCGACGGCCGGGAACGTGCCGAGGCGTCGCACGAGGCCGGGGCCCGTCTGTACGACTCGATTGCTCCAGGGCTGTGAGTACCGGGGGTGGGTGCGGCGCCGCGCGCGGGCGAGGCTAGCTGGTCTTCGATCCGGGGGTACTGGAACCCGGCGTGAGCTGGTCGTGCCTGCCCAGTGCCGCCACCTCCCGTTCGAGGGACGGAACCGCCCGGGCCGCGAAGCGTCTCGCCCAGGGCCACGCCAGCGGGGAGTTCAGGGCCGCCTTCGCCCAGTTGGCCACGACGACCGCGCGCGGGACGTACACGCGACCGCGCCGGCGTGCGAGACCGTCGACGATGGCGGCGGCCGCCCGGTCGGAGCTTGTGGTCACGTTGCCCGGATAGGGGAGCCGCTTCCGCAGGCCCTGGAACGAGGGGAGGTCCGCCTCGGCGCCCCGGACGAGGTCCGTGTCGATCCAGGACGGGTGCACAAGGCCGACCGTGATTCCGAGGTGGGCGACCTCCTGACGGTAGGTCAGGGCGAGCAGTTCGGCCGCGGCCTTGCTCGCGCCGTACGAGGCCATCGCCGCCAACGGCATGAAGGACAGCGCGGACGCCACCACCAATACGTGGCCCCGGCTGCGCTCCAGATGGGGCGTCGCGTACTTGAGGGTCCGGAAGACGCCGTTCAGGTTGATGTCCAGGACCCGCTCGAACGAGGCCTCGTCCGTCTGCCGGACCGTGCCGTACGCCACGACGCCGGCATTGGCGACGACGAGGTCGATGCCGCCCATGGTCTGCGCGGCCCCGTCGATGGCGGACCGTAGCGCGGCACCGTCGCGCACATCGGCCTCACGCCAGGAAGCGGTGGGGCCGAGGTCCGCGGCGAGATCGCGCAGTCGATCCGGCTCCAGGCCGATCAGGGTCACACGAGCCCCTCGGGCGGCGGCCAGACGGGCCACCTTCTCGCCGATGCCGCGTGCCGCTCCGGTGACAACCAGCCTTCTGCCCAGCAAGTCACGTTTCATGGCGGCAACATAACTTCGTTATTGATGGAACACAAGACATGGCACACACTCGCGTACCCGCCGGACCTGCTGAGTCCGGCAACTGGACGAACTGGGGGAGGGTGTTGTCGGTCCGGTGATCGGCGGGATGCCGGCGGCGACCGTCAGCTGAGGGCGCTGATGCCGTCGGCTGCCAAGCCCGACATCAGCAGCGTGATGGCCCGGAACGTCCTCGCCAGTGAGGCCTCCCGGTCCGTCGCCGCGGCGATGATGTGGTTGCCCTCGCACAGGCTGGCCAGCAGCAGTCGGGCGACAGTGGCCACGGGAACGTCCGGCTGCAGGTCGCCTCGTTCGGCCAGGGCGGACAGCAGCCGTTCGAGCGGCGGCTGGGCGACGGTCTCGTTGATCTGTCGGTACTGCTCCACCAGGACCGAGGGCGCCTGGGCCATCAGCTCACGATGCAGGGGATCGTCGATGGTCCGCCGTAGGAAGGCATGCGTGAGATCGGCCACCGCTGTCATGGCGGGCCGGTCCGGCGCGGCGCGGATCGCCTCGGTCGTGGCGTCTCCCAGGATCCCGACCTCCTGGATCAGCTCCGCATAGAGCTCGGCGAACATCGCCTTCTTGTCCGGGAAGTGGTGGTAGAAGGTGCCCTTGCTCACCTGGGCCGTCACGGTGATGGCCTCGACCGACGTGTCCGCGAACCCGTTGTCAACGAACAGCCTGCGTGCGGCTGACACCAGGTCCGCCCGGGTCTGCTCTGCATACAGCTGTCGTCGGTTTGGCCCTCGCATGCGTACCATCGTATATTCAATGACCGCAAGTCAATGAATGACTCGCGGTCGGTCAAAGGTCGTCCGTGTTTCCCGGAAGGCAGGCGGAGCCGTGGAAAAGCGCAGGATCGTGTTGCTGGGCGCGACGGGGTACACCGGGCAGCGGGTGCTCCGGGAACTGCTCGCACGAGGTGAGAAGCCGACTCTGGTCGGGCGGAACCGAACCAGGATGCTGACCCTGGCCGACCGCTTCGAGGCGGAGCTGCCGGCGGTTGAGGTCGACGTCACCTCGGTGCCCGACCTCACGCGCCTCCTGGGGCCCAGCGACGTCGTCCTCTCCACGGTCGGGCCGTTCATGCAACTCGGCATGGCCACGGTCACGGCGGCGGCGCGGGTGGGTGCGCACTACTTCGACTCCACGGGGGAGGGAGCCTTCGCCCGCCGCGTCCTCCTTGAACTGGACCCTGTCGCAGCCGCCCGAGGAGCCACCGTGGTGCCCGCCTTCGGCTACGACTACGTGCCGGGCAACCTCGCCGGCGGGTTGGCTGTGGGCAAGGCGGGCGAGCGTGCACGCCATGTCGAGATCGGCTACTTCATCACCCGTTCGGGACACGGGGACGAACTGCTCTACCGGAGCACACTGCGCGACTCCTACACCCTGACCACGGCAGGCACACGGCAGACACTGGTCGCCGGGGCGGCCGAGGACGGGTTCGCCTACCGCCGTCCACGCTCTGGGATGCCTTCCCGTCTGGTCGACGAGCGTGCCGCCAAGCGTGTTCGTACCTTCCGCTACGCCACTGTGAAACGCGCGGCCATGACCGTCCCGGGCACGGAGCACCTCGGCCTGCCGGCGGTCTTCCCTCAGTTGGAGAGCGTCGAGGTGGCCCTGGGCTGGCTCGGGCGGTGGACCCGCCCGGTACAGATCGCCGCCACGCTCCAGGCACCACTGCTGCGGTCGGCGAAGGTGCGGGCCGCATTGGTCCGGTGGTCCGAACGGCTCCCCGGATCGCATCGCGAACCGGACGCCGACGGCCGTTCCCTGGTGATCGCCGTCGCCCGCGACGGCCACGGTCGCGCCCTGGCCAGGTCGGTTCTCACCGGACCGGATCCGTACGAGATGACGGGCTCCCTTCTGGCCTGGGCGGCCGTCCATGCGGCGGCGCCGGATGCCGTCCTCGAACCCGGCGTGCACGGACCGATCGCAGCCTTCGGGCTCGACACCGTGAGCCGTGCTGCCGCCGAGGCCGGAGTACACGAAGTGGACGAGGTGCCGGCGCGCCGTCCATGACCGTTGCGCGGGCATAGACCGAGGCATCGGAGCGCTGAAGCGGACGCCCGGGGGAGTGCCGCAGGTCTCCCTGCGGCGGGTGGTGGCGGGGCCACCGCTGATGAGTTGATGAACAGGTTGTTCGATCGGGACTACGTCGGCTCCTGCGAGGAGTCGGCCGCCCCAGCGGAAAGGAACCATCCATGGACGAGCAGGGTGAGCGCTTCGACGTCGTCGTACTCGGTGCGGGCCCCGGCGGCTATGTCGCCGCCATCCGGGCCGCCCAACTGGGCAAGAGTGTCGCGGTCGTCGAGGAGAAGTACTGGGGAGGCGTCTGTCTGAACGTGGGCTGCATCCCCACCAAGGCCCTGCTGCGCAATGCCGAACTCGCGCACATATTCACCCGCGAGGCGAAGACCTTCGGTATCAAGGTCGACGGACAGGTCTCCTTCGACTACGGGGAGGCCTTCCGCCGTAGCCGCAAGGTCGCGGACGGCCGGGTCAAGGGCGTCCACTACCTGATGAAGAAGAACAAGATCACGGAAATCAGCGGCCGTGGCACGTTCGTCGACCCCCACACGCTCCAGGTGGCCGACTACGAGGGCAACACCCGCACCGTCTCCTTCGACCACTGCATCATCGCCACCGGTGCGACCCCGAAGCTGCTGCCCGGCACCCGCCGCACCTCCCGGGTGGTGACGTTCGAGGAACAGATCCTCGCCGAAGACCTGCCGCAGTCCATCGTGATCGCGGGCGCCGGCGCGATCGGCATCGAGTTCGCCTACGTCCTGAACAACTACGGGGTGAAGGTCACCATCGTCGAGTTCCTGGACCGCGTGGCCCCCCTTGAGGATGTCGAGGTCTCTGCCGAACTGGCGAAGCAGTACAGGAAGCTGGGTATCGACGTCCTCACTTCGACCCGCGTCGAATCGATTGATGAGTCCGGTCCGCAGGTCCGTGTCACGGTCACTGGAAAGGACGGCTCCCAGCAGGTCCTGGAAGCCGACAAAGTCCTCCAAGCGATCGGGTTCGCGCCGAACGTCACCGGCTACGGCCTGGAGAACACCGGCGTCACGGTCACCCAGCGCGGCGCGATCGACGTTGACGGGCGGTGCCGCACCTCCGTCCCGCACATCTACGCCATCGGTGACGTCACCGCGAAGTTGATGCTCGCGCACACCGCGGAGGCGATGGGTGTGATCGCCGCCGAGACCCTCGCCGATGCCGAAACCATGGAGCTCGACTATGCGATGATCCCGCGCGCCACTTACTGCCAGCCCCAGATCGCCAGTTTCGGCTACACCGAGGCCCAGGCGAGGGAAAAGGGATTCGACGTCCAGGTCGCCAAGTTCCCGTTCACTGCGAATGCCAAGGCCCACGGCCTGGGTGATGCGACCGGCTTCGTGAAGCTGATCAGCGATGCCAAGTACGGCGAGCTCCTCGGAGCCCACCTCATCGGCCCCGACGTCACCGAACTCCTCCCTGAGCTCACCCTCGCGCAGCAGTGGGACCTCACGGTCCACGAGGTCGCCCGCAACGTCCACGCCCACCCCACTCTCGGCGAGGCGGTCAAGGAAGCCGTCCACGGCCTCGCGGGCCACATGATCAACATGTAGCAGGGCGCTGACCCCTCGAAATACGACGTGAGGATGGGTTGGGTGGTCTGCTACCGAAGTGGATCACGACTGTAGGCGGTCACGCTCTGTGGGGGCGTCGTGGTCTGAAAAACGGCCCATGGCCCGGCTGGAGCCGTTGTTGCCGCAGGGCATCAAGCCGGGCCGGCCGCAGGCGCGGCGGCAGCTGGTAGTCGGCATAGGGTGCGGACCCGAGCAGGTGTTCCCTTGTGCGATGTGCCAGAGCCGTACAGTCGATCCGGGCCAGGTACCATCCCGTTGCCGGCGGTCGAACCGGTCGTAGACCTGGGGCCACGGCGTCACCCAGCTCCAGGCCCAGGCCCACGCGAAGGGCCTGATCACCTGAGTAATGAACGGGGACGCCACCATCCGTCGGGCCCACCAGCACGCCGCCGGGGTGTCGAAAAAGGGAGGACCTGCAAGAGGCGCCGCTCAGGGCATTGCCGACGAGTTGGCCGACTACGGCAGGAAGCCGCTGTCTGTGCTGGTCGGCCGGACGGCGTCGCGGTTTCCCGCAGTTCGAGCCGGTCCTGGAAGGCGGCCTGTCCCTCACGATCGCCAACCGGTTCTGTGCGAGGGCACTTTGCCGGCAGCCGGTTCGCCGGGTTGGTGGCCATGACGGTTGGGTGGGCGGCGACGTCCGGTCCGACTGCTGGGGGTGTGGTGGCGGAGCCTGTCCGTGTGCGCAGACTGACCGATGGAGAGGGGGAGAAGCTGCAGCAGATCGTACGCCGGGGCAGCATCAATTCGGTGCGGTTCCGACGCGCGATGATGCTGCTCGCCTCGGCCGGCGGGAACCGCGTGCCGGTGACCGCGAGGCTGGTCCAGACCGACGAGGACACCGTCCGAGACGTAATCCACCGCTTCATCGAGATAGGTCTGGCCTGCCTGGACCCTCGATGGGCGGGAGGCCGTCCCCCACCTGCTCGGCCCTGACGACGAGGACTTCGGCGTAGCGGCGGCCACCACACGCCCGACCAAGCTCGGTCAGCCCTTTACCCGCTGGTCCATCCGCAAACTCGTTGCCTACCTGCGCCGCGTCCACGGCCGCGTGATCAGGATCGGTCGCGAGGCGTTACGGTGTCTGCTAGCCCGCCACGGGGTCACCTTCCAGCGCACCAAGACGTGGAAGGAGTCACCCGACCCCGACCCCGACCCCGACCGCGGCGCCAAGCTGGACCACATCGAGGAGGTCTTGGAGCGCTTCCCGGACCGGGTGTTCGCCTTCGACGAGTTCGGGCCGCTTGGCATCCGACCCACAGCCGGCGTCAGCCGGGCCGAGCAAGGCCATCCCGAGCGGCATTCCGCGACCTACCACCGCACCCAGGGCATGCGCTACTTCCACGGTTGCTACTCGATCGGCGACGACAGACACTCTGTGGGGCGTCAATCGTCACAGAAAGGGCGCCGGGAACACGTTGGCCGCGCTCAAGTAGATCCGCGCCGCCAGACCCGACGGCGCGCCCCTCTACGTCATCATGGACAACCTGTCCGCTCACAAGGGCACCGACATCCGCCGCTGGGCCAGGAAACATCGGGGCGAACTGTGTTTCACCCCGACGTATGCATCGTGGGCGACCCCGATCGAAGCCCATTTCGGACCGCTGCGGCAGTTCACCATCGCCAATTCGAACCACCCCAACCACATCGCGCAGACCCTGGCCCTGCACGCCTACCTGCGCTGCCGCAACACCCATACGCGTCCCCCCGATGTCCTCGCCGCCCAGCGCCGAGAACGCGCTGACGTCCGCAGCGAGAAGGCCATCCGCTGGGGAGGACGGTAAGCCGCCTAAGCTGTCTCCCGCGCGCCGGGGTCGGTGCGGCGTCGGACGCCCGGCTGTCCTGCGCGGCCGCGGCGCGATGACGGTGGGGGCGTTGCAGATGCCCCACCCCGCCCAGTTTTCAACTCGAAGCTCGCCGATGAGGTCCTCAAGGAGGGCGAGGAGGGCATCGAGAACGCCCTCGCGTTCATGTGCTGAGAGGTGCGGGATCAGGCCGGATCGACGAATATGTCGAGCGCGAGATCACCCTCAAAGCCGGTAGGGCTGTAGACGGACAGGTCGGTGATGCCCTCGTCCGACAGGACCTCGTCGTCGATAAACAGGTTGGCGGTGCACTTCCGCGGGTCACGCGTGAGGATGGAGTGCGCGGCGTCAGCCATGATCCGCGGAGTACGGGCTTGTCTGGCGCCGCCGACCACGTTGCGTACGGCGGCTGTATCGATCAGAGTCCGCGGCCACAGCGAGTTGGCGGCGATGCCGTCCGCGGCGAGTTCCTCGGCGAGCCCGATGGTGCACAGGCTCATGCCGTACTTCGACAGCGTGTAACCGAGATGCTTCCCCACCCAGTACGGCGTGAGGTTCAACGGTGGGGAGAGCGTGAGGATGTGTGGGTTGCCCGCCTCGCGCAGGTGCGGGATCGCCGCCTTGCTCAGCAGGAACGTGCCCCGCGTGTTGATGTCCTGCATCAGGTCGTACCGCTTCATCTCCAGCTGCTCCGACGATGACAGGTCGATCGCGCTGGCGTTATTCACCACGATGTCGATGCCGCCGAAGGTGCTGATCGCCGCGCTTACGGCGGTGCGTACATCGTCCTCGTTGCGGACGTCACCGACGACTGCTAGCCCCTTGCCGCCAGCTCGCTCAACCTCATCGACGGCGGTGTGGATCGTGCCTTCGAGCTTCGGGTGCGGCACGGCGGTCTTGGCGAGCATCACCACGTTCGCGCCGTCGCGGGCTGCGCGCAGGGCGATGGCGAGTCCGATGCCGCGACTGCCTCCCGACATCAGGATGGTTCTGCCGGCCAGGGTCCGTGTCATGGTGGAGCCTCCAGGGTTGATTGTTGAGCTAATCGTATGCGCTACTAATGATATGGTCTACGTATGACTTTCACCCCTGCGCGTCAGAGTGATCGGCTCTACCACGAGCTCCTCGCCCCCGAAGAGGCGCGGTCCGTCCGTGCCTCGGTGCGCCTGATCGCGGAACGCGAAGTGGCTCCGCATGCTGCGGTGATCGCGGGGGGCGATGAGCGTACGGACGGCTTCCCCAGACGGGTGTTCGACGCGCTTGCGTCGGTAGGCGTGTACCGGATCCCCTTCCCCAGCGAGGTCGGCGGGGACGGACTGACCTACCCGGCGACCGCCACCGCCGCGGCCATCGAAGAGCTGGCCTACTATTCCAGCAGTGTCGCGGCCGTCTTCGACGTGCACTGCATCCTGGCGGGCAACGCCCTGCGGCAGGGCACCGATGAACAACAGCAGCGGTGGCTGCGCAAGGTCGCGGAGGGCTCGGTGGTCGGCGCGTTCGCTACCACGGAGCCGGACGCCTCCAGTGACCTGTCTCCGCAGGCGGTTCAGACCGAGGCCGTACGTACCGAGGCCGGCTGGGTGCTGAACGGCCACAAGCGGTGGATCTCCAACTCGCCCGTCGCCGGGTTCGTGGTGGTTCTCGCCCGCACCGGCGAGCGGCTGAGCATGTTCATCGTCGACATGGCGCTTCCGGGCGTGGAAGTCGGCCTGGCCGACCGCAAGATGGGCAATCGCGGTCAGCTCACCGCGGACATCCGCCTCACGAATGTGCGCCTGTCCGACGACGACATCCTCGGTGGCGCCGAGGGGCACGGACTGCGCCACGCGCTGTCCACGCTGACCTACGGCCGGATCGGCATCGCGGCTGCCGGGGTCGGCATGGCGCAGGCCGCCTTCGACCTCACCGTGGCCCACTTGTCGACGCGACACGTCTTCGGCAGGCCGGTGGCCGCCAACCAGCATTGGCAGTTCCTGCTAGCCGAACGGGCTACCGAGATCGAGAACGCCCGCACTCTCTACACCAAGGCTGCCCTGCGCCTGGATGCCGGCAACCCGTCCCCGGAGCCCGAGGCCGCCATGGCAAAGTACTACGCAACCAAGTTGTCGGTGGACATGGCGCGCGACGCTGTCCAGGCATTCGGAGGCCTCGGCTTCGCGCGCCAATTGGGTTCCGACGGCAGCAGCAGTCCCGTCGAGGCGATCTACCGGGACAGCAAGATCGGCGAGATCTACGAGGGCACGAACGAAATCCAGAAGTGGGTCATAGCCCGGCAGATCTTTGGTCGGGGCATCGTCGGCTGACAGCCCGCGCAACACGGCCCTGCGAGCCCCTCTTCTGTGCAGGGAGATCCTTTTACACGCTCCGGCCGCACCCAGCCTTCTCGTACGATGGACCCGGACCGTACGTAGGACTAACCATGGGCGGGATAAACGATGTCCGAGACTCCGCTGGTACCGGGGACAGTGGCCAAACATACTATCTGCCTGCTGGTCAAGCTCGGGCAGGTTGCGTTCAGGATCGCCGAGGTCGGTATCAGCGGTACCGGCCTGCGGGTGCGGCACTACAGCGTCTTGCAGGCCTTGGCGGACAATGGGGCCATGCCGCAGTTGGCGCTCGGTTCGTTCCTGCGCATCGACCCGGCGACGATGGTGACGAGTCTTGACGACCTGGAGCGGGCAGGATACGCCCAGCGGACACGCGATCCGCAGGATCGGCGTCGGTACGCCGTCGATATCACCGACGACGGGCGCAAGGTCCTGGTCGACCTCAACCGCACACTGGTCGGTCTCGACAGCGAAATTCTTGCCGACCTGGACACCACTGGACGGCGCTCGCTTCATGCCTTGCTGGGCAGTCTTGCCGAGAGTCCTGCGCTCACTTCTATGTTCGACGCTGTCCGGGAGAAGAGCGGCGCGAAGAGCGCTTAGTAGCGCTAGATGAATGAGTCCAAGGGGTGTCGTTTCGGTCAGTGATCGTAAGCAGTGAGTGATCGCTTGATGGGGCTGTCCGGTGTGGTCGTTGTGCCAGATCGCCGCTGTGAGTGCGAGGATCCGGCACAAGACCCGGGCTGACACCCCTGCCGGGCTCTTGCCGCCGTGTCGTTCCAGATTGAGCTGACCCTTGAAGGTCTGATTGATCGACTCGATGACCTGCCGCAGCGGTTTGAACAGGTGTGACCCGGCCGGCTCGGCTTCCCCCTTGCGGGCTGGCCGCAGCAACTTCAGGTGACGCTCGGCAAGGCCGTGCTCGAACTCGCGGCCGAAGTAGTTCTTGTCCCCGATGATCGTCTGCCCGGGGTGAACGGCGAGGACGTCTGGCGCAGTATCGAGCATGTCGCGCAGCGTTTCGCGCTCGTCCGCCTTGGCCCCGGTGAGTGCGAACAGGACCGGCAGTCCGCCGAGTGTGCACACCAGGTGCAGACGCAGCCCCCAGAAGTATCGCGAGTGTGATGCGCAGTAGCCGTACTGGGCCCAGCCTGCCAGCTCCGAGCGTTTGGCCGTCTCACGGGAGCAACCGCAACCGACCGGTGTGGAGTCGACCAGCCATACATCGTCGCTCCACAGTGAGGTATCGCGGGCCACGATCCGGATCATGCTGGTGAGCAGTGAGAACGCGGCGCGCAGCCGCTTGTTGTAGCCGGACTGCTGGGGCACGTAGGGAAACAGGTGGCCGAAGTCCCGCCCGACGCGGCGAAGCCAGCGCCGTTCAGAGGTGTATCCGAGCAGCGCCGACATGACCGCGAGCGTGATCAGCTCGGCGTCACTGAGCGTGGGCGTGATTCCGACGGCAGGCCGCCACGGCGCCAGCCACGGCGAAGCCTTCAACTCGTCGTCAATCCGGGCATAGAGTGCCGTTGCGAGGGTGTCCAGGTCGTTAGTCACACATCGACGTTGGACGCCCTCGTCTCATGTCCGCAGGCGATCCCCTGGACTCATTCAAGGATCCCGGGCGGTCTCCACTGCGGTGACTATGCGGCGTGGTCATTTCGCAGGGCCTGGATGAGCCAGGGGTACACCGGGATCAGGTTCGGCACTATCTGCCAGCCGTTGACGATCCACACCAGCCGCCAGTATCGGTCTACCCGGGGATCGTGCGCCTCTTCGAACTGCTGCGCCATCCAGTCCCGGAAATCCGTGTCAGGGTTGCGTGCGAACACCTCGGCGAAGCGGTGCACGAGGTCGTCGATGACGGGTGCGGCCCTGTCGCTGAGCGGGTCGATGCCCGACTCCGTGGCTTCGGCCACCTTCTGACGGGTGAGCTCCATCAGTTCCTCGCCGGCATCCCGCTCGATGTCGAGCGGGCGCCCGGCGGCCTGGCGTACGGCCGTCCGGCGCATCCGGGCACGGAAATCCTCGTCGCCGACCAGCTCGGCGAGCTCCACCCACGCGGCGACCTGCTCGCTGGTCGGATCATCGGGGAGGTCGGGAGTGGCAGCGTGGACCATGGCCACCGCGGCCGGGTCGGCATCCACTGTGCCGAAGGTGCCATCCACGAAATCGTCGATCAAACGTCGGCGTTCCTCGCCGGACAACTGCGTGAGCCTGTGCATGAGCTTGGTCTCCTCGGGACTGGACCCGCGTCTGGCCACGACTCGCAGAACGCTCCGACGCAGTCGCAGTATCCGGATCTGGACGTCCATGGCGTCGGCGTGCGCCGCGGCGACTTCCGCCACCGAGAGCTCACGGTCCAGTACCCGTTGAATCGTGGGCAGGTCCATGCCCAGCTCGCGCAGTGTGCGCAGGAGTTCCAGACGAAGCAGTGCGTCGAGGTCGTAGAGCCGATAACCGGCGGGACTACGGGTGGTCGGCGCTACCACCCCCGAATCGGAGTAGAACCGGATGGTCCTCACAGACAAGCCGGTCCGCCGGGAAAGCTCCCCGATCGAGTAGAGGGTCGTAGCGTCCATGCCCCCCACTCTGCCGTCTCCAGCCACTGGAGACTCAAGGCAATCCGCACAGCTGGGCCCCGACCGAGACGTCCGCCGAGTTGCTGAAGCATGCGTCGCGTGCTCTCCGCTGACCGCCAGGATGAAACGGGCACGCCTTGCACATGCTGGGCGAGCGATGGCAGCGACATGCGACATCGCTCGCTGGCGGCCTACGGCTACGAGTCCTTGGACTCATTCATCTAGTACTCCAGTTGCAGTTCGCTATTCCTGCTGGTCAGGTGCGTGTTCGTGAGTGTACTTGGCTGATGTGCCGTCAGGTGGCGGGAGTTCGTGACGTCGGGTGCGGCGGCGGTAGTGACAGCGGCGTGCGGTGGCCTGGTGACGGCGGCGCCAGCGGGACCAGTCCAGTGCGTGGCGGATGCGCCGGATGTGCGTCAGTGCGGGGCGGCCAGCTGCCATGAGTCGCCGGATTTCCGCCACCGTGAGCGGGGCGAGAGCGTCGGAACCGATTCTGCGGCCCCCCTTTCCGCCCCCGCGGCGGCCGCCATGGCGGCGAGGAAGGCATGGGCGAGCATGGCCAGGGTGATGTGCCGGTACCAGCCCGGACACCGGCGGACCTCGTACTGATCCAGGCCGCACTCGTTCTTCGCGGCCTGGAACGCCTCCTCGATCGCCCAGCGCGTCCCGGCGATCCGTACCAGCTCGGCGATGCCGGTGCCGGCCGGTGCATAGGCGAGGTAGTAGGCGAGTTCGTCCGGGCGGGCCAGGCTGCGGCGGGCCAGCACCCACCGGTCGTGGGTGGGCGCATCGCCGTCGAAGTCGTCGATCACGGGTAGCCTCGCTGCCGCCCAGTCGTAGACGCGCGGCCCTTTCGCGCCGGCCCCGCAGGAGTGGCGTTCCCAGGCATCCTCGGGTGCCTGGGAGATGGCGAAGTCAATACGGCCGATGGCGTGCACGTGCTGGGACTTCGGCACGGCCAGGACATAGCCGACGCCGGCCTCCTCCAGCATGCGGCGCAGCCGCCACTCCTGGCCGTAGGCCGAGTCCGCGGTCACCCAGGCGATCGGCAGCGGCGAGGCCAGGGCCCGCACGATGACGGCCTTGGCCAGGTCGCCCTTGGTGGCGAACACACGCTCGTCGGGAATCTTTGCCTCTGTGCAGCGGTCCGGATCGGAGGTCCAGGACTTCGGCAGATACAGCTCCCGGTCCACCAGCGCGCGGCCTCTGGAGGAGGCGTACGCGGCGAACACGCCGATCTGGCAGTTCTCCGTGCGGCCCGCCGTGCCGGAGTACTGCCGCTGCACCCCGGCCGAGACCGTGCCCTTCTTGATGAACCCGGTGTCGTCGATGATCAGCACCCCGGCCGGGTCCCCGAGTCTCTCGGCAATGTATTCCTGCAGGTCATCACGGATCTCGTCGGGGTCCCAGCAGGCCCGACTCAATAGGTGCTGCAGCCCGGCGGGAGTGCGGTGACCGGCGTGCTCGGCCAGCTGCCAGCTGTTCTTCCGGCCCACCGGTCCGAGCAGGCCCTGCACATAGGCCCGCATCCGCCGTCGCAGATCCACCCGCCCGAAGCGGTGGCCGATCCGCACCAGCAGCTCTTCCAGTTCCGCCGACCAGACATCAGGCCGCACATCATCTTGCACGACAAGCACAACGACCCGCCGCACCCGACGTCACGAACTCCCGCCACCTGACGGCACATCAGCCAAGTACACTCACGAACACGCACCTGACCAGCAGGAATAGCGAACTGCAACTGGAGTACTAGGAGATCTCCGGGGGCTGCGGTGGTATGCCCCGGCTTCTCTACGTCAGCGACCAGACGATCTATGTGTGGCGTCGCCAGCACCTCGTAGATGCGGGGCAGTTGTTCAGTATGGACGGCGGCGACCTGTCCGAGCTTGCTGCGGCCCGCAAGTGTATTGCCTATCTGCGGGCCAAGTTGACCATCCGCCGGATGGCTGCCGAACTGAGTGGGAGTGCGATCACCCTTCAGGAACTCCGCTCGATCCGACCACCCCACGATCGGTCAGCGGGTGGCTTCGTAGAGGCTTGAGCTCGATCCTCTCATGAAGCTGGGTGCCGGACGGCGTCCATCAGCAGGTCAAGCATGCGGTCCAGTTGCTCATGGCCGCCTGCCAGCGAGGTCGTCGTGAACATACCGACGAGGGTGGCGACGATGTCCTCGGCGCGGACATCGTCGCGCAGCGTCCCGGCGGCGACACCGGCATCAAGGATGGCTTGCACTACGGCGCAGAGCCGCACGCGTGTCTGTGACGCGGTCGCGATGTCGGACACGAGAACTGCTCGCAGCGCGTCTGCTGACTCTCGCTTCGTACTCGCGTAGCGGGCGAAGTGGTCCATCCAGCTGCGCAGCGCGTCGGCTGGATCCTTCGCGTCGAGGAGGGCCTCGGCGCTTGCGTACAGCTGGGCCAGCTCCTGTTGGTAGATCGCTTCGACCAGTGCTTCTCGCGTGGGGAAGTGCCGGTAGAGCGTGCCGATCCCCACACCCGTGTCCCGCGCGATCTGCTTCAGGGATACCGGTGCGTCGGATGCGAAGGCGATGCGCGCGGCGTCGAGCAGGCGGGTGCGGTTACGTGCCGCGTCCGTACGGACAGGTTTGGGTGTGTCACGGCTCGACATGATTCGGAGGGGCCCTCGGCTGTTCTGCGGCGAGAAGCGGAGACACCTCCGCCTCACTGGAATGGTGGAAGGCGCCGACGGAGTTGCCGCCGCGCGAGCGAGGCAGCAGGCCGTTGTGGCAAGCATGTTGCCCGCGCTCTGCCCGGCCACCGGCACTTCAGCTTACGATCGTAATGTTAAGTGGTGGGGCTGACGTCCGCAAGAGGGGCCCACTCGCGGTGAGATGAGGAGCCCCGCGAGCGACCAGTTGTGACTCCCGGCGTCGGCCACCATACGGACCGTGCCCGATGTCCACGCACGCGGCGGCCAATACCTGTTCGCTCTCCGTTGCCTGCTGTCGCAGCGCCTCGGATGTGGCGCCCCCGCAGTCAAGGCGCACGACGGCTCCGCCGGCCTACTGCTCGGCGCCCGCGATCGTTTCGGTGAACAGGCCGACGGCCCACTCGGTGGTTCACGGGCCGTCTTGCAGTTTGCGGGCAGGGACCGCCCTGCCCTGTGTCCGTGCGTCGACCGAAGTCGGGCAGGGAGTGACATCGGAGTCGCTGGTCGTGATCGAGTCGCTCGTTACCGGTTCGCGGTGCGGCTCCGACGCAGGGCCGCTTTCTCATCGCCTTCGAGGAGCAGTGTTTGCGGTGGCGCCCAGCGGGTCGGGCGACGGGGCTCCGCGGAAGGTGCGCCGGTAGGTGAGCGGCGAGACGCCGATGGCGGCGTGCAGGTGTTCTCGTAGTGACGTGCCACCGGCGAAGCCGACCTGGCCGGCGATCTCGTCCACCGGCAGGTCGGTGGTTTCCAGGAGTTGCCGTGCCCGGTCGACGCGTTGCTGGATCAGCCAGCGTCCCGGGCTCATGCCCACTTCTTCGGTGAAGCGGCGGGCGAAAGTGCGCAGGCTCATGTGCGAGTGCTCGGCGAGTTCCGTCAGGGTCATCGGCTCGTGAAGGTTCTCCAGAGCCCACTGGCGGGCGATTGCCGTTCCGCTGGCCTTGTTCTCGGGTACCGGATGCTGGATGTACTGCGCCTGACCTCCATCGCGCCACGGGGGGACGATGCACATGCGCGCCACCTGGTTGGCGACTTCGCTGCCGTGGTCCTTGCGGATGATGTGCAGGCAGACGTCGAGTCCGGAGGCGGCGCCGGCCGAGGTCAGCACGTCCCCGTCGTCGATGAACAGGACGTCGGGATTCAGGGCGACTTGGGGGAACCATTCGCGGAACAGGTCTGTGACCACCCAGTGTGTCGTGGCGGGCCGTCCGTCGAGGAGTCCGGCGGCGGCGAGGACGAAGGCGCCGGTGCAGATCGACACGAGGCGTCTGCCAGGAGCTGCGGATGCGAGCGCCTCCACGACGGGCTGCGGAACCTCCCGGGTGACGGCGGTGGTGACGAAGGGCGGGATGACGACGGTTTCGGCGGTGCGCAGTGCCTCCGGGCCGTGCTCGACGGTGATCGAGAAGTCGGAGTTGGTGCGGACCGGGCGGCCGTCGACGGTGCAGGTGAAGACCTCGTAGCGGCCGTCGGCCGCCCCGAAGACCCGGCTGGGGATGCCCAGTTCGAAGGGGTACACCCCGTCAACGGCCAGAACGGCGATGCGGTGAACGTGTGCCATGGCAGGATCCCGTCGCAAGTGGCATTCATGCCATGGTAGCGAACCGGTGCGGCAGCACACTGGGCCCATGGCAGGCGTCACCACCCGCGCCCGTCAGTCAAGACGCTTAAAGTTCCACTGAGTTCGGAGACCGGAGTCCGTGAGTACCGTCACATCTGGTGCCGCGGCCGTCGCTCTCATCGCTGCCGACGGCGGGCTTCCCGAGGGTTGGCCGTCGCCGGATCTGGCGAAAGCGTCCGTCTCGGCTGCCAGAAGTCGGTCGCCGTCTGTGTCCTCAGGGGCGTGTATGCCCGTGAGGACACGGCGACGGCCAACCGATTCGTGCGACCGGACTGTATACAGCACACCCCGTTGCCCCCCGATGGCGCCGCTGCTCTCAAAGCATTCGGGACCGACTGGCGACAGCAGTACCCAGATGCCGCGTACGACAATGAGCGGGTCGTCTTCTAGGTGGACCATGACGCGGACCTGCCTGTTTTGGGCGGCGGAGTGACTCGCGCCGCCGCGCCCGATGTCGGCGGTGCCTCCTGTGCGGCAGTCGCGACCTTGCCCGCTTCCTCTGGGTTCCCTGCCCGTAACGGCTCGCTGGGTTGACTTTCTGAACTTAGCGCTCCTAGGGTCGATGTCACAGTCGAATCGGCTGCACACCCCTCAAGGCGTTTCGGCGTCTGACGTGCTCCGACGGGACGGAGCGCGGACCTGGTGTGCCCAAAGGCCTCTGTGGAGGTGTCACGTGTCTGATCGCGCTGCTGTTGAGCTGAGTCCGGAAGCGGTTGAGTTCGCTGACTGGATGGCTGGGCTGGTGGTTCCTGAGTCGGAGTTGGATGCGACGCGTACGCGGGTGGAGAGTGTTCATCTGAGGGCTCGTGAGCCGGAGGGTGTCACTTATCGAGAAGTTGACGCGGGTGGTGTTGTGGGGATCTGGTGTGAGCCGGTCGACTCCAACACCGACTATGTTCTCCTGCACAGTCATGCCGGTGGTTCCGTGTTGTCGTCGGGGTTCGTCGACCGGAAGCTCGGGGGTCATATCGCCAAGGCGGCGGGTGCTCCCGTTCTGGTCCTGGACTTTCGGCGGGCTCCGGAACACAAGTACCCGGCTCAGCTGGACGACGCGGAGGCGGCTTTCAACTGGCTGCTCTCCGAAGGGTATGCGCCGGGGAACATCGTCCCGATCGGCCACTCGATCGGCGGGTTCCTCGCCGTCGCTCTGGCGCTTCGTCTC
>NZ_JBHXMA010000073.1:0-33930 GCF_042721035.1 Streptomyces sp. NPDC058464
TCCCGCGCCAGCAACACCACACCCCGCACCCCCGCCCCACCCGTACCGATGGGAATCGCCACCGCCGGACCCAGCCCCCCAAAACGCGGCGGCTCAGGCGTGACCCGCTCATCCTCGGTGACATCCACACTGGTCACCGCCGCACCCTCCGCGAACGCCAGACCCATCAAGGTCCTGTCCACACCCAGCACCAGCCCACGATGGGCATCCGCATCCATACCGACAGCGACCTCCACGGTGAGCGAGTCCGTGTCCGCCATCGGCGTCGCCACCGCAGCCAGCGCCGAGCCCGTGATCTCCCTGGCCTGCTCGGCGATCAGCCCCAGAGCCTCCGCACTCGCACTGCCGGACATCAGACTGTGACTGATCTCCGCACTCGCCCGCAGCCACCGCTCACGCAGCCGCGACTCCTCATACAACCGCGCATTGTCGATCGCCACACCCGCCGCCACGGCCAGCGTCGACGTCACCGACACATCCTCCTCGTCGAACTGACCACCACCCCGCTTCTCCGTCAGGTAGAGGTTGCCGAAAACCTGATCACGAACCCGGATCGGGACACCCAGAAAGGTGTTCATCGGCGGATGGTTCGGCGGAAAACCGTACGAGGCCGGATGCCCCGACAGCTTGGTCAGACGCAACGGCTCCGGGTGCCGGATCAGCTCACCGAGGATGCCATGCCCCTCCGGGAAAGGCCCGATCCGGGCAATCTCCTCCTCAGTGACACCGACCGTATGGAAAGCCGACAACCGCCTGCCGTCCGGCCCGATCACCCCCAGAGCCCCGTACTCGGCGTCCACCAGCACAGCCGCCGCCTCCACGATGCTGCGCAGAGCCTGCTCCAGATCCAGCTCCCGACCGACCGAGAGCACCGCCTCCAGCAGACTGTGCACACGATCCCGAGTACCACGCGCAGCATCCAGCCGGGCCTGCAACTCCTCCAGCAACTCATCCAGCCTGAGCTGCGGCAACCGCACCCGGGCCGCCTCGTGGCTCTCCACCGCACTCCTCCCGATCCCGTCGACTCACACACCGGCAGGTCCGGCCAAGCGCCACCGTAATGCGCGACGACTGGCGTGGGCACCTGGATCGGGTCAAGTCGTCGGCGCCTGGGGCCGGACCGTTCCGCCCTGCCGAGGGGACAGCGGCGCCTGTGGGCCAGGGGGCTCACAGCGGTCTTCGGCCCAAGACCGCCGCCGATCCGGGATCCCCGCCGACCGCAGGGCGACCGTTGTCCGGGCCGCGGCGCGCCCTGTCCGGAAACCGTGGCCGCGCATCCGGCCACTGGTGCCCGGCTCCGTCGCTGTCGTACAGGCGGAGGGGATCAGGCGCCATACGGATACGGCGCGGCGGTCGGCCCCGCGGTCCCGACCGGCCGAGGTATCAGGGCGCAGACGGCACACCACCGGCGCGCAACGGTCGACCGACCCCGAACAGATGACCATCGGCACCCGTTCCACGCCGCACGCCGGGAGAGACTGGATTCAGGAGCGGCACCGGTCCCCTGCGGTGTCGCTCCGCCCGCACCGGCACACCTCTCGAGCCGACAGCCTCAGAACTCCGCGCAACCGGTCAGTCGTGCGGTACGACCGCGACCGGTGCGGTCGCATGGCGCAGTACCGCGGCGGTGACCGGGCCGATGTGCGCGCCGAGCGCGGCCCGGCGGACCCGGCGGCCGACGACCACCAGGGAGGCCTCACGTGAGGCGTCCGCCAAGTGCGCTCCGGCGTCGCCTATCACCGATTCCTCGGTTACCTCGACACCCGGGAACTTGGCCTTCCACGGGCTGAGGAGCCGCCTTCGTACGGCGGCCGGGTCGTCCTGGAGCTCCTCCGGGCCGCTCCGGCCGTGCACCACGCGCAGCCCGGCCGCGCGCCGGGATGCCGCGGCGAACGCGAAGCCGAGAACGGTGTCGTCGGCGTTGCTGAGGTCCAGCCCCACCACGACGTCTCGATACGGGGTGGCCCGGGAAGGCGCACCGATGGCATCGGACACACGTTCGCCCCCGGCATCGGCTCCGGCGCGGACGAGGACGACCGGCTGCTCGGCGCGGGCGACCACCGCCGACGCCACAGAGCCGAGCAGGAAGCCCACGGCCGCGCCCGGTCCCCGCGTCCCGAGAACCAGGAGCTCCGCGTCCCGGGCGGCACCGACCAATGCGACCACCGGCTGTCCCGGCAGCCGGTCCGTCTCGGCTCGCAGGCCGGGATGACGGTGGTGCAGTCGGACGGCGGTCTCCCGCAGCAGGGCCGCCGAGCGGTCGGCTCCCGCCGGAGGCACCGGCTCGCCGGCGAACGGCACGTACTCGTGCGCCTGTCGGTCGCCGACGTGCACCAGTCGCAGGGGCAGGTCGGACATCAAGGACTCACGAGCGGCCCAGTCGGCTGCTGCGAGGCTTTCAGGCGAGCCGTCCAGGCCCACGGCGACGACACGGGTCATGAGGAGACCTCCTGTTGCACGGGTGTGCTCCCCACTCTGCTCACGCACGGCTCGCGGCAGGAGGGACCGTAGGTCCTCACGGTGGGTCCATCGGTCCCTGGTGCCGTCGGTGACGGAGTTTCAGGAGACGTGGTCCAAGCCGTACGTGGTTCGTCCGGCGGTCAGTCGACGCCCGGTGACCAGCTCCGGCTCAATGCGCACGAAGACCTCCCGTGGGGACGGAACCCAGGAACGCGGGCCGTCGCGGACCAGCCGCTCGTGCTCGCCGGGGTCGCTCACCACGGCCGCAGGGCCGGTGACCACGACGCTCCAGCCGACGTGCGTGGCGGCGTCGACCTCATCGGCTTCGAACGCGACCACCGAACCGTCGATGGCCCGCACCAGTTCCGAGGCCGCGGACGTCCGCAGCAGCACCGCTCCGTCACGGTCCAGGGCGAAGTTGACGGGCAGCACCGCGGGAAGCGCGTCCCGGGTGTGGACGATCCGGCCGACCGGCACCCCGGCGAGCAACCCCAGACACTCCCACCGGTCGAGTTCACGGAATCCGTCGTTGGCATACATCGGCCGTCTCGTCTCTCGCTTCGTCCTGCGTCGGATCAGACCGTGATGCGACGCCCGGTCACGGAGCGGGGCTCGATGCACACCCACAGGTCGCGCTCGCCGCCCGCCCATGGAGTGCTGTGGACCGACGCGGCGAGCCGGCGCACCTCCGCCGCCTCACTCACCCGGCGGGCAGGTCCGCGTACCAGCACGCTCCAGCCCTCGCTGAAGGCGTCGTCGATGCGGTCCACCTCGAAGGCCACCTGGCGGCCCGGGGCCATGGACGGTGCGGTGTCGTCGGCGGTCCTGAAGACGATCGCGCCGTCGACGACGCTGTAGTTGACCGGTACGACGACAGGGCCCGACGCGGTGTCGACCCCGAGGCGCCCCACGCCGTGCGAACCGAGCAACGCCCTGCATTCGGACGGGTTCAGCTCCGCGAACCGGGGGTGGTGTCCCGCCCTGGCCCGGCCGGACGGGGCCTCGGTGTCACCCCCGGTGAGGTGCGACACGGTCGTGTGCAGGACGCCGGCGAGCCTGCGCAGGGCGCCCCTGCCCGGTGCGGCAGCCGAGTTCTCCTCCAGGTACCGCAGATAGCCGGGCGCGATGCCGACCCGTTCGGCCGTCTCCTCACGGGTGAGGCCGAGTTCCTGGCGGCGGGCCGTCAGGCGGCGCCCCAGGTCTCCCGGCGGCGCCCCTTCTGCCGTGTTCGGCCCTACCTGTCCGGCCATGACCGGTCACATCCTCTCGTCGGTCAGGTCCCGCGGACGGCGACCTCGTGCTGTTCCCCGCCGAGTACGACCTTGAGCGCGCCGGTGTCGGCGGCGCGGGCGAAGACGTCGTACGCCTCGGCCATGTGGTCCAGAGGGAAGGTGTGGGTGACCAGTTGCGCGGTGGGCAGCCGGCCGGCGGCGGCCATCCGCAGCAGGGTGGGGGTGGAGTGGGTGTCCACCAGGCCCGTGGTGATGGTCACGTTCTTGATCCACAGGTCTTCGAGGTGCAGCGTGGCCGGCTCGCCGTGGACGCCGATGTTGGCCACGTGCCCGCCGGGCCGGACCATGCGGGTGCACAGTTCGAAGGTCTCCGGTACACCGACGGCCTCCATGACGACATCCGCGCCGAGTCCGTCGGTGAGGTCGGCGACCAGCTGTTCCGGGGCTTCCCGGGCGTCCGCGACGGCGTCCGCACCGAGCGCCCTGGCCGCCTCCAGCCGGGCCGGGGCCAGGTCCACGGCGAGGACCCGCTCCGGGGCGAACAGCCGGGCCGTGGTGATCGCCGCCAGGCCGATGGGGCCGGCGCCGACGACGGCGACGGTGTCGCCGGGGCGTACCCGGCCGTTGAGGACGCCCACCTCGTAGGCGGTCGGGAAGATGTCCGCGAGGAGGACGGCGTCCTTGCTGTCGACCGTGCTGGGCAGGGCGTGCACGGACAGGTCCGCGAAGGGTACGCGGACGTACTCGGCCTGCGTGCCGTCGATCAGATGGCCGAGGATCCAGCCTCCGCCGCCGCGGCACTGGCCGTACATGCCCTCCCGGCAGTACGAGCAGCGCCCGCAGGAGCTGATGCAGGAGACCAGCACGCGGTCTCCGGGCCGTACGGTCCGTACGTCACCGCCGACCTCGACGATCTCGCCGACGGCCTCGTGACCGAGGACCGTGCCCGGCTGCACCTCCGGGACGTCGCCCTTGAGGATGTGCAGGTCCGTCCCGCAGATCGTGACGGCGTCCACACGCACGACGGCGTCGGTGGGCTCCTTGACGGCGGGATCGGGGACCTCTGCCCAGGCGGACTGCCCGGGGCCGTGGAAGACGAAGGCCTTCATGTCGTCACTCACCGTCCTTGGTCCGCTGCGGGGCACGGGGCCGGCGGACGCCGACGGCAGGTGCCGGCCGGGCGCCTGGACAGTGCCGGTATCGCCCCGCACATCCAGCTTGTCCCATCCCGAACGGGTCCGCTTGGGCCGACCGGCCCTCGTCACCTGCCGGACGGGCCGCCCCTTCGGAACGCCAGAACACCACCGCTCGGGGCATGCCGCCAGGAGCACAAGGGGACCGAACGGCCATTCCGTACGCCCCGCCGGCCGCACTTGTCTGCCTCCATGGCCGACAACCACACCAGGTCCGTGGCGTACCGCACGACCCGCACCGACCACGGCACGACCGTCGTCCCCCTGCACGGCGAACTCGATCTGCCGGCGATACCGGTCCTCTCCACGGCCCTGGACTCCCTGACAGCCGGTTCGGAGCCCGATCTGGTACTCGATCTGAGTCCCGTCTCCTTCACCGGCTGTTCGGGGCTCGGCCTCCGGTGCCGGGTCCGCAACCGGGTCCGGCCACGTGTCGGCGGACTGCAGCTGGTCGCACCGGACGGCAGCTTCCTGCGCCTGCTTCGTCGCACGGGCCTGGGCGGCGCCGTCGAACTGTGTCCCGGCCTCCCCGAGGCGGTCGCCGGCAAGGACTCAGCGGGTCCGGCCTCCGTCGCGGTCGCCTGGCTCTCTCCCCTTGAGGGCCGAACGGCCCATACGACCGGTCGAGTTGGCCCCCGTGCAGCCCCGCGGTGGTTCCTGACCGGCCCATGTCCCGGTGCGCGGCCGACTGACACCTTCGGGAATGTCACCACGACGAGGAGGAGGTGCGGACCGATGCGCAGGACCAGGCGTGTGAAGAAGCTGCTGTGGCGGTGGCGGAGCAACCCGCTGCGACGCCATGACGACATCGTCGAGGCCTGGATCGTCCTGGCCGTTTGGGCACTCGTCCTGGTGGGAGGCATCGTCGCCGGGCTGGTGACCGCCCGGGCCGCGGACGGTGTCTTCGCGCGGCAGCGGGCGGAGCGGGAGCCCGCGTCGGCCGTGCTTCTCGTCGACGTCCCGAAGAGCGTCTCCGGGATCGGCACGGACCGCGAGCGCACACCGGGCGCGGTGAGCTGGACCGCACCCGACGGCTCCACGCGCACGGGCCGGACTCTCGTGCACACCGGCAGCAAGGCCGGTTCCGAGGTTGTGGTCTGGCTGGACGGCCAGGGTCGTCTGACCACCGAGCCGCCGAGCGCCGGAGCGGCCGCCGTCGAGGCGGGGGTGCTCGGGACGGCGGCCGGCTGTGCGCTGGCCGGAGCGGTCATCGGCGCCGGAGCGGTCGTCCGGTGGCGGCTGGAGCAGCGGCGGCTCGACCTGTGGGATCGCGAGTGGAGCACCGTCGGACCTCGCTGGGGTCACAAGACCGGCTGAGTTCGGGCACCCCCCGAACCCGCACCTACCCGGAAGGCGAACGGCGATGGAATCCGTGGTCCTTGCCCGCACCGGCACATCGACACCCGGCCGGGCCGCGATCGACTGGGCGACCGACGAGGCCCGACTGCGGGGTGCGGTGCTGCGGATGCCGGACAACCCGATGCGGGAGCCCGGCAGGGCGTCGGTGATCGTCTGCGGCGTGTGCCGGGACTGCACCGGCGCCCCTCCGGGTTCCGACTCTCCGCCGGCCATGCTCGTCCGCGCCGCCCACTGCCCCGTCGTACTGGTCCCCGACCGTCTCGCCGTCTCCCGCCACCGGACGGGAGTCACCCTCGGTGTCGACGCCCGCGAGCCCTCCGACACGGCCCTCGATTTCGCCTTCCAGAGCGCCCGGCGCCGAGGCGTGCGCCTGCACGCCGTGCACGCCTGGGCACTGCCCCCGGGCGCCGTGGGCCGGCCCTTCGGCGTACCCGAGAGTGATCGCGCGGCCTGGGAGGACCACGAGGTGCAGCTACTGCGCGACGCGCTGCGCCCGTGGTGCGAGGAGTTCCCCGACGTGGACGTGCTGGCGGATGTCCGGTTGTCCGGTCCCACAGAGGCACTGCTGCACTGCTCCGAACGTGCCGGGCTGGTCGTGGTTCCCCGTGACTCCCGGAAATCCGATGGGGAAGAGGCCGCTCGGGTTCTGCTGCGGCGAGCCACGTGTGCAGTGGCCGTCGTACCGAAGGGGCCGGGGTCCACCCGGCCGACCGGTAGTGCGCGGACATGGACACGTTCACGCTGGTGGCAGGACCCGTGAGGTCCCCTTGGCGGACCCGACATCCCGGAGCTGTGAGGAGAACACCATGACGAGCAGCCCGCACCAGGTAGGCGACGTGATGACGCGTGCCGTCGTCGCGGTGGGCCGCGACGCCCTGTTCAAGGACATCGTCGAACGCATGGACGGAGGGAGGATCAGCGCCCTGCCGGTGCTGGAGGGCGACGGCCGGGTGATCGGGGTCGTCTCCGAGGCCGATCTGCTCCCGAAGGAGGAGTTCCGGGACAGCGATCCGGACCCGTTCGTGCGGCGGCAGCGCCTCGACGACCTGGCGAAGGCCGGCGCGGTGTGCGCGGCGGAACTGATGAGCGCTCCTGCCGTCACCGTCCACGCCGACGCCACGCTGCCGGAAGCCGCGCGGATCATGGCCCTGCGGCATGTGAAACGGCTGCCCGTCGTCGACGCCGAGGGTGTGCTCGAAGGGGTCGTCAGCCGAGGGGATCTGCTCAAGGTGTTTCTCCGCTCCGACAACGACCTCGCCGACGAGATCCGGCGCGAGGTCGTCGACCCCCTCTTCCCGGCCCCGGTCGAGCCGGTGCACATCATGGTCGTCGAGGGCATTGCGACCCTGACCGGAAAGGTCACCGACGGCACCCGCATTCCGCTCGCGGTGCGCCTGGTGCGAGGCGTCGAGGGCGTGGTGGGCGTGGACAGCCGCCTCACCGCGGTGGACGGATGACGGTGACCGCGGCGGGGAGCACCCGCGCCGGCTGATCCACGTGCCTCGGCGTTGACGCCACCCCTGGCTCGCGGGCCCGGGCTGCCGGATCAACCGTGGGCCACGACGGCGACGGGCGCACCGATGTGATGCAGGGCGGCATGCGTGACGTGACCGACGTGCACGCCGAGGGAGCCGGTGCGGATGCGTCGGCCGACGACCACCAGAGAAGCATCACGGGCGGCGTTGACGAGAACCTGCGCGGCGCTGCCGCAGCGGCTCGACTCGATGACGTCGACTGTCGGGAACTTCTGCCGCCAGTTCCTGGGCCGCTGGGGGCCGTAGGTTCCTCCACAGGACCGACCGGGCCATCCGTCGAGCCGAACGACCCGGTCGGGGGGCAGGGGGCCCCTGTCACGCTCTTGACCACGGAGTCATGCTGGAAGGAGACGTTCCGCTCGAAGATCAAGCGGCTGCCTGTGGTCGACGAACGGGGTCTTGCCGAGGAGGTACGGCGTGACATCGTCCAGCACCTCTTCCCACCGCCGGACTCCGCCGTCAGCGCGGACGTGCCCGAGGGTGTCGCCACGCTCAGTGGCAGGGTCCGGAACAGATCCCTGGTGCCCGTGGCCGTGCGGTTGGTGCGAGCCGTCGAGGGAGTGGTGGACGTGGAGTGCGACCTGACCCGGAACGCGGGCCCCTGCCAGGGGGTGACGCGCCGGCACGGGGGCGATCACGACCGAACCGACGAACCGTCGGCGCGGTGCCCGCGAGCGGTTCGTGAGGACACGTTCCCCCAGGCATGGGATTCCGGCCGGTGACCGAGCGCCGCACGGCGTCCGTCCGTCAGGGATCACCGGGCCCGGCACAGGGACCAATGGCCCCTGGTACGCCGCCCGCACCACGACCTGCAATGGAAACAGCGGTGGTACTCCCCCGGCACCGCCGCAGGGAGGAGATGAGGGCGATGTCCGCTCCCACACCAGCGACACAGACCGATCGGACCGCGGCGAACGCGGGCGCTTCGAAGCACGCCCCCGTCTGCGGCACGTTCGGCGTCCACTTCGCCGGGCCGGGCTCCTGCATCAGGCATCGGGCACCTGACGTCCGCGGCCCCCGCGCCCGACGCCCCGGAAACCGGTGGTCGTCATGACCCGGCCCGGTGATCCTCGGCCGATCGTGGTGGGCGTCGACCCGGATCCCACCCACCGGATGGCTCTGGCCTGGGCAGCCGACGAGGCCGCCCGGCGTCGGCTGCCGCTGCGCCCGGTGCTGGCCGAGGGCGTGCCGACACGCGGCTACGGGAGGGGGGAGGTCCCGCCTTCCTGGGCGGAGTGGAACGAGGCGCTGCACAAAGCGGGCCGACGGACGCTGGAGGAGGCCGCGGAGTTCGTCGCGGCGCACCACCCGGGGCTCCAGGTCGACCCGCGGCTCGCGGAGGGCGATCCGGTGTGGGTGCTGCGCGAGCAGAGCCATGACGCCACGGCCGTCGTGCTGGGCTCGCAGCACCTGAGCCGGACCCGGGAGGTGTTCGGCTCCGCCTCGGTCGCCGTACCCCTCATGGCCCACGCCCGCTGTCCCGTGGTCGTCGTGCCCGAACCGGAGCACACCACCCAGGAACCGGCGTACTACGTCGTCGGCGTCGACGGCAGCCCGCACTCCGCGGCCGCGGTGGACCTCGCGTTCGAGGAAGCCGCGCTGCGCGGTGCCGGACTGCGGGCCGTCTGCGTCTGGGAGCCGGGGCCGCTGAGGATCTTCGACGAGTACGAACCGCAGCAGGAGGCCCGGCGGCTGCTCTCCGAGATCGTGGCCGGTCGCGGCGCGCGCTACCCGCAGGTGGACCTGGGCCACGAACTGGTCGCCGGTCACCCCGTAGAGGTACTCACCGACGCCTCGGCCCACGCGCTGGGCCTGGTGGTGGGCACGCGGGGCCGGGGCGGATTCACCGGCATGCTGCTCGGCTCCGTCAGCCAGGGGGTGCTGCACCACGCGCGATGCCCCGTCATCGCCGTGCCGTCCGAGACCGCGTGAACCCCACGGCGGAAGCGAAGGGAAGTCACCATGACCGCAGAACCCGTCGATGTGCAGACCGTGTCGGCGCTCGTGTCGGACGCCACCGCCGCGCCCTCGCAGCACAACGCCCAGCCGTGGAGGTTCCGTTACCTCCGTGACATCGGTGTCCTGCGCCTGTACGCCGACCTGGAGCACGCCCTGCCGCACACCGACCCGCAGCACCGGGGTCTGCACATGAGCTGCGGAGCCGCCCTGCTCAACCTGCGGGTGGCCGCCGCCGCAGCGGCGCTGGCGCCGGTCGTCCGGCTGCTCCCGGATCCGGACTGTCCGGATCTGCTCGCCGAGGTGCATTTGTGCGGCAGCAGTCCGCCGGACGCCACGCTGGCACTACTGGGCCCGGCGGTCGGCTGCCGCCACTCGAGCCGTCACCCGTTCCGTGACGAGGAGCTCCTGGCGACGGTACGCGAGGACCTGTGCGAGGCGGCCCGCGCCGAAGGTGCACAGCTGCTGTTTCCCGGGGCCTGGCACGTGGAGTCGATCCTGGAGCTGGTGCGGGACGCCGAGACCTGGGAGGCCCTGGATGCGGGGATGCGCGGCGAGACCGTGCGGTGGACGTACACCGAACCCTCGGGTGCCGATGGGCCGACCGAGGGCATCCCCGCCGAGGCGTTCGGCCCGGTGCCTCACGGTGGCAACGCCCCCGTGCGTGACTTCGCCGCCGGACGCCCGATGCCGGGCCGTCCCCGGGCGTCGTTCGAGAAGAACCCGAACATCGCCCTGCTCGGAACCGCCCACGACGGCCCCGCGGACTGGCTGCGTGCCGGGCAGGCCCTGGAGCGGGTCCTGCTGCGGGCCACCACGGACGGGCTGGTCGCCTCCGTGACCTCCCAGCCGCTCGAATGGCCGGACCTCAGGTGGGCGGCCCGCGACCCTCTCTCCGCCATGGGCCACGTGCAGATGGTGCTCCGGCTCGGCTACGGCCCCGAAGGTTCCCCGAGCCCGCGCCGGCCGGTGGACGACGTGCTGGACATCGTGTGAGACCGGCAACCGCGTCCCGGCCGGAGCCCCCGCACCACGACCCACGGACCCACGACCCACGACCCACGACCCACGAGTAGGAGCATCCGCATGAAGGTGTCCGAGGCGATGACCACGCCTCCCGTGCACGTCGACCCCGGCGTCTCCCTGAAGGAGGTGAGCAGGTGGATGGCCGAGCGGGCCGTGGGCTCCGTCCTCGTCATGAAGGACGAGGAGCTGCGCGGCATCGTGACCGACCGCGACCTCGCGCTGCGTGGCCTCGGCGGCGGCCTGCCGCCCGACGCACCGGTGGATACGGTGATGTCGACCGAGCTCGTCACCGTCGACGCCGATGACGATCTCCAGGCGGCGTACCTCACCTTCCGCCGTACCGGCGTGCGCCGGCTGCCGGTCCTCGAACGGGGCCGGGTGGTCGGGGTACTGACGACCGACGACCTGTTCCTGGACGTCTTCGGACGGCTGGCCGATCTGCTCGGAACCGTCGCATGGAGCGTGCTCCAGGAACCACCCGGACCGCCCTCCGCCTGCGGCGGTCCGCATGAAGACTGAACCGGGCCGGTCTGGAACGACCGCACTGCACGAGGACGGCCCGCGGAACGACGCCGAACTCCGGGGAACCGGACCGACACCGGTCGGCGGGCCGGAAACCTCCGCCCTCTCCGTCCCCGCACTGACCGCCGCTGAGGTCTTCGCCGCCCTGAACGGCTCCCCGCGCGGTCTCAGCGCCGCCGAGGCCGGTGCCCGGCGGGTCCGCTACGGACCGAACGAACTTCCCGGCGTGGGCCGGGGACACGTCTGGCGACGGCTGGCCGCACAACGGATCGCCGAGATGGAGGAGACGCTCTCCGTGCTCTGACGGCCGGGGACGCGTGCGAGCCGGTGCTCCTGGAACGTGCGGGCGCACTTGGTGCTGGAGACCGCCAGAGCAGCCCCCAGACGGCCGGCCGGCCCCTCTGGTCCGAGGCAATCCGAACGCGCCGACATCACCGACGGCACACAGGTGTGCCGCGACGCGTCGGCGGTGCCCGCCCCGCGCCGTGCGGTGTCCCGCGTGGCAGGGTTGATACAGCACCACTCTGAGGAGAGGGCGGCGACCATGCGAGCTCACCTCGGCGACCAACTCGTCATCGAAAGCCCGGCCACGGGCGCCACCAGGCGCGACGGGGAGATCATCGGCCTCCACCATGAGGACGGCACACCCCCCTACGACGTGCGCTGGTCGGATTCGGGCGAGATCACGCTGGTCTTTCCCGGGCCCGACGCGCACATCCGCCGTCTCCGGCCCGGACCGGCCGGTTCCCCACACGGATCACCGGGGAACGCGGGTGGGGCGGAGGACCGGTCCGCGCCTCCGCCATCGGGCGGGGCCGCCGGTCCCGGAGACTTCGGCGGGTGGGTGGCCGCGGAACGGCGACGGCGGGGCCTCAGCCTGGAAGTCACGGCCGCTCGGGCCCGTATGGCCCCCGAATACCTCGCCCGCCTGGAGCAGTCCCCCACGCCCCCGGCCCTCGGGACGGTCGTCAGGCTGGCAGACGCACTGGGTACCAGCGTCAGCGCGCTGTACAACGCCGGCGTCGACCTCCCGCCCGGCCAGGGACACGCCCTGCTCCACCCACGGCTGCGCGACCTCACCCCGGAGGAATGCAGGGCCCTGCTCTCCACACACGGGGTCGGACGCGTCACGGTCTCGACGCCGGACGGTCACCCGGCGGTCGTCCCGGTCAACTACGACGTCGTCGACGGCGCCATCGTCTTCCGGACCGCGCCGGAGTCCGTCACCGCGTCGGTGGTGGACGAGGAGGTCGCCTTCGAGGTCGACCGTGTGGACGAGGTACGGAGCGTGGGCTGGAGCGTACTCGCCGTCGGGCGGGCGAGCATCGTGACGGAACCCGAGGCGATACGCAGGCTCCTTCAGCACGCCCACGCCACACCATGGGCGGGCGGTGCGCGCGCCATGTGGGTGTCGATCCGGCCCAGAAGTCTCACTGGCCGCCGCATCACACCGGCGGATCAGTAGCCGAGGACCGCGGAGTTCACGTCGTCGGCGTCATTACGCAGCCCGCACTCGTACTGCCGGAGCGGGCCTCGCCAGGATGACCCGGTAAGGCCCGCTCGTGATGGACTCATGGCCTGCGGCTTCGGCCGCGGCCGCGGCGCGGCGAGCGCTGGTCAGCCTTTCAACTCCCCCGCGATCCCGGACGCCCAGGCCGCCACGGCCTCGAAGTCCCGGAAGTCCCCACCGTTCCCGGAGCGTACGATCCTCCGAGCCAGCCAGCCGTCCGCGTCGCCGTCCAGGCAGCCGCCGAAGGTGGCGTGGCCCCGTACGTGCAGGTCCCGCATCGCGCGGCGCACTCCGCGCACGGGCGGGATGTCCCGCTCCGAGGCCGAGGTGTCGAGCGGGCCGCTGCTGAAGAACCACACGGGCAGCCGGGCGAGGTCGGCGCGGTGCCGGCGGACGAATGTCCTGGCGTCCTTGTGCCAGCGGCCGGCGTACAGTCCGCCGCCGATCACGACCGCGTCGTACCGGTCCACGAAGGGAACGGACGCGGCCCGCATCGTCTCGACGGTCAGCCCCTTCTCGCGCAGGGCGTCGGCGATCGACTCGGCGATGTGCGCCGTCGATCCGTTCTTGGTGCCGTAGGTGACCAACACGGTGCCGGTCATGGGATGGACCTCCTCTCAGAGTCCGCGCAGCCAGTCGTCGGCTGCGCCGTGCAGCGCCTGCTCCTCGCGGACACGGGCGTCGTCCTGGCGGTAGGTCAGTTTGTCGACCACGTCGACCACGCCGTCCGTCTGGCGGGTCATGGAGACGGCGATCTCGGTCTCGGTCCTGCGTTCCATGTGGCCGGTGAGCGTGACGACCCCCTCGGCCACGGCCACCTCGATGCTGCGGGGCGGCATCCACAGAGCCCGTACGAGGACTTCCTCGATCACCTCGTCGCGTATCTCGTCGTCGGGGCGCAGGAACACCTGGAGCAGGTCGCGCCGGGTGACGATGCCGACCAGCCGGTCCTCCTCGTCGAGGACCGGGAGCCGCTCCACGTGGCGTCCGGCCATGGTCCGGGCCGCCTCGACGATGGTGTCCTCGGCGTGCACGGTGACCGGCGGGTCCGACATCAGCTCTCCGGCCGTACGGGCCCGTGCCTTGGCCGCCTGCTTCCGGGCGCCGCGCGTCAGCTGGCCGAGCGGCGCGCGGTACTTCTCCCCGTGGGGGCCGGGAGCGGCGGCCTGGCGCACCATCAGGTCGGTCTCGGAGACGACCCCGATGACCTTGTCGTCGTCGTCGATCACCGGCAGGCCGCTGATCCGGTGGTCGGCGAGGAGTCGCGCGACCTCCTTGAACGGCGTGCTGTAGGCGGCGTGGACGACGTCCGTGGTCATCACGGAGCCCACTTTGTCGTGCCTCATCTCGGTCTCCTCCTCAGCCCTCAGCGGAGCCGGCGCAGGTAGGGGTCCTGGGGCCGGCGCGGCAGCAGTCGTACCCGTGCGTCGAGCACGGTGACGCCGTCCGCGGTGGCCAGGACGGGGTTGAAGTCGGCCTCGGCGAGCTGCGGCAGGTCCGCCGCCATCCGGGACAGTCGCAGGAGCAGTTGTTCCAGGGCCTCGAGGTCGACGGGTCCGTTGCCGCGGGTGCCGAAGAGCAGGGGCGCGCAGCGCGGGGACGTGATCAGGTCGTGCACGTCGTGGTCGGTGAGCGGCGCGAGCCGGGCGGCATGGTCGGCGAGGATCTCGGTGGCCGTACCGCCGAGCCCGAACAGCACCAGTGGGCCGAACACCTCGTCCTGGACGACACCGGCGAACAGCTCGGTGCCGCGCCGGGCGAGCGACTGGACGACCACGCCGGTCATGAGGTCGCCGAAGCGCGTCTCCAGGTCCCGGAAGGCGGCGCGGACCTGTGGCTCGCCGCGCAGGTCGAGGTGGACCGCCCGCTCCTCGCTCTTGTGGACGAGGCCCGGCCAGTGGGCCTTCATGACCACCCGGCCGTCGACGCCCCGCAGTCGTTCGGCGGCGCGGACGGCGTCGTCCTCGGTCTCGGCCCAGGCCCAGGGGATCTGCGGGACGCCGTAGCAGGCGAGCAGGTCGGCGCAGGTGCGCGGGTCGAGCCAGCCGCCGTCCGGGTGTGCGGCCAGGTGGGCGTCGGCGATCGCGTGGGCCCGCTCGGTGTCGACGTCGTCGAGTGCCGGTACGGTGCCGGCCGGACGGGCCAGCCAGGCCGCCCGGTCGGCCGCGTGGGCCAACGCACGTGCCGCCGCCTGCGGTTCGGCGTAGGACGGGATGGTGCCGCCCTCGTCGGCGGCGGGCAGCAGCCGGACCGGCAGGTCCTGCTCCAGGCGTACCGCGAGGACCGGCCTGGTCCTGCGGCCGGGCGCCCCGGTGAGGGCCCGTACCAGGTTGTCGCCGGTCGCGGTGGCGAGAGCGGTAGGGACCAGGGCCACCAGGACGGCGTCGACGCCCGGATACTCCATGAGCGCGTCGACGCAGTCCGTGAGCTGTTCCTCGGTCACGGCGGCGGTGGCGTCGATCGGATTGCCGATGGCCGCTCCGTCGGGCAGCACGGCGAGCAGTTCGTCGATCATCGTCGGGGTGAACGGCGGCAGGGCGAGCCCCGCCTCGGCGCAGGCGTCGGCGGCCAGGACCCCGGCGCCGCCGGCGTTGGTGACGATGGCGACGCGGTTGCCTTCCGGGAGCGTCTGCGAGTACAGCAGGGCGGCCGCTTCGAGGAGTTCGCCGACCGAGCTGGTGGCGGTGATGCCGGCCTGGGTGAACAGGGCCCGGCGGGTCATCGTGGGGGTGGCGGCGGCCGCGGTGTGCGAGGCGGCGGCCCGGCGTCCGGCCGCGGACCGGCCGGCGTCCACGGTCAGCACCGGCATCCGGCGGGCGACCCGGCGGGCGGTACGGGAGAACGCGCGCGGGTTGCCGAAGGACTCCAGGTGCAGCAGCGCCAGGTCGGTGCGGCCGTCGGTCTCCCACCACTGGAGCATGTCGTTGCCGCTGACGTCGTACTTGTCGCCGAGCGAGACGAAGGACGACACGCCGATGCCGAGCCGGGACATGCCGTCCAGCAGGGCGATGCCTATGCCGCCGGACTGGACGGCGACGCCGGCACTGCCGGGGCTGGGGTGGCCGTCGGCGAAGGTGGCATCGAGCCGCAGGCCGGGCTCCGTGTGGGAGATGCCGAGGCAGTTGGGGCCGACCATGCGCATCCCGTAGGTCCGGCATGCGGTGCGCAGCGCCTGCGCCTGGTCGGCGTCGAGGCCCGAGGTGACGACGAGGAGGGCGCGGACACCGGCCTTGCCGCATTCCTCAGCGGTCTCCGGGACCGCCGCTGCGGGCACCGCCACGACCACCAGGTCCGGGGTCCTGGGCAGGGCGCTGACGGACGGGTAGCACGGCACGCCGAGGACCGAGTTCACGCTCGGGTTCACGGCGAAGAGGCGGCGGGTGTAGCCACCGGTGTGGATGTGGTGGAGGATCGCCCGGCCGACCGAGCCCGGTTTGCGTCCGGCGCCGACGACGGCGACCGCCTCCGGGCACAGCAGCGGCCGCAGGCTCGCCACGTCCGCGGAGCGGCCCCGGGACTCGACGGCCGAGAGATAGGCGTCGTCCTCGTCCAGGTGGATGGTGCACCGCGTCTCGGGACCCTCGAAGCGGCGGGACGTCCGCAGACCGAGGTCGGCGAAGAGCCGCAGCACCTCTCGGTTCTCGCTCAGCGCGTCCGCCGTGAAGGTGGTGATGCCGTCGGCGAGGGCCGCGGAGACCAGGTGCTCGACGAGCAGGGTGCCGACGCCCCGGTGGTGCAGTCCGTCGGCGACGGCGATGGAGATCTCCGCGGCGTCCTTCTCCCCGCCGGTGTCGTACTCGGCGAGGCCGAGCACCCGGCCCCGTGTCTCGGCCAGCAGCGCCAGGTAGCCGGGGCGGGCCGGGGCACACGCCCGGTCGGCGGCCATGCCGGCGGAGCGCCGGCTCACCGAGAAGAACCTCAGGCGGAGGTTCTCCGAGGACATCTCGTCGTAGAACCGCTTCAGCCGGTCGTGGTCGCCGGGGGTCGCGGGCCGGATGCACACGGTGGTGCCGTCGGCGAGCAGCGCGTGGGCGGGGGCTCGTTCGAGCAGGTCGTCGGTCATCGCGGGTCTCCTCCATACCGGTTGACACCTTGAGCATCCAGCGCGGCGGGGCCTGGCCCCATGGGCTGTCCGGGGCGTACCGGGGGCCGGTCGGCCCAACGTTCTCCGCCGGTCGTCCCGGGTCCCGGGCATGCGGAAGGGGCCGGTGATCGGCGGCACCGGCCCCTTCCAGAGCGTGGTCAGTCCTCGGCCACCAGGGCCGTCAGGTCCAGGAGCCGGTTGGTGTAGCCCCACTCGTTGTCGTACCAGCCGAAGACCTTGGCCAGGGTGCCGTTGGCCTGGGTCAGGGCCGGGTCGAAGACGCAGGAGGAGGGGTCGCCGATGACGTCACGGGAGACGATGGGGGCCTTCGACACCCGCAGGATGCCGTTGAGCGCGCCCTCGGCAGCCGCCTCGAACGCGGCATTGATGTCGTCCGGGCTCGCTTCTCGTCCGAGCACCACCGCGAGGTCGGTGAGCGAACCGTCCTCCACCGGTACGCGGACCGCGATGCCGTCCAGCGCCCCGGCCAGTTCCGGCACCACCAGTCCCACCGCGCGGGCGGCGCCGGTGCTGGTCGGGATGATGCTCAGAGCGGCGGAGCGGGCTCGGCGCAAGTCCTTGTGCGGGCCGTCCAGCAGGGACTGGTCGTTGGTGTAACCGTGAATGGTGGTCATCACGCCGCGTTCGATGCCGAAGGCCTCGTCGAGGACCTTCACCATCGGGGCGACGCAGTTGGTGGTGCAGGAGGCGGCGGAGATGATCCGGTGCTGGTGCCGGTCGTAGGTCTGGTCGTTGACGCCCATGACGATGGTGGCGTCGACGCCCTTGCCGGGCGCGGACAGCAGGACCGTGTGGGCGCCGGCCTTCAGATGCAGGGCGGCGGAGTCCCGGTCACGGAACCGGCCGGTGGACTCGATGACGATCCCGGCGCCGTAGTCCAGCCAGTTCAGGGCGCCCGGGTCGCGTTCGGCGGTGACGGCGATACGGCGCCCGTCCACGGTGATCGAGCTGTCGTCGTGGACGACGTCGCGCCCGATGTGCCCGAACGTCGAGTCGTACTCGAGGAGATGGGCGAGCGTCGCGGGCGAGGTGATGTCGTTGATCGCGACGACCTCGACGTCCTGGGTGCCCGCCTCGGCGCGGTCGAGCGCCGCGCGCAGGTAGGTACGGCCGATCCGGCCGAAGCCGTTGATGCCGACGCGTACGGTCATGATGACGAACTCCTTTCTGGGGTGGGGGTGTTCAGCCGTTCCAGGTCCAGTCGGCGACCTCGGGCAGGTCGGTGCCGTGCTCGCGGATCCAGGCCTGGTGGCGGGTACGCGCGTCGGCCATCTGCTGACGCACGCCGGCGGCGCGCACCGCGAGGCCGGGGACGCGGTCGATGACGTCCATGACCAGCCGGTAGCGGTCCAGGTCGTTGCGGACGACCATGTCGAACGGGGTGGTCGTGGTCCCCGACTCCTTGTAGCCACGCACGTGCAGGTTCTGGTGCCCGGTGCGCCGGTAGGCGAGGCGATGGATCAGCCAGGGATAGCCGTGGTAAGCGAAGATCACCGGCTTGTCGGTGGTGAACAGACCGTCGTACTCGGCGTCGCTCATCCCGTGCGGGTGCTCGCCCTTCGGGAGCAGCCTCGTCATGTCGACGACGTTCACCACCCGCACGGCGAGCTGCGGCAGATGCCGGCGCAGCAGCTGGGCGGCGGCGAGGATCTCCTGGGTGGGCACGTCACCGGCACAGGCGAGCACCACATCGGGCTCACGGGAGCCGTTCTCGGTGCCGGCCCACTCCCAGATCCCGGCGCCGCGGGCGCAGTGCACGCGGGCCTGGTCCATGGAGAGCCAGTCGAAGCAGGGCTGCTTGCCGGCCACGATCACATTCACGTAGTCGCGGCTGCGCAACGCGTGATCCGCCACCGAGAGCAGGGTGTTGGCGTCCGGCGGCAGGTAGACGCGGACGACCTCGGGGCTCTTGTTGAGGACGTGGTCGACGAAGCCGGGGTCCTGGTGCGAGAACCCGTTGTGGTCCTGCCGCCACACGTGCGAGGTCAGCAGATAGTTGAGGGAGGCGATCGGGGCCCGCCAGGGCAGCTCCCTGGACGTCTTCAGCCACTTGATGTGCTGGTTGACCATCGAGTCGACGATGTGCACGAACGCCTCGTAGCAGGAGAACAGCCCGTGCCGCCCGGTCAGGAGATAACCCTCCAGCCACCCCTGGCACAGGTGTTCGGAGAGAATCTCCATCACCCGGCCGTGGTGCTCGAGGTGCTCGTCCACCGGAAGCCGCCCGGCCTGCCACGCCTTGCCGCTCACGTCGAAGACGGCCTGGAGCCGGTTGGACGCGGTCTCGTCCGGGCCGACCAGCCTAAAGTCCCTGCGCAGCCGCGTGTCCTTCATCACCCGGGCCAGGAAGTCACCCAAAACCCGGGTGGGTTCGTGCACGGTGGTGCCCGGCTTCTCGACGGGGACGGCGAACCCGTCCAGGTCCGCCAGCGGCAGGTCCCGGACGAGCAGACCGCCGTTGGCGTACGGGCTCGCGCCGAGGCGACGGGCACCGTCGGGGACGCAGGCGAGCACGTCGGCGACGGGACGCCCGTCGGGGCCGAAGAGCTCCTGGGGCCGGTAGGACCGCAGCCACGCCTCCAGCTGCCGCAGATGCCCGGGGTTCTCCCGGACCCCGGCCAGCGGCACCTGGTGGGCCCGCCAGGTCCCCTCGACGGGCACCCCGTCCACCTCGGCCGGACCCGTCCAGCCCTTCGGTGTCCGCAGCACGATCACCGGCCAGTGCACCCGCTCCGTGACCCCGTCCTCGCGCGCCGAGCGCTGCATCACGGCGATCCGGTCCAGTGCGGTGTCCATCGCCGCCGCCATGGCCCGGTGGACCTCACGCGGGTCATCACCCGTGACATGGATCGGCTCGTGGCCGTAGCCGCGCAGCAGCGCATCGAGTTCGGCCTCCGGCAGCCGGGACAGCACGGTCGGATTGGCGATCTTGTAGCCGTTGAGGTGCAGGATGGGCAGGACCGCGCCGTCGTGGACCGGGTCGAGGAACTTGTTCGAGTGCCAGGACGCGGCCAGCGGCCCCGTCTCCGCCTCACCGTCCCCGATCACACAGGCCACCAGCAGGCCCGGGTGGCCGAAGGCGGCGCCGTAGGCGTGCGCGAGGGAGTAGCCGAGCTCGCCGCCCTCGTGGATCGAGCCGGGCGTCTCCGGGGCCACATGACTGGGCACCCCACCGGGGAAGGAGAACTGCCGGAACAGCCGGCCCATCCCCTCCCCATCTCGCGACACGTCGGGATAGGTCTCGCTGTAACTGCCCTCCAGCCAGGAGTTCGCCAGCACGGACGGCCCCCCGTGCCCCGGCCCCCACACGCACAGCGCGTCCAGACCACGCGCCCTGATCACCCGGTTCAGATGGGTGTACACGAGGTTGAGACCCGGTGAGGTGCCCCAGTGGCCCAGCAGCCGGGGCTTGATGTGCTCGGGCCGCAGCGGCTCGGTGAGCAACGGGTTGGACATCAGGTAGATCTGCCCCGCCGCGAGGTAGTTGGCGGCACGCCAGTGCGCGTCCAGGGTGCGCAGTTCCTCGTCGGACAGTACGGTGGCGTCCTGGTGTTCGACCTTGGACATGAGATGACTCCGTGAGTCGGTCGTCGGGTGGTGGACAGGCCAGGTTGGTGAAGCCGCAGGAGTGGGTGCCGGCAACGGGGCAACGTCTGGTCGTGATCTTCGAAGGGCGGGACGCCGCCGGCAAAGGCGGGACGATCAAACGGCGGACCTCAGCAAGCCGCGGAGCGGCCGGTCACCGCACTCACGTCCGTTCGGGTACGACGGCGACCGGGCAGGCGGCGTGGTGCAGGACCCCGTGGGCCACCCGGCCGAGCTGGAGCCCGAAGTGCCCGGTGTTTCGCCGGGCCCCGACCACCAGCAGGTCGGCGGTGTGAGAGGCGGCCAACAACACCTGGCGGGCGGGGCCTTCGACGGTCTGACGGTGCACGCGCACCTTCTCCGGGATCTCGCTCAGTGCCTCCTCCAGGGTGTCGGAGGCCTGCTGCTCGTGCAGCCGGGCGGGTTCCCCGGACAGCAGAGGGTGATCTGTGGTCTCACGCGCGGGAGCACGCCAGGCCCGTACGGCGTCGACCTCGGCGCCGCGCAGTTCGGCCTCCCGCAGGGCGAAGCCCACGGCCTCCTTGCCGCCGACGCCGAGCACGATCCGGCCGCCGCTCCCGGTGCGGACCTGGTTGTCGTGGCTGCCACGGAGCACGATCACCGGGCAGTGGGCCTGCGCGGCGACGGTCAGGCCGACCGACCCGAGCAGCATCTCGACGAAGCCGCTGCGTCCCCGGGAGCCCAGCACCAGCGCGGCGGCCTCGCGGCTCTCGTGCACCAGCGCGTACTCCGGTTCCTCCGGCAGGATGGCGGTGGTGACCTTCAGGCCGGGCTGTCGGCGGTCGGCCCGCCGAGCGGCGATGTCGACCACGTCCTCCGCCATGAGCTGGTCGGACGGCTTGGTGAGATCGTCGGCGAGCGATTCGCCCTCGTACCGCTCCCACAGCGAGGCGTACACCAGCCGGAGCGGTACCCCGCGCAGGACGGCTTCGTCGGCCGCCCAGTCGACGGCCCGCAGGCTTGACTCGGAGCCGTCGACCCCGGCCACCACGGGCAGGTCCACCGCGCTCACCGCCCCGCACCCATGTCGAACACGATCCGGGCCTTGACCTGGCCGCGCAGCACGTCCTCGATCGACTCGTTGACGGTGGCCAGCGGACGGGTCTCGTAGACGACCCTGGTCCGGCCGGCCGCGTGCAACTGGAACACCTCGGCGAGGTCCTGCCGGGTGCCGACGATCGAACCGATCACGCTCGTGCCGTTCAGCACGGTGTCGAAGATCGGGACCCTGACCGTGCCGTGCGCGGGCAGCGCCACCATCACCAGCTTGCCGCCGCGCCGCAGGCCGGAGTTGACGGCCTCGAAGGCGGCGTCGTTCACGGCGAGGGCGATCGCGGCGTGGGCGCCGCCGTGCTGCTTGAGGACCTCGCCGACGTCGTCCTTGCGGGCGTCGATGACGAGGTCGGCGCCGAGTTCGGCGGCGAGTTCGAGCTTGTCGTCGGTGACGTCGATCGCGGCCACCTGGGCGCCGGCGATCTTCGCGTACTGCAGGGCCAGATGGCCGAGTCCGCCGACGCCGGAGATCGCGACGAGTTGGGTGGGCCGTACGCCGGCGACCTTGAGCGCCTTGTACGTGGTGACGCCGGCGCAGGTCAGCGGGGCGGCGTCGAAGGGGGTGACGCCCTGCGGGACCGGCTGGGCGAAGTCGGCCCAGGCCAGCATCTTCTCGGCGTACCCGCCGTCGCAGCCGTAGCCGGTGTTGACCTGCTGCTCGCACAGGGTCTCCCAGCCCGACAGGCAGTGCTCGCACCGCCCGCAGGCCCTGCCCAGCCAGGGCACGGCGACCCGCTGGCCGACCGTCAGGTGGGTGACGCCCTCGCCGAGCTTCTCGACGAGTCCGACGCCCTCGTGTCCGGGGACGAACGGCGGGTTCGGCTTGACGGGCCAGTCGCCGTGCGCGGCGTGGATGTCGGTGTGGCACAGCCCGGAGGCCTCGACACGGACGCGGACCTGGCCGGGGCCGGGCTCCGGGTCGGGGCGCTCCTCGATGACCAGGGGCTCGCCGAAGGCTCGTACGACCGCTGCCTTCATGATCTGTTCTCTCCTCAGGGTGTGTCAGCCGTGGGCTACGACGGCGACCGGGGCGGTGGAGTGGTGCAGGACGGCGTGGGTGACATGGCCGATGTGGGCGCCCAGGGCACCGCGGCGGATCCGCCGGCCGACGACGACCAGCGAGGCCTCCCGGGACGCCTCGACGAGCTGCTCTGCGGCGCTGCCGTAGCGGGACTCCTCGGCGGTCTCCACGTCCGGGTACTTCTGCCGCCAGGGGCTCAGCACCTCGGCGAGGGCCCTGGACTGTTCCAGCGCCAGTGCCTCGTACAGGGGCGGGTTCACGGGCATCCCGTACGCGTAGTACGGGGGCGGGAACCAGGCGTGCACGACCTGCAGCGAGGTGGCGCGGCGCAGGGCGGCGTCGAAAGCGAACTCGATCAGCGTCTCGTCCGGGTGGTCGATGTCGAGACCGAGGACGACGGGCCGGAAGGGTGTCGCGGCGGACGGAATACCCGCCGGGTCGGCCTCGTGCTCGTCGGCGGCCTGCTCCCCAGCCCGCACCAGCACCGTGGGGCACTCGGCGTGGGCGACGACGCTCAGGCTCACCGAACCGACCAGGAGGCCGCCGACACCGCCGAGGGCCCGGGAGCCGAGAACGAGGAGGGAGGCCGTCTTCGACGCCTCGGCGAGAACCTCGCCGGGGTTGCCGGACAGCTGCTCGCCGGCCACCTCGATACCGGGGTGACGCAGCCGCAGTCCCTCCGCGGATTCCCGCGGGATCCGCTCGGTCCAGTGCTGAAGGGTCTCGGGGCCGAGCAGCGGGGCCTGCGCCATGGGGTCGGGAACCGGTTCCCAGACGTGGACGATCTTCAACGGCAGGCCGCGCAGTTCCGCCTCGCGGGCTGCCCATTCTGCTGCCGCCCAGCTCTCGGCCGAGCCGTCGAGACCTACGGTGACAGTGCGGTTCATGATCTGCACCTCCTGGCGCGAGGGATCCCGGCGTGTTTCCTCGGGGGATCCGGTTCAAGCGTCGTGTTCGGGAGCTTCCGGGGGCAGGGGCCACAGGTCCCGGACAGGGGCCGTTCGACCCCCTGCCCGGCTCCGGGTGGCGGTCCCGATGTCGGTCCCGCCACCCGGCGGGCATTCAGCGCAGCCACCCGTTGGTGCGGACGAAGGGCAGCCGGGCCCACAGCCGCCCCAGGCCGAGGGTGTCGCCGGCGGCCGCGGCGGCCAGGGCGATCAGGACCACGGCGTAGATGAGGTGGTAGTCGGCGAACGGGTTGGTGGACATGCTCACGGTGCCGTCGGAGAGGTGCTTGGCGGGCGGCCACTCGGCCATCCACATCAGCGCCATCATCGCGGTGCCCGCGACGGCGGCCAGGCGCAGCGCGACGCCGGCGGTCAGCGCCAGGCCGACGCCGAGGAGGCCGAGCATGAACAGCCAGTCGGCCCAGGTGTCTCCGGCCCAGGAGTGGAAGGTGGACTCCAGGGGGCCGGCGGCGACGGAGCTGAGGAAGCCCTTGGTCGGCGAGCCGCCGTCGATCCAGCCCTTGCCGGAGGGGGTGGCGTAGCCGAGGCCGAAGGTCTTGTCGAGGAACGCCCACAGGAAGACGAACCCGGTGAGCAGCCGCAGGGAGGCGAGGACGTAGGCCCCTACGGTGTCCGTGTCGCCGACCGCCGACACGGCGAGCTCGGATGAGGAACCGGTCCGGTTCCTGCGGAACGAAAGCCGAAATCCGGAGCTACGGTGAGGGTGCTCGTGCACGGCCATGGTGGTGATCCCTTCGGGGAGTCGGGGGAGGTTCGTTCCTTGCCTTACGTCCATCACTCTCGTGGTCCGCGAACATCCGCACCGGATGCCGAAGGTCCGCACCCGTTGGGCTGAACGGCCCTGTCCGCAAGGCCTGTTGGACATGCCCACGACGCTTGTGCCGCGCCCGGACTCGTACAGGCCATGTCGAGTGCCGAGCCGTGGTGCGGTAGTTGCACAGAGCGGCGCGCAGGACAGTGCGGTCGTGGACGGCGACGATGGCGAGGCAGACGCGTCCGTTGCGCGACCCGCTGTCCCGCACCCCCCGGTTCGGCGACAGAGTCCGGAGCACGCAGCGACCCGAGGCCGCTGCGAGGGCACAGCATCCGTCAGTAGGCCTCCACCCCGTGCCCGCGGAACTGCCCACGCACCCGCTCGACCAGTTCCGCCGACGGACCGGGGGTGTCCTGCAACGCGAAGGGAATGCCGAGGGCCGTGTACTTCGACGCGCCCAGTTTGTGGAAGGGGAGGACGTCGACCCGCTGGACCGCGGGAAGCTCGGAGACGAAGCGGGCCAGGCCGTCGATGGGCTCCGGGGCGTCGGTCCAGCCGGGGACCAGGACGTAGCGGATCCACATCGGGACGCCGAGTCGGTCGAGGCGGGTGGCGAAGTTCAGGGTGGGGGTGAGTTCGCCGCCGGTCAGGGCGCGGTAGGTGAGGACGTCGAAGGACTTGATGTCCAGCAGGACCAGGTCGGTGTCGGCGAGGAGTTCGTCGGTGGCGCGGGCGCCGAGGAAGCCGGAGGTGTCCAGGGCGGTGTGCAGGCCGGCCTCCTTGCAGCGGCGCAGGATCTCGCCGGTGAAGGCGGGCTGGAGGAGCGGTTCGCCGCCCGTGACGGTCACTCCGCCGCCGGCCGTGGTGATGAAGGCGCGGTACTTCTCGATCTCCGCCATCACCTCGTCGACGCTCGTCTCCTTGCCGTCGCGCATGTGCCAGGTGTCCGGGTTGGCGCAGTACAGGCAGCGCAGCGGGCAGCCGGAGACGAAGAGGACGAACCGGGTCCCGGGACCGTCCACGCCGGTGGACAGGTCCCAGGAGTGGATCCGGCCGCGGAGCACGGTGCTCACAGTGATCCGTGGAAGGTGCGGCTGATCACGTCGAGCTGCTGCTCCCGGGTCAGCCGGACGAAGTTGACGGCGTAGCCGGAGACCCGGATGGTCAGGTCCGGGTACTTCTCCGGGTGCTCCATGGCGTCTTCCAGGGTGGCCCGGTCCAGGACGTTGACGTTCATGTGGAAGCCGCCGGCCGCCGTGTAGGCGTCGAGGATGCCGACCAGGTTCCGGGCGCGTTCCTCCGGGCGGTGGCCAAGGCCTTCCGGGGTGATGGTCGTGGTGAGCGAGATGCCGTCGCGGGCCTGTTCGTAGGGCAGCTTGGCCACCGAGAGGGCGGAGGCGGCGACGCCGTGGCGGTCGCGGCCGTTCATCGGGTTGGCGCCGGGGGCGAAGGGCTGTCCGGCGTGACGGCCGTCGGGGGTGTTGCCGGTGTGCTTGCCGTAGACGACGTTCGAGGTGATGGTGAGGACGGACTGGGTGTGTTCGGCGTTGCGGTAGGCGGGGTACTGGCGCACCTTCGCCATGAAGGACTCCACCAGGCCGACGGCGATGCTGTCGGCGCGGTCGTCGTTGTTGCCGTACGCCGGGAAGTCGCCCTCGGTGCGGAAGTCGACGGCGAGTCCGGTGGCGTCCCGGAACACCTTCACCCGTGCGTGCTTGACGGCGGACAGGCTGTCGGCGGCGACCGAGAGTCCGGCGATGCCGCACGCCATGAAGCGGTGCACGGGGTAGTCGTGCAGGGCCATCTCGACGCGTTCGTAGGCGTACTTGTCGTGCATGTAGTGGATGACGTTGAGCGCGTTGACGTACGTGCGGGCCAGCCAGTCCAGGACGCGGTCGTAGGCCGCCGACAGTTCCTCGTGGTCGAGGTACTCCCCGGTCAACGGGGGCGCCGCGGGCGCGATCTGCTCCCCGGTCATCTCGTCGCGGCCGCCGTTGATCGCGTACAGCAGGGCCTTGGCGAGGTTGACCCGGGCACCGAAGAACTGCATCTGCCGGCCGACCTGCATCGCCGACACACAGCAGGCGATCGCGGTGTCGTCGCCGGTGCGCGGGCGCATCAGTTCGTCGGACTCGTACTGGACGGCACTGGTGTCGATCGAGACCTGGGCGCAGAACTCCTTGAAGCCAGAAGGAAGTTGGGGCGACCACAGCACGGTCAGGTTGGGTTCGGGGGCGGGGCCGAGGTTGTACAGGGTCTGCAGGAACCGGAAGGAGGTGCGGGTGACCAGGGTGCGGCCGTCTGCGCCCATGCCGCCGATGGACTCCGTCACCCAGGTCGGGTCGCCGGAGAACAACGCGTCGTACTCGGGGGTGCGCAGGAAGCGGACGATCCGCAGTTTGATGACGAAGTCGTCGATCAGTTCCTGGGCACGGGTCTCGTCGATGACGCCGTCCGCGAGGTCTCGCTGGAGGTGTACGTCGAGGAAGGTGGAGGTGCGGCCGAGCGACATCGCGGCGCCGTTCTGCTCCTTCACGGCGGCGAGATATCCGAGGTAGAGCCACTGCACGGCCTCGTGGGCGGTGGCGGCGGGCCGGGAGACGTCGCAACCGTACGTCGCCGCCATCTGTGTCAGCTCGCCCAACGCCCGTATCTGCTCGGCGAGTTCCTCCCGGTCACGGATGACCTCGGTGCCGGATCCGCAGGCGTCGAGCTTGGCCCGCTCGGCCTTCTTGGCCTCGATCAGCCGGTCCGTGCCGTAGAGCGCCACGCGCCGGTAGTCGCCGATGATCCGGCCGCGGCCGTAGGCGTCCGGCAGCCCGGTGATGACGCCCGCCCTGCGGGCGGCCCGCATCTCGGGGGTGTAGGCGTCGAAGACACCGTCGTTGTGGGTCTTGCGGTAGGTGCCGAAGACCCGGGTCACGAACGGGTCGGCCTCGTAGCCGTACGCGCGCAGCCCGTTCTCCACCATCCGCAGGCCGCCGTTCGGCATGATCGCCCGCTTGAGCGGGGCGTCCGTCTGCAGGCCGACGATGAGCTCGCGGTCGCGGTCGATGTAGCCGGGCGCGTGCGAGGTGATCGTGGACGGGGTGGCGGTGTCGACGTCGAGGATGCCCCGGCGTCGCTCCTCCGGGAACAGCGAGCTGACCTTCGCCCAGACCGCGCGGGTGCGGTCGGTGGGTCCGCGCAGGAACTCCGGGCCGCCCTCGTACGGGGAGTAGTTGGCCTGGATGAAGTCGCGCACGTCGATCCGCTCGCGCCACAGCGTCCCGGCGAAGCCCCGCCAGGCGTCTGTCGTGCGGTTGCCGGTTGTCATGGTTACGGTCATCGTCAGGTCCTCTCCCGATCTCTCACTTGGAATGCTTGTCGCTCGCCGAGGTCGCCGGGAGTGCCGTCCGGTCCCCCGGCGCGGGGCCGGACGGCCCTGCTCGGCCGGTCACTCGCCGTCGAGGTCCGGGCGGACGAGCGTGCCCGAGCGGGCGTGGACGATCTCGTACGCCGCGTCCAGGGCGCCGATGGCGGCCAGACCCCCGGTCCGTTCCACGAAGCGGGCGGCCGCCTCCGCCTTGGGGCCCATGGAGCCCTCGGGGAAGCCGGCGTCGCGCAGTTGGGCCGGGCTGGCGTCCAGCACGGGGCGCTGGTCCGGGGTGCCGTAACCCGTGTACACGCAGGGCACGTCCGTGAGGATGAGCAGGAAGTCGGCCTTCAGTTCCTCGGCGAGCAGGGCGGCCGTGAGGTCCTTGTCGACGACCGCCTCGACGCCGGTGAGGGCCCCGGAGTCCCGGTCCGCGGTGACGGGGATGCCTCCGCCGCCGGCGCAGATCACCAGCGTGCCGCTGTTGAGGAGGTCGTGGAGGGACTCGGTCTCGACGATGCCGTGCGGGGACGGGGAGGGCACGACGCGGCGCCAGCCCTTGCCGTCCAGCCCCATGCGCCAGCCGCGGTGCCGTGCGAGGGCCTTGGCGACGTCCTGGCCGTAGACCTGGCCGACGAACTTGGTGGGCCGTGCGAAGGCCGGGTCGTCGGCCCGGACCAGGGTGTGGGTGACCAGCGTGGCGATGCGGCGGCCGGGCAGGGCGTTGTGCAGGGCGCGAGCCAGCAGGGCGCCGATCATGCCCTGGGTCTCGGCACCCAGCATGTCGAGCGGGTAGGGGACGGTCAGTGCCGGGTCGGTCGCGCTCTCCATGGCGAGCAGGCCGATCTGGGGGCCGTTGCCGTGGGTGATGACCAGTTCGTGGTCGTGGGCGAGCGCGGCGAGGGCGGTGACGACCCGGTCGACGTTCTCCTGCTGGACGGCCGCGTCGGGGCGGTCGCCCCGGCGCAGCAGGGCGTTGCCTCCGAGGGCGACGACGATACGCACGGTTCAGTCCTCCAGGGTGGCGACGAGCACGGCCTTGATGGTGTGCAGCCGGTTCTCCGCCTGGTCGAAGACGATCGACGCCGGGGACGAGAAGACCTCGTCGGTGACCTCCAGGCCGTCCAGGCCGTGGGCGTCGTAGAGGTCCCGGCCCAGGTGGGTGCTGCGGTCGTGCAGGGCCGGCAGGCAGTGCATGAACTTGACGTCCGGATTTCCGGTGGCGGCCAGCGTCTTGTCGTCGACCTGGTAGGGCAGGAGCAGTTCGATGCGCTCCCGCCAGGTGTCGGCGGGCTCGCCCATCGACACCCAGACGTCGGTGTGCAGGAAGTCGGCACCGTGTACGGCGGTCTCGACGTCCTCCGTGAGGGTGATGCGGGCGCCGCTGCGCTCGGCGAGCGCCCGGCACCTGGTGACCAGATCGCCGTCCGGCCACAGCGCGCGCGGGGCGGCGATGCGGACGTCCATGCCGAGCAGGGCGCCCATGGACAGCAGCGAGTTGCCCATGTTGTTGCGGGCGTCGCCGAGGTAGCAGTAGGCGATGTCCTGCAGTGGCTTGGCGCTGTGCTCGTGCATGGTCAGGACGTCGCACAGGCTCTGGGTGGGGTGGGCGGTGTCGGTGAGCCCGTTGTAGACGGGGACGCCGGAGCGGGCGGCGAGTTCGGTGACGATCGACTGGGCGCTGCCCCGGTACTCGATGGCGTCGAACATGCGGCCGAGCACGCGGGCGGTGTCGGCGATGGACTCCTTGCCGCCGATGTGGGTGTCGCCGGGGCCGAGGTAGGTGGTGTGGGCGCCTTGGTCGGCGGCGGCGACCTCGAAGGCGCAGCGGGTGCGGGTGGAGGTCTTCTCGAAGATCAGGGCGAGGTTCCGGCCGGTGAGCCGGGGCCGCTCGGTGCGGGTGCGCTTCTCGGCCTTGAGGCGGGCGGCGAGGGTGAGGAGGTGGTGGATCTCGGCGGCGGTGAAGTCGAGTTCGCTCAGGTAGGAGCGGCCTCGCAGGTCGACGGTCATGGTGGTGTCCTGTCAGTTGGCCGGGTCGCGCTGGATCGGGCAGCTCATGCAGCGCGGTCCGCCGCGCCCGCGGCCGAGTTCGGCACCGGCGATGGTGACGATCTCGATGCCCTGCTTGCGCAGGTAGGTGTTGGTGGTGACGTTGCGCTCGTAGCCGACGATCACGCCGGGCGCGACGGCGAGGAAGTTGCTGCCGTCGTCCCACTGTTCGCGTTCGGCGCCCCTGATGTCCTGCGGGGCGGAGAGCATGCGGACCTTGTCGAGGTCGAGGGCCTCGGCGAGCGCGGTCGCCAGGTCGGAGTCGGGGGTCACCTCGAAGCCGGTGTCGCGTTCGGAACTCGGGGTGAGGGTCCAGGAGCGCAGGGAGTCGGCGAGCCCGGGGTAGATGGCGAAGGCGTCGCGGTCGACCATGGTCAGGACGGTGTCCAGGTGCATGTAGGCCCGCGCGGAGGGCAGTTGGACGGCGATCAGCCGGGTGGCCGTGCCGTCGGCGAACAGCCGGGCGGCCAGGTTCTCCACCGCCTGGGCGGTGGTGCGCTCCCCCATGCCGACCATCACGGCCCCGTTGCCGAGGACATGGACGTCACCGCCTTCCAGGGTGCCGGCCACTCCGTCCGGCACGAGGGTGCCGGCGAACAGCGGGTGGAAGCGGTAGATGGCCTCGGCGTGCAGACTCTCGCGACGGCGGGCCGGCTTGGCCATCGGGTTGACCGACAACCGGTCGTAGATCCAGCAGGAGTTGTCGCGCGGGAAGAGGTGGTTGGGCAGCGGCGGGAGCGCGAAGTCGTCGGCGCTCAGGGCGTTCCAGACCAGGCTGTGCGGGGTGGTGAGCGACAGGTCGCTCTTGAGAATGCCGCCGATGAGGTAGCCGGCCAGGGTCTCTCCGTCGAGTTCGGCGCACAGCGCGCGAACGGGGTCGACGAGGGCCGGGCCGACGGTGGCCGGGGTGACGACCCGGTCCAGTAGCCAGTCCCGGGCGCCGTCGGCGTCGAGGGCCTGGGCGAGCAGGTCGGCGAAGTAGTGGACGCGGGCGCCGTGGTCGCGCAGGACCTGGGCGAAGGCGTCGTGCTCCTCGCGGGCCCGCTTGGCCCACAGGATGTCGTCGAAGAGGAGGGCGTCGACGTTGCGCGGGGTGAGGCGGGAGAGTTCGAGGCCGGGGCGGTGCAGGACGACCTGGCGCAGGGGGCCGACCTCGGAGTCGACGTGGAAGGTGTTCATGGTGGCCTTTCCGGGGGCGCCGGTTCAGTCCTGGTGGTTGAGGGGGTGCGGCTTGCGGGCGCCGCCGACGCGGTTGGTGCGCAGTCCGCGGGGGCGCCGGGGGCTCGGAACCGCCGTCTCCGGGGCGCGCCGCGGGGTCTCGGCACGGGCGGCGGCCAGGCTCTGGTCGCGCTTGAGCCAGACGTAGACCGGCACCCCGAGCAGCACGACGAACAGCCCGTAGTAGACGGTCTGGTAGCCGCTGCCCTGGATCGACCAGTAGGAGAAGGCGAGCGCCAGCGCGGCGACGGTCGTGTCGCGGGCGAGCCGCTTCGGGCTGAGCGACTCCCGGCCCTTCACCAGCAGCCAGTACAGCTGGGCGGCGGCGGAGAACAGGTACGGGATGACGGCGGTCAGCACGCTCAGCAGCACGATCTTCGTGAAGACGTCCTCGAAGCGGGTGTAGCTGAAGACGGTGATCAGCGAGGCCAGCACGGTGGAGGCGACGATCCCGAAGGCGGGCACGCCGTTCTTGCCGCGCAGCCGTGCGAAGGCGGTGGGGAACAGTCCGTCGCGGGCGGCGGCGTACGGCATCTCGGCGCACAGCATGGTCCAGCCGTTGAGGGCGCCGATGCCGGAGACGATGGCGGCGACGGCGACCACGTCACCGGCCCAGGTGCCGCCGAAGATGTTGTTCGCGGCATCGGTGAAGGGCGCGGTGGACGAACCGAGACCGGCGTGCGACACGGTGCCGAAGACCGCGAGGGTGCCCAGGATGTAGATGACCGCGCAGACGAGCGTCCCGTACACGGTGGCCCGCGGCACGTTGCGTCCCGGCTCCCGCACCCGCCCGGCGACGACCGAGGCCGCCTCCAGCCCGAGGTAGCTGAACAGGGCGATGGCCCCGGCCGCAGAGATCGCGCCCAGCGCCGACTGGCCACTGGCGTTGAAGGTGCCGAAGTTGTCGGGGTCGATGAAGAACAGCCCGATGGTGGCCATGAAGACCAGCGGGACGAACTTGAGCACCGTGGTGACGACCTGGAAGGCTCCGATGTTCCGTACGCCGGTGAGGTTGATCGCGGCCGGGATCCAGAGGCCGGTCAGCGCCAGGAGCACCGAGATCCACGTCTTGTGGCCGGTGTTGACGAAGACCTCGACATAGCCGACCCAGGCCACCACGATCGCCGCGTTGCCGGCCCAGGCGGTGATCCAGTACGACCATGCGTTCAGGAACCCCGCGAACTCGCCGAACGCCTCGCGGGCGTAGACGTAGGGCCCGCCGCTCGCGGTGGTCCGCCCGGCGAGCGAGCCGAAGGTCAGCGCCAGGGCGAGCGCGCCGAGGGTGACGACGCCGAAGGCGACCAGCGCGATCGGCCCGTACGGCGCCAGCGCCGAGGGCAGGGCGAAGACGCCGGTGCCGATGATGCTGCCGATCACGAGGGCGGAGGCGGCGGGGAGACCGAGGGCCGCCGCCACCGGGGCGGCTCGTTTCCCGCTCGTCGGGGTCGTGGACATGGCTGTGCTCCTTGTGCGTGGCGCTGCGAAGGATTCGATGTGGGACTGATCGTTCTGCGCCACGGCGGGGTGCGGGGAGCGGCCGTACGGGCTCAGGGACGTACTGAAGGTCCCGGGCGGCCGGGACCGTTCGGCCCATGCCCCTTCTGCGTCATCCGCCGCACGCTGGCAGTGGTAGTCAGTACGCCCCGGCCCGGGAGGTACGCCATGAGCACCGCACCGACCCCCACCGCGCTGCGTGCCCTTCCCCGCGAACATCGGGAACGGCTGATGCGCCTCGCCCGGGAGGTCTCCTTCCCGCAGGGGACGCGGCTCTTCGAGGAAGGCGCTCGCGCCGACCGGTTCTGGATCATCCGCACCGGCCGTGTCGAACTGGACATGCACGTCCCCGGCCGCCGCCCGGCCGTCATCGAGAACCTCGGCCACGACGAACTGATCGGCTGGTCCTGGCTGTTCGCACCGCATGTGTGGCACCTGGGCGCCGAGGCCACCACACCGGTCCGGGCCTACGAGTTCGACGGGGTCGCCGTCCGGTCCATGTGCCAAAACGACCCGGCGCTGGGCAACGCCGTCAGCCAGTGGGTCGGCCGGATACTCGCCCACCGCCTGCGCGCCACCCGTACCCGGCTGCTGGACCTGTACGCCCCGTACGGCGCCGGCGTCTGACGACGTGCCCCGGCCCCTTCGGCTCTCCTGGGAGTGACCATGCACGGCACACCACACATCGTGAGCGACGTCATGACACAGACCGTCATCAGCGTCGGACGGCAGGCGTCCTTCAAGGAACTCGTGAAGCTGATGCGGGACTGGCAGGTCAGCGCCCTGCCCGTCGTCGAGGGCGAGGGCCGCGTCGTCGGCGTCGTCTCCGAGGCGGACCTCCTGCACAAGGAGGAGGTCCGCGACGGCGACCCCGACCGGTACACACGGCTGCGGGGACTCACCGACCTGACGAAGGCCGGCGCGATGACGGCGGAAGAGCTGATGACCTCGCCTGCTCTCACCACCCGCCCGGGTGACACCCTCGCGCAGGCCGCCCGCACCATGGCACGGGCCGAGGTCAAGAGGCTCCCCGTGGTGGACGAGCTCGGTGTGCTCCAGGGCGTGGTCAGCCGTGCCGACCTGCTCAAGGTCTTCCTGCGCGGTGACGAGGAGATCGCCGAGGAGGTGCGGCGCGAGGTCGTCTCCTACCTCTTCCCGCCACCCTCCTCCGCGCTGCATGTCGACGTCCAGGAAGGAGTGGTGAAGCTCGTCGGCCGGATCCGGGACAGCGCCCTCGTCCCCGTGGCGGCGCGGCTGGTCCGGGCCGTCGAAGGCGTGGTCGACGTGGAATTCGAGCTCACGACCGGCCGCCCCGAAGAGGCAAGTGGGGCCGGTCGGCCCTAGTACGACCCGGCCCCGGCGGGCGATGATCGTCGCGGGCAGTACCAGTCTGCCCTCATCCGGGGAACCAGGGGACGACATGGCAGAGCCACGCACCTTCTCGGAGCAGGACCCGATCCGCGTGTTCCTGCTCGACGACCACGAGGTCGTCCGGCGCGGCATCACCGACCTGC
>NZ_JBHXMA010000074.1:0-31195 GCF_042721035.1 Streptomyces sp. NPDC058464
AGTCATGCCGGATCACGAGCGCCGAGCCTGGCAGCAACCCATCCCGGGCCGCAGAAGAACTCTCACAGTTATGTTTTCCGCGGTCCTGCAAGAGGGCCGCTGGCCTCCGGGCCCGGCATGGCTGTTCCCCCCTGTCGAACCGATGACCTGGGGGGTGGTGCCACCGGGCCCGAGAGGCGCCGTTGGAGACGCTGATAAGAGGTCCGACTACCGCCTGGCCCGGCGCAATGCCCGGCCGCTTGCGGGCGGCAGGTCTGCATAACGTGGATGCGCGCATACGACGCCAACGCCCTGGCCAGCACCGCACGAACCCCGTTCGGGAGGATGGGTTGGACGACATCGACGACGTGGGCGTCTTCCTCGGCCTGGACGTCGGCAAGAGCACCCATCACGGGCACGGGCTCACCCCGGCCGGCAAGAAGGTCTTCGACAAGCAACTGCCCAACAGCGAACCGAAACTGCGGGCCGTCTTCGACAAGCTGGCCGCAAAGTTCGGCACCGTGCTGGTGATCGTGGACCAGCCCGCCTCCATCGGGGCCCTGCCCCTGACAGTCGCCCGGGACGCGGACTGCAAGGTCGCCTACCTGCCCGGCCTGTCGATGCGGCGGATCGCCGACCTGTATCCGGGCGAGGCGAAGACCGACTGGGAGCATCATCGTGGTCGCGGTGTTCTCCGGCGGGTCGGACCCAAAGACAGATCGGCCTCGTGCCTTGTTAGCGACGCGTCGGCCAGCCGAAGAACACCGCTTCGCGGTGCCGGTTGGGTGCGCTGTGGCCTCATAGGGGCATGAGACATCCCATCGCAGTCTTGCCCGCGCGACTCCGGCGGGCACCGCCCTCCTGACGGCGTGGCGGAAGGAACGACGGTGGGCAAGGCCGAGATGGCAGGGACGGACGAGGTCCTGGTCACGGTGGGCATCGACACGCACGTGGACGTGCATGTCGCTGTCGCACTGGACCAGTTCGGCCGCAAGCTGGACGCACTCAGTATCACCACCACAGGGCACGGGCACCGCCGTCTCCTGGAGTGGGTACGAGCGCTGGGTACTCCTCACCGGTTCGGGGTGGAGGGCACAGGTGCCTATGGCGCCGGATTGACCCGTTACCTGCGTCGGCAGGGCATGGACGTGGTGGAGGTCATCCGCCCCTCCCGTCAGACCCGGCGCCGGGCCGGCGGCAAGAACGACGCCATCGACGCAGAGGCCGCCGCCCGCGCGGTCCAGGCCGGAACCGTCATGGGCCAGGCGAAGTCCCAAGACGGCCCGGTGGAGATGATCCGCACCCTGCGGCTGGCACGCCGATCGGCGATGAAGGCCCGCACACAGGCCGCCAATCAGCTCCACGCCGTCGTGGTCACCGCCCCGCAGGAACTGCGCGACCGCCTGCGCAAGCTCCCTCTGGCAGACCTGGTGGCCACAGCGGCCAGGTTCCGGCCCGGCTGCGTCAGCTCTCTCGAGGCCGCTGCCAGACTCGCACTGAAGTGCCTGGCAGTCCGCTACCAGCAACTTGCCCAGGAGATCCGCTCGTTGGACCTGCAGATCGATCGGCTTGCCCACCAGGCCGCACCGGAACTGATGCAGATCAAGGGCGTCGGAGTCGACACCGCCGCGGCCCTCCTGGTGGCTGCTGGTGACAACCCCCAGCGCCTCCGGTCGGAAGCGTCCTTCGCTCACATGTGCGGCGTCGCCCCGATACCCGCCAGCTCCGGGAAGACCAACCGCAACCGCCTCAACCGAGGGGGCAACCGGGAAGCAAACCGGGCCCTCTACATGCTCGCTATCAATCGCCTCAGCTACGACCCCCGCGCTCGGGCTTACGCCGCCCGCCGCACCGCCCAAGGCAAGACCAGATCCGAGATCGTCCGCTGCCTGAAACGCTACCTCGCACGCGAGGTCTTCAAGGCCCTGATCAGCGCAAACAGCGAAGTCCCCGCACCACGGCCACCCACGCCCGCCACTGCGACCGCCTGACATAACTGCGTGATCGACTTGACCCATAGGAGCGTCGCCAAGGACGCCGCGGTGATCGCGGACGCAGCCCGGACCATGCCGCACACCCTGCGCTCGCTCCAGCTGACCGACGAGATCACCGCCGAGCTGACCGTGCTGGTGGGCTTCGACCAGGACCTGGCAGCCGAGGCGACCCGCACCTCCAACCGGATACGCGGCCTGCTCACCCAGTTCCACCCCAGCCTGGAACGTGTCCTCGGCCCTCGCCTGGACCACCCCGCGGTGACCTGGCTGCTGGAACGCTACGGATCTCCGGCCGCCCTGCGGAAAGCCGGACGCCGCAAGCTGGTTGAGGTGATCCGGCCCAGGGCCCCGCGCATGGCTGCCCGGCTGATCGACGACGTCTTCGACGCGCTCGACGAGCAGACCGTCGTGGTCCCGGGAACCGGCACCCTCGACGTCGTGATCCCGTCCCTGGCCCGTTCACTCGCGGCGGTCCACGAGCAGCGACGAGCTCTGGAAGCGCAGATCGGGCAGTTGCTGGAGGCTCACCCTCTTTCCGCGGTCCTGACCTCGATTCCGGGGGTCGCGGTCAGGACCGCCGCCACCTTGCTGGTCACCGTCGGCGACGGCACCAGCTTCCCCACCGCCGCCCACCTGGCCTCCTACGCCGGGCTCGCCCCGACCACCAAGTCGTCGGGGACCTCGATCCACGGCGAACACGCACCCCGGGGCGGCAACCGGCAGCTCAAACGCGCGATGTTCCTGTCCGCGTTCGCCGCCCTGCACGACCCCGCCTCCCGCACCTACTACGACAAATGCCGAGCCCGCGGAAAGACCCACACCCAGGCACTTCTCCGCCTGGCCCGCCAGCGGATCAACGTGCTGTTCGCGATGCTCCGCGACGGCACCTTCTACGAACCCAGAACCCCACGCCTCGCTTGACCAAAGACATAGAGGCACCCCCCGCTGTCAGAGCGCAGAGACCTCGCCCGGCCTGACGCCAGGCGAGGTCTCTGCGCGCACCTGCCCGTACGTAGGGTCCACACAGCGGCAAGAACAACGAGGTGGTCGGGCATCCTGTGCAGACGGCGGCAGGTGCTTAGCGTTCTCGATGGCGCGCATGCTGGCCGACTAGGGAGGCACCTCACGGTCTACCGTTTGGCGCCCTTGGGCCACAGCACGGTCACCGGAACGCCGACCCGTTCCGCGTAGGACACAACGTCCGCTGTGCCACCGTACCCGCGTGCAGGCTGGCCGTCCCAGACTGCAGTCAGTTCGTCGGAGAGACCAACCAGGATCTCACTGCCCGCTTGATGGGCCTCGGAGGTCGATTCCCGCAGGCCAGTGCGATGAACGTCCGACGCGCTCTGAAGGAGCTTGTCGTAAAGAGGGTGATGCCAGTCCGGCAGACCTGCGCGATACTCCTCGGCCGGAATAACCACTTCAACCTTCCCGCCAGCTTCGAGAACGGCCTCGGCCCACCACGCGTCCGGGCCGTCTGCGATACAGGTGATCCCCACCAAGTCGCGGGAGTCGAAGGTCTTGACTCTCTCGGCCAACATCGCCCGGACTTGAGTTTCAATGTGTTCCGGAAGCCCCCTGTGCCCAGTGATGCCCACACGCATCTGCGTCCTTCCTTCTCACATATAGATGGCCTGTAGTTGGCTGTCGAACTGCCGCACCCTAGCGGGCGGGGCGGCAACGTTGTAAGACCGTCGGAACGCTCGGGCTCGCTCCACGATCTTGCCTGATTGCAACCGAACGCCCTCGGTAAGTGCGCGGGATGCAAGGTCGAATGCCTTGTCCAGCTCGTTGGTGGCCAGGTACCCCAAGGCTACGTCGAGTGTGAGGAGAGCACGCTGCTTGTCGTGGGCGCTACTGAGTGCTGTCTCAACGTTCTGTTCCGAAAGGCGAGTGTGCAAGGGCTGGCCGAGTCTGGCAGTGCACGTCAAGTAGCAGGCGACGAGTTTCCGCTCGTCGAACGCGAAGATCCATGGCCAGGCGACGGGCTCCGCGTCCGGTATCTGTGCGGCGTGCTGCGCGCACGCCTTCAGCGCCTTCTCGCACGCTCGTCGGTCCTGACTGGCGGCGTGCGCCGTGGCTTCGATCGAGGCCAGCCAGGCGCCGGCGAGGGGCGGCACGTGGCTACCGAGATGGTGACGGGCCTGGTGAATGAGTCGGATCGCCGCATGCGGGTTACCGGTGTCGGCTTCGAATGAGGCCAGACTGCCGACCTGATATGCGAGGAGTAACGGATCGTGCGACGACTGGGCGGCCTTTACCGCCGAACCGTACCAACCACGAGCCGAACCGTGGTTGCCCATGTCCCAGGCGAGCCACGCGGCGAATGATGCCGCTTCGGAGGCGACCGGCGCCAGGCGCGTGCGGTAGGTATCGTCGGGGGCATTTCTGATGACTGTGCGGATGAGCTCCAAGTGCCCTTGGCTGACCTTGGAGAGGTCGCGGGATGCTGTCGAGGCGTCAAGGCGACGGTAGGAGGCAGTGACCACACGCAGGGAGGCGGCTTGCGAGTTCTCACTCTCTGGAGATGAGACAGGGGCTGTAGCTGGACTGTATGCCAGTGGCAGCACTGCTGCTCCGGCCGCCAACCCCATGAATTCGCGACGTTCCACGGAGGGTGTTCCGTTCGAAGGCTGGTTGGCGAGGCCAACCAGCTCGAACGGGAGCCCCAGTTCTGTGGCGGCGGTCGCCAGGATCGTCATGTTGTAGTCGCCGGTACCGCGGTTCTCCAGCCGGGAGATAGCTGCCTGGGAGACGCCGCAGTCCTTTGCGAGTTGAGTCTGTGACACACCGGTCACTTTCCTAGCGCGGTAGACCACCTGTCCGAAGTCCCCGGCGCGGGCCGCGTCTTTGATGTCTCCGTACGCAGCCCAGTCGATGTCCTGTGTCCCCACGGTAGGCAGGATCCCACGTCCAGTCATCTCTTGTTATACGCACAGCGAATATTCGTATGCGCTCCGCGAATGGCGTGTAGAGGCGACCAGGCCGGAGGCGGTTTCCTGTGACGGCGCTCACTTCTATGCCTCCGTTCCGTTACCCGTCCCGGAGAACCTCCATGACCTCATCGAGTACCGCGTCGCGCGACTTCGTGGAGATCGACGACCTCCTGGCAGCAGACGAAAAGGTTCTGCGGTTCCGGTGGGAAGGCTCGATGACCGCAGAGTTGTCAATCGGCCCCAACACAAGGCTTCGAGTCCGCCCACGCCTCACGGCCGCCCGCTGGTCGGGCAACATTGACGCTGCAAGTCGGGTTGCCGCCATGCTCACGGACAACGCTGTCCGGCACGGCAGACCGTTCACGCCAGGCAGGCACATCCGGCTGCGGCTGATGTGCGTTGCAGCGACGGACGAGCTGATCATCGAGGTCGACGACGCCGAGCCCGCCTTCCCCAGGTTCGAAGAACTTGCCGTTGACCCAACCGCCGGCACGATGCCCACCAGTTTGTGGTGGCTTCACCGCAATCACGGCTCTCTCGCCTGGCAGATCAAGCGCGACTTCGACGACACGCCGCTGGGAAAGACCGTGCAGGTAGTGCTTCCCCAGCGCTGGGCTCAGCCTCAATCCCCCTTACATCCCTCCCAATCCCAAGGCCACCCCCATGCCTGATTCCTTAGCGACTGGTGCCGTGTTCACACACTTCAACGCTCACGGCGCCCCCGATGACACGCGTCTGATCGTCAGCCCGATCGGTGCGGATGCTGACCTTCGTCACGCCTTGCAGGACCTGCAACTGGGGCGGTACCACGCCGCCCGGGACCTCCTCAGAATGACGGGCCACAACTGGAGGCTGAGGACGAGCCGCAGCCAGTTGTTGGCGGCCGGCGCCAGCGAGCCGGGTGTCTTCAAGCTGTGGCGGGACGAGGAGCCGACCAACCCGGACGCGGCCATGATGTGGGCGCGGGTGCTCACCCGGGCCGCGCTCGACGCATACCGCCGGGGCAAGAGCGCAGACGTGATGGGGCGCGCGACTCAGTTGGCCGCGCACGCGTGCCAGAGAGCTAGTGAGCTGCTGCCGGCGTGTCCGGTGCCGTGGGTCGACAAGCTCCAGCTCGCGCAACTTCCCATCCCGTCCCACCTCCTCGATCCGGATGCCCGGACCCGCCCGAAGCCGTGGGACGCACTGCCCCCGGCGGCTGGCGGCCTTGATCACGGGATGTATCACCGCGGTCCCTGGCCCCTGCTGATCGAGGCCAATCGCCGCCATCCGGGCAACCGCGAGGGCTACCACCGTATGCGCCAGTACTTCCAGACCGTCTGCGGCTCTGGGGCCGCAATGGACTTCTCCTGCTGGATGGTGCTGTCGGAGCCGCCGAGCCCGGAGCTGTGGATGCTTCCCGTGTACGCCCTCGTGGATAAGTTCCGCGTCGAGCACGGGGAGGACGGCGCGGCGGGCAGGGACAGCTTCTGGCAGACCGCGAACGCCGGAGGCCACGCGGTCAGGGCCTACGACGGGTGGTTCGCCGCGATCCCGCCCGACGAGTACCCGTGGGTGTCGATGTCGGACCTCAGCCACCTCGCCCACGCCTTGGTCGCGTACGGCGCAACCGAAATGGCCGCCGAGGTACTGCGGGCCATGGGCCCCTACGTCACTGCCCAGCCCTGGATGGACGTCAACACGGTCCAGGGCCGCTACACGAACTGGCAGGACTGGTTCCTGACCGCCCGCGCGTCCACCCTGCGCCGCTGGTCTTCCACCTGAGCAGTCTCATAAGCCACCCACCTTGGCGTTCAACGCCTCCAGTCTGTCCCGTCCCCCTTCCCTGATTCGAAAGTGGATCTCTGGTGTCTCACAGAAGCAGCAGACCGACCTCCGACGACGCCTTCCTGGCCGAACTCGGGATTCAGCCCGAGCTGTCCCGCCGCACAAGCCCGTTCCAGAACTTCGCGATCAGCTTCTCGGTGATCTGCATCCTCGCCGGCGGCATGAGCCTGTTCGGGCTCGGCATGGGCACGGGCGGGCCCGTGGTCATGCTCGGGACCTGGGTCGCCGTCGGCTTCTTCACCCTCCTCGTCGGGATGTGCCTGGCCGACGTGGTCTCCGCCTACCCGACCAGCGGCGGGCCGTACTTCATGGCCAGCAAGCTCGGCGGTGCCCGCTGGGGCTGGGTGACCGGCTGTCTCAACCTCCTGGGCCTGCTCGGAGCCATCGCCGGAATCGACTACGGCGCGGCGACCTTCATCGGCGCCTTCCTCCAGATGAAGTGGAACATCGCTCCCACCACCGGCATCACCATGCTGATCTTCGCGGTCATCCTGCTCGTGCATGGGCTGCTGAACTCCGCCGGTGTCCGCGTGCTCAACGTGCTGAACTCGATATCGGTGTGGTGGCAGCTCGGCGGCGTCGCCGCCATCGTCGGCGCGCTCATGCTCGCCCCGGCCCAGCACCGTTCTCCGTCCTTCCTGCTCACCTTCCACAACGAGACCGGCTTCACCAGCCCGGCCTACGTGGTGCTGATCGGCTCCCTCGTGGCCGGCTACACGTTCTGCGGATACGACGCCTCCGCCCACATCGCCGAGGAGACCACCAACGCCCAGGTCTCCGCGCCCCGCGGCATCGTCCGCTCCATCGGGGTGTCCTGGGTGGCCGGGTTCATCCTCCTCGCCGGCATGCTGCTCGCCGTCCAGGACTACGAGGGCACGCTGAACACCCAGACCGGGGCCGCTCCCGCGCAGATCTTCCTCGATGTCCTCGGCCGGACGGGTGCCGAGATTCTGCTGGTGGTCGTGATCATCGCGATGCTGCTGTGCGGCAACGCCGAGGTCGGGGCGTCGGCGCGCATGGTCTACGCGTTCTCGCGGAGCCGGGCCCTGCCGGGGTGGCAGAGCTGGCGGCGGGTCAACGAGCGGACGAATACGCCGGTGCGCGCCGTGTGGTTCTCGGTGATCGTGCCGTTCGTCCTCGCCCTGCCCGCCCTGTGGTCGGTCGCCGCCTACGGGGCCATCACCGCGATCAACGCCGTCGGGATGATCCCCGCCTACGGCATCCCCGTCTACCTCGCCCTGCGCAAGGGCACCGCCTACCAGCCGGGGACGTGGACCCTCGGCGCCTGGCGCAAGCCGATCTCGGTCATCGCCTGCGTCTACGTCGCGGTCATCACCACGGTGTTCTGCCTGCCCATCACCGCCGACTCCTTCAACTACGCCGGCGTCACCCTCGCGATCGCGCTCCTGTTCGCCTGGGTCACCTGGCTGACCCGGGGCAAGAGGGCCTACCAGCTCACCACCGACCGCAGCGCCCAGCCCAGCGAAGCCCTGCTGAACACGAAAGCCTCTGACCTGTGATGACCACTGACTCCACTCCCGCTAGCGCCGCGGACGAGCTTCTCGGCCACATCTCTCTCGATCAACTGCGCGCGGCCGTGCAATACGGCGACCTCCGTACCGTGCTGCTGGTCGTCCCGGACATGCTCGGCCGCCTCAAGGGCAAACGAGCTGCTGGCCTCGCGCTCTTCGAGCGGCTCGACGAGGGGAACGGCAAGCAGGTGGCAGAGGCCTGCTCGTACGTCCTGGCCACCAACGCGGGCATGGAGCCGCTGGACGGATTCGGCCTGACCTGCTGGGACGACGGATTCCACGACATGGTCATCAACGCCGACTGGGACACCCTACGGGTGCTGCCCTACATGCCGGGCACGGCCCTGGTCCACTGCGACGCCGTGGACTACGACGGAGCGCCCATCGAGGTCGCGTCCCGCCAGATGCTGCGCCGGCAAGTAGAGCGCCTGGACGATCTCGGCTACGAGGCCAAGGTCGGGTGGGAGAGCGAGTTCGTGCTCTACAGCGGCGACCGGCCGGTCGTGGGCCGCAACATCGACTACGACCTCGACCACCAGCCCCGCTTGAGCGACTTCCTCGGCCACCTGGAGGATGCCCTGCCGGAGGCCGGAGTACCGATCGAGGCCTTCAAGACCGAGGGCGCGCCGGGGCAGGTTGAGGCCACCTTCCCCAAGTGCGACGTGATGACGGCCTGCGACCGCTACACGGTCTACAAGCACATCGTGAAGCACATGGCGCGACGCCACGGTCTGACCGCCACGTTCATGGCTGCACCCGCCACCGGCCTCACCAGCGGTCTGCACCTCAACCTCTCCCTCTGGCAGGGGAAACAGCCGGCGTTCGCCCTGCCTTCTCCCCGCGCCCTGCCCACCGAGATCATGGGGCACAGCATCGCCGGGCTCATCACCGCCGTGCCGCACCTGATGCCGCTGTTCGCGGGCAACACGAACGACTACAAGCGGTACGCGATACCGCGCAACTTCACCCCTCAGTTCATGGACTGGGGCCCGGACAACCGGGGATGCGCGATACGCGTCGCCGGGCACGGGGCCAGCAGCCGTCTGGAGATCAGGCTCGCCGGCGCAGGCGCCAACCCGTACCTCGTGGCCACCGCCTCGCTCGCCGCCATCGCGCAGGGCCTGGCCGAGAAGCTGAGCCCGCCGCCCCCGTGCCTCGGCGATGCCTACGCCTCCGAGTCGTTCGTTCCGCTGGCCGGCGATCTCCCCGAGGCGCTGAAGGCCTTCCGGTACGGCAACGTGGCACGCGACCTGCTGAGCACGCCGGTCGTCACCCACTACGGGCGGGCAGCCCAGGTTGAGATCGACGAACAGCGCCGCGAAGTCACCGACGTCGAACGCAGCCGCTTCACCCTGGCCTAGCCACCGCCCATGGCCACCGTGCGCGGCAGACACCCGCCGCCGCGCACGATCCCCCCGGAGAAAGGCGGCCCAACCGATACGGCCCGCGACAAAGACGAGGAGCAGCATGACCCCGAAGGCCACACCAAGTCGGGTGCCCTTCATCATCCAGCGCCGCGGCGAGGAAGCCGCCCCAGCCAACTTGTTCATGACCGGCGCGCCCGGCCACCACAGGCTGCACTACCGCGATGAGGACCCCCGCGACCGTGACCTGCACGGCGTGCTGTGGGCTCGCTGTTCCTTCAACCCCGTGGACAGCCGCAAGCAGCCCACCGGCCCGCCCGAATGGAAGATGATGCACCCGTTCCGGCAGCGGATCACCATGGGGGCCCTGCACTGCCAGGACTGCGCTGCCCCCGCGCGGACTCCGCTCGGGTACGTGTTCCTGGCCGGGCCGGACTTCACCGTCCCCGATCAGGGGCCGTTGCTGACCAGCCAGCCGCCGGTCTGCGCCAAACACATCCGGTCCTCAGCTCTCCTGTGCCCGCACCTGAACGGGAACCCGAGGGTTTTCATCGCCCGCAGCGCGCCCCTGTACGGCGTGGTCGGCACCCTCTACGGCTACCGCGAAGACGGCATCGAGGTCGTCGCGGAGCCCGATGCCCCGCTGCCGTACGGGCACCCGAACCTGCGTACCTTCCTCGCCTCGCAGCTCGTACGCCGACTGTCGTCGTACGAGATCACCACCGTCGACCGTCTGATGGCCGACCTCGCCGAGGCTGCCTAGCCCTCGTCCGGCGGCCGCAGTCCCGTGCCGGCCGCCGGACGAGACCAGCCCTCGGCGCGGGGATCGAGACCTCCGTTCCCCCACGGCGATCTTGCTCACCCCGCGCCGGGGTCCCGGCCCCACGAGCTCTTCCAGACGAAGGGAAGTCAACGTGCACCAGCTCGTTGCGGCACCGTTCGGAGAGCAACGCCTCATTCTCCGGCCCGGCAGTACCAAGGCGTTGCAACTCCCCCACGCCAGGTTCGAGGAGCTGCGCGCCCTGGTATCGGCCCCCAGCACCGTGCCCCAGTGGCTCATCGACCCCGTGCGCGCGCAATGGCGCGTTGACCTGGCCGGCCAAAGCGCCAGCGCGGCGATTCTCGTGCGCGATGCTGGGCCGTACGACTTCAGCCGCGCCACGTGGGAGATCAATCTCGGCTGTGACCTCGACTGCATCATGTGCTACCTCGGCGAGAAGCGGTTCGAGGGCTTGGACATGGACGGCAAGCGGAAACTGCTGGCTGTTCTGCGCGACGCCGGGGTGATCTGGCTCCAGATCACCGGCGGGGAACCGCTCATCGACCCGGACTTCCCCGAGTCGTACCGGCTCGCGCACGAGATGGGCATGATGCTGGAACTCCTGTCCAACGGATCCCGGCTGCGGAAGCCTCACATCCTCAACCTGCTGCGCACGTTCCCGCCGACCAAGCTGACGCTGAGCGTGTACGGCGCGACGGCCGGCACATACGACACGGTGACCCGCCGCCGCGGCGGATTCGCCCGCTTCGAGGAAGGCTTGCAGAAGGCCGTCGACGCCGGGCTGAACGTCGACCTGAGCTTGATCATTGTCCAGGACAACGTTCACGAGGCCGAAGCCATGCGAGGCTGGGCCAGGCAGCTCGGTGTGCCGTACCGCGAGTACGCGAACATCTCGCCGACGATCCACGGCACCGCAGAACCGCTGCCCTCGCAATCGCCCCAGTACCTCACCAACCGGGCGCCGTTCACCGGATGCCCCGCCGGCGTGACGTTCTTCCACGCCGACCCGTTCGGACGGGCCTCGATCTGCAAGGTCGGCCGCGAACCGAACATCGACCTGATCGCCGAAGGCGTGGAAGGTCTGACCCGACTCGGCGAGATCGCCGAGTCCCTCATGCTTCGCACCGGAGGATGCACCGGCTGCCGGCTCTCCGGCACCTGTCGGGTGTGCAGGCCGATGGCCAAGGTCTTCCAGGAGGCGAAGGCACCACTGGTCAACTACTGCCAACACGGAAAGAGGTAACCGGCATGACTGCTGTCATGGTCGAGCTCACGCGTAAGCCGCCGCCCGTCGTCCAGGATCCGGAGGACATCGTCCTGGTCACCGACGTCGACGAGCTGACCACGGGCACCGTCCCCGGCTGCGGAGACGACAACCCGTACAACTGAACCACCCTGCCGGGGCCGCCCACTGCCGCGCGGCCCCGGCGCCGTTCCCCCTTTGGAGGCTCCATGCCCACCCAGCGCCTGGCCGAGCTCCCGGACGCAGTGCTGCGCCTGATCGAGAAGGCCAGCGGCCCGGTTGCCGATGTCGGGACCGTGCACGCCGGCCGCAACAGCGCCATCGCTGCCCGCGTGCGAACAACCGAGCACAGGCTGTTCGTCAAAGGCCTGCCGCTCGATCATCCCTGGGTGTGGACCCAGCAACGCGAGGCAGACATCAGCCCGTTCGTGCAAGGCATCGCACCTGAGCTGCACTGGCACGTAGAAGCGAACGGGTGGAGCCTCCTCGGCTTCGACTACGTCGAGGGAGGACACGCCGACTTCACGCCCGGGTCACCGGACCTGCCCGCAGTCACGGAGACCATGACGCGGCTCGCCGCGATCCCGGCGCCGGACATCGAGCTGAAGACCATGCCGCACCGACTGAGGACGTACGTGGACGATCCCGCTGACCTGTCATGGTTCGCAGGGAACAGCCTGCTCCACACCGAGTGGAACCCCCACAACGTAATCATGACCGGCAGCAGTGCCCTACTCGTTGACTGGGGGTGGGCATCGCACGGCGCCGCCTGGATCGACCCGGCGCTATGGCTGCTGTGGCTCATCGCCCACGGCCACATCCCCAGCCAGGCCGAGAACGAGGCCGCCGCGCACCCCGCGTGGGATCTCGCTCCACCCGCCGGCCTCGACGCGCTCGCCCGCGTCCAGCGCCGACTCTGGGACTCCATCGCCGCCGAGAGCGAAGACGACTGGGCGAAGCCGATGCAGCGCGCGGCACGCGCCTGGGACGAACACCGGAACGCCCCTGCCTGACCCGTCACGCCCGCCCCAGAGACCCCCACCCCCGGCACGAGGCCCACCCCAATCGTCCCCCGCAGTGGAAACCCCTCGCCGCGCCGGACCACCAACTCCCCCTGCACTGCCCCCGGACCGGGCCATGCAGGGGGGACGCCCGGCCGCCAATCCCGGCAGCCAGGCAGGTAGCGCCACGCAATCCGAGAACCGGAGGGCACCATGGCAACACCGGCAACAGTAATCGTCCCGAAGGACCCCGAGCCGTACGAGGTCACCCGCAGCCCGCGGGACTACGTCGACCCACACCGCGGTTGGTCCGGTACTCGTAAACCGTGAGTTGTGGCATGCCGCGCTGCCGCAGCATGAATCATGCGCACCCGACTCTCGTACCGGCCTCAGGACGAGCACCTCGCCTCCTCCCTCTCAACCCTGCTCAGGCATATTGGGGCCAATGTCGTACGCGACACCGACACCCCCTGCTCCGATTCGTCCGATGACGACGCGATCGTCCTCCTCTGGTCCGCCGCCGCCAAGGCCGCATGGGGGGAGACCCAGGCGAATATCGGCCTGCCCAGCAGACTCACCGGCACCGCGACGAGCCGCCTCGTACTCGTGCGCCTCGACGACACACCGCTGCCCCCCTCCCTCAGCGGCGTGCGCCGCATACGCCTCGCGAACAGCAAGGAACCCATGGCAGAGGGGACGGCGGCCATGATCGTGCACATGGGCCCAGCGGCCGGTCCCGTACCGGCCGTTCGCGGCCACTACTCCGAACACACCATGGTCATCAGCGACTTCAGCCGCCTGGGTCTGTTCGCGTCCTGCCCGAGGTGCGGCGTGAGCAGTGAGCGGCTACGCCCGTACATCACCGTCGATCACCTCGAGGACCGCGCTCTGCGTCTGGTCATCTGTGGCGCGTGCGGCTGGCAGGATGCCTGCGACTTGTGACCACGCAAAACTGGGAAGACCTCTGGCAGGTCGGAAACAAGCCACACAGGGGCCCAACATGAACAGTCGAAACCGACGCCGCCGAAGAATCCGGAACCCGCACGAGGGAATACGCCCCCGCACAACCGGTGCACCGGCCAAAGCCCCGCGAGCCGAGAGGGTTCGAACGGGAACCCTGCGCTGGCGGACGTACGTCGGCCCCATGTACTCGGCGCCCAGCATCTCCGACGGAACCGTCTACGTGGCCGCCCGTGGCCTGTGGGCCCTCGACGCGGCCGACGGATCCGTCCGGTGGACCAACGCCGACGTCGGCCATGTCAGTTCTCCCACCGTCTCCGGTGACACCGTCTACATCGCGGACTACGGCAGGTTCTACGCTCTCAACGCCGCCGACGGCCGAGTCCGGTGGCACAGGCGGATCACCTGGGCCTCCCATACACCGCCCGCCGTGGCGGACGGGCTGGTCCACCACGTCGACGACAGCCGCTACCTCCGCACCTTCGACACGGTGACCGGGCGCCGCCGCTGGCGGGTCAGGTACCGGCGCAAAGACGCGAACCACTCGGCACCCGTGCTGGCCGACGGCACCCTGTACGCCGTCGACGACCGAGGAACGGTACGAGCCTTCGACCCGGCCACCGGCTCCGTCCGCTGGCAACAGTCCACTTCCGCCCGTTGGCCCACCACCCCTCTCGTCCAGGACGGCACCCTGTATCTGGGGGGAGGCGTGAGCAGCAACGTCTACGCACTGAACACTGCCAACGGCGAGCAGCGCTGGACGGCGTGGCCCCACCTCACCGTCAGCAGCTTCAGGAGCACACCCGCGATCCACGGCAACACCCTGTTCATCGTCGGCACTGACCACCATCTGTACGCCCTGAACGCCACCACCGGCCACACCAGATGGCGCGTCCTCACCGACGGCCCCATCCATTCCTCCCCCGTGGTGGCCGACGGCACGGTGTACTTCGGCAGCGAGGAGGGACACGTGTGGGCGGTCCGGGCGGACAACGGCCGAGTCCGGTGGAAGATGAAGACGGGCGGGCGGGTCGAGTCCCCGGTAGTGGCGGACGGTGTCGTCCACGTATGCAGCAGAGACGGCTACCTCTACGCGATAGAGGCAACCCCGACCCCGGAAAAACAGTGAGGCGAGGGCCACGCGCCCTCCGACACACACCAAGGTCGCGGCACTCCTCAACCTCCCTGTCGGCCACGTGAACCAGCTCGCCAAGGGAAAATGACCGGGCACCGCACCACCCTCACGGACCAGCCGGTGCCCCGCCTGCCGAGAGTTCCTGACAGGCGTCGACAGCGAGGGGGAGAGAGCTCAGGGCTCGCCGTTCGTGACGGTGCGGGCCAAGGTGATGGCCATGTCCTTGAGAGCGATCAGTCCCGCTCGGCTTCGCGGGATGCCGACTGGCTGCTCCTGCGGGAGCCTAGGCGGGTAATTCGCCTGGTCCCCGAGGTTACGCGGGGCTGGAGCAGCACCTCAGCGCGTGTAGGCAGCCTCCTGCTGCGGGCCCAACGCCCCGCATCGACGGCGGACCCCGGCCACCGCTTCCATGATGTAACCAGACGATCTCCGACTGACAGACCGTCAGCTCCCGGGCGCGGCGGCTTGCGGGCTCAGAGGTCCCGGCGCGAGGGCGTGCTGTCCTCTGTGCTGGCACCTCCCCACGACATCGACCGAGCGTGCCCCCACCCGCCACGCTCGACAAGTGGAACGCACGTCCGGCTGGTGGGGCTTCGATTCGTTCCGCTGTTTCCCGCTCCTCGCCTACAGCGGTGCTGCACTGGAAGGTTTGGTTTCCCACCGTGCTGTGGCCGCCGCAACCGCGAAGCCTGGCCCGAAGCCGAGCAGGATACCTCTGGCCCCGTCGGCGGGAGGATCGTCATGGGTGCGGGCCAGGACGGAAAGGACAGCGACGCCGCCGAGGTTCCCCTCCTCGCGCAGGCTCGCCCAGGCGTGGCGGGTCTTTTTGGCCTGGTCGTCGAGTCCGGGTTCCTGATCGATGCCCAGTCCCGCCTCGGCATCGAGGATGATGCGAGGGCCGCCAGGATGAAGCACCGTGAACTCGATGTCCCGTAGATCCTGCTGGGCGAGGAATCTGCGGAGTTCTGGCATCAAGTCGCTGCTGGCCGCCGTGGCGGACTTCTCGGAGTCGAAGTGGAGCCCGGTCTGGTCGAGCCGGCCGGCGAAGCGGTTGCGGCTGTCCGGGAGCAAATACTCCCAGGTGCTCTCCAGGCGCAGGCCGGGGCCGAGCGGAGTGTCGGTGACCAGGCAGGCGCTGGCGCCGTCCCCGAAAAGCGCCTTGTAGATCATGGACTCCTTGGTGGTGTCGTGGTGGCTGTAGACCGTGCTGAGCATCTCCCCGACGACAACGAGCACAGTGCTGCCGGGGTGTGCGGCGAGATGGTCCCTCGCTCGTACCAGGGCGTGGGCGCCGCCGGCGCAGCCCAGCGTGCTCATGGGTATGCGGCGGACGTCGGGCCGCAGGCCGAGCGCCTCGATGAGGTGGACGTCGAGGCCGGGAACCGTCCACGACGTGGTGTGGGAGGTGACGATGCAGTCGATGTCCCTGGGGGCCGTACCTGTCTCCTGCAGGGTCTGCCGCACGGCCCGGAGCGCGAGGACGGACGCCTCGGCGAAGGCGATCCGATTGCGCTCGCTGACCGCAACGCTGGAGGCGCTGGACTCGCACGGGTCACCGGGAGCTGGAGCAGTTCCGCTCGTTGTTCGGCGCCCATGCTCGACGGCCTGCGCTCCATCCGCCACCACCGCCTCATCGGCACGCTCGTCGCTGTGTGCGCCGTCTGTGAACTCGGCCTCACCGGCACCCTCAAGGCCGGAACGCCGACGAGGTCCTCTGAGAACTGTTCGTGCCTCGCACACACCTACGGCCGGCGGCTCCACATCCGTGTCCGCCCGTCCGGTAACACTGCTCTCACGCCTGCCTCGGGGCGAAGGATTGCTTCACACACACGGGAAACAGGGTGTCCCACCCGTACTATCGCTGCACCGGGGCGTCTTTCCCGGTTTGCCGCAGCCGCCCACCCAGGCCTCAGCCTGGCCATGAACCGAGGAGCGAAGGATGCCCGAAAGCACAACTCGCAGCACCGAGTTGACTTCGCAGTACATCAGCCAGGTGACAGGCGACCTCGACCGCAACGTCAAGGAACAGGAACGCGTCCAGGGTGAAATCGCAGCCCTGCAGGACCAGTTGACCGCTCTGCAGCAGGACCACACGGTGCTGGTCAACGTCCGCCACGCACTCGGCGTCCCGGCCTCTCCCCTTGAGCCGGCCGACGCCGAGGGCGCCGTGGTGCCCTCCCCCAGGAAGACGGCGGCGCGTGCGTCCACCGCCGGCCAGCAGACGAGGAAGGCCGCCGCTCGAGGCCCTCGGCGCAAGGAGACTCCCGCGAAGACGGCTCAGCTCACTCTCGTCGACCTCATTCACCAGCACGTGACCGAGCAGAAGGAACCCCGGTCCGCAGCGGAAATCGCCGAAGACCTCAGGCAGGCGCACGCCGAACGCGCCATCGACACCAAGGTCGTGCGGACCACGCTCGAAAACCTGGTGGCCAAGAGCCGCGTCCACAGGACCAAGCAGGGCCGCTCAGTGCTCTACACAGCCGCCGACACACAGGAGCAGACGGCAGTACCTCAGGACGAGGTCCAGTCCGAAACTTCCGTATGAGCCAAGGGCACACGCCTGGCCCGGCGCACGGCTGCCCTCGCCCTGCGCCCGGCCGCACCGCCTGACCGGGGATCCGGAACCCGGTCCACAGACGCCTCCACGGCCCGTGTCGGCCGGAAGGACGGAACAAGACTGCCGGGAAGCAACCACCTGGCGCTCCAGGACGGCCAGGACCAGGGCGGCACCGTGACACCAGGCCGACGCAGGCAGCACCGGTGGACCTGATCTGCGCGGGGGCGGCCAGGTACCGTGGCGAAGGCCTCCTGGCCTGAGAAGAGTTTTGTTCGAAGGGCGGGATCAGCGCCGCACCGTTCGAAGCAGCAACCAAGTACCAGCCGCCGGTCGCTTTGCTCGCCTCGCGTAGCGAAGCCGCCGGGCCAGGGCCCGCGGACGTCCGCGGGCCTGCCCCAGAAGGCGACGGTCTGAAGGGAAAATTCCCTGAACCTGCAACGATCACCGTGCCTGATATACATCGCGGAGGCTGAGTCGAGCAGGAGGAAGCGACGTGACCGCCTTTTCGTCCCGCGTGAAGCCCGATCCGGGCGAGGCGGAGCAGGAACTGCACCGGTGGCTTGAGCTGTACAGGCAGCTGCGGCTGGGAGATTCATCCTGGGCGCACCAGAGCTTTGCAGACCTGGTGGCTGCCTGCGGCTCCTTCCAGCGGCCCACTTCCTGGACATACGGCGGCATCCAGCAGCCGGGCGAGTGTTTCAAGACCGCGACCGCGTGGGCGGAGAACGCCGGATGGACGTACGTGGAAGGCTTCGCTCTCGTCCCGTCCGCCGCGCCGTTCACCTGCATCGAGCATGCGTGGTGTCTCACCGACGACGGCGTCGCCGACCCGTCCCTGCCCGACGGAACCGCCACCGGCTATGTCGGAATCCCTCTCACCCACACGTTCCGCCGCGAGCAGCAGGCCCTGCGAGGCACAGACGCCGTCTTCGTCTCAGACCCGAAGAATGTTCTGGCCGGCATCAACCAGGACCTACTGCGCTCAGGGCTTCCCCCACACGCACTCGCCAGCCATCTACCAGGCCAGGAGGTGAAGCCATGACACCACACGTCCTGACACCAGTCACCCGAACACCGCACAACCAGACCCTCATCACAGTGATCGCAGTCACGACCCAGGCCGAGCATAGAAGCGGGCACAGGCCTGCCGCCGCGGCCGCATGAAGGCGGGTCGCTGGCTGTTCCTCAAGGGGCATCCGCGCCGCCTCAAACAGGGTGATGGGAATTCTTGAAAACGGCTCTGCCCGCGATTCCGTGGACGATCTCGGTGCTGCGGTACGGCATGCTGCCGCCGAATCGGTCTCACCTCGCGACCGCGCCGGCCAAGTGGCATGTCATCTGCCCGGGTCGGACCGGTGACTCACCCGTAACGCTCTGCGGTGCAGGCGGTTTGATGCGTTACCTGCTGGAGCGGCAGCACGGGTTGGCGCCGATTACAGATGAGGCCGCTGCCTTCGGCAGGATGAGCGCCATGACCGAGATCCGTACTCCCCGCCTCCTCCTCCGTCGCTGGCATGACGACGACCTCGTACCTATGGCGGACATCAACGCGGACCCGCGGGTCATGCGCTGGATCGACGACGGCTCGGTGCGCGACCTGGACCACACGGCAGAAGCCATCGAGCAGTGGGAGGAGGAGTGGGACGAAGAAGGCTTTGGACTCTTTGCCGTCGAGCTGCTGGCTTCGGGTGAGCTCGCCGGCTTCACCGGTCTGTCCGTGCCCGAGTTCCTGCCGGAGGTACTGCCCGCAGTGGCGATCAGCTGGCGGCTCGGCTCACAGTTCTGGGGTCAGGGATACGCATCCGAAGCCGCCCATGCCACGCTGGAATTCGCGCTCCAGGACCGCGGCCTCAACCAAGTCATCAGCATCAACCGTGCGGGCGACGACGCCTCCGAGAACATCATCCGCAAGCTCGGCATGGTGCCGGAGCGAGAGACAGCGCACCCGGTGTACGGCTATCCACTGCGCGTTCACACCATCGATCTCACCGAATTCCAGGCGTGAACCGGCCGAGCCGTCGATCATCACAAGACAGCCGACCACCGCCCATACGTCCCCGATCGCATTGACTGCCACAGGGCGGACGCCCAGACAAGGGATGTTGCTTCAAGGCCGTTGACCTGTGCCTTCACGAAACTGCGGCCAGAGCCAAATTCAGAGAGCGCCATCAGGGGGAAAGCGGCGGGCCCGGACACCCTCACCATCGCACACCGTCCCCGCGTACCGCACGACGTCCGGCCGGCTGGGCTGTGGTGTCAGTGGAGGCCGAGCGCGGCGAGGGCACGGCTTGTTCTCCATAGCACTTCGTGGAGAACAAGCCGCTCAGCCTTGCGAGGGGCAAGTTTCCGTGACCATGGGCGGGCCCACCGCACCGGCCCGCCTGTAGATTCAGCGCCGGGTCTCCCACCAGATGATGATCAGGGTCACGGCACCACTGCCGAGCTTGTACGCGGCGCCTTTCAGGAACTCGCCGGAGACGTTCCGCCCCTGGCCTCTGATTACTTTCTGCAGGTGGTGGGTGATGGCAGAGCGTATCCTGCCCCATTGGGTCGGGTGCACAGGATGCTCCCTGGCGTTACTCTCGTCCATACGGAGTTCCTCTCGTTGAAGGCGTGCTGGAACACCACGCAGGGAGCCCTCCCAACTCAGAGGCCTAGGAAACCCGTTGGGGAACCAGGGCTCCTTCTGCGTGTATGAGCAGCCTACGATTTCGCGGGTTGGTGCCGCCGAAACCTGAGTCGCCAGTGCCTTGGCTGACACGCTCCAGGTGAGTGCTTTCCTTGCTCTCGTCGTGCTGTTGTTGGACCTCTTGTCGGAGCCTGGCGGCTCCTCAGCGGCGGGTGAAGTCGTGGAGGTGGTCGGCGAGGCGCTGGTCGGGGCGCCGGACGATGATGCACGAGTCGGCCTCGGTGGCGGCGAGCCGGTCGACCTCCATCTCGAGGCCCGCGGTGGGCGGGTTCGCATGGCTCAGCCCGGTCCTGCGGACGTACGTCGCGACGGCCTCCAGGAAGTACAGGAAGGTGGAGTCGGGGGCTTCGGGGTCGAGGACGTTGTCGGTGACCTGGTGGAGCCAGTGCCGTGCTTCGCGCATCTCGCTGAGGGCGAGGTGGTGCAGGTGCAGGCAGTAGGCGGCGGCGCGGTGGCCGGCGCCGGCGGCGAGCTGCCACCAGAACTGGGCGCTCTCCGGATGGCCGGTGAGGTGGAGCAGGCAGGCGAAGACGAGGGCGCCGTCGACGTCCAGGGAGCCGTCGTCCTGGAGGGCCTTGGGCTCCTGGGCGAGGCGGTCGACGTGGTCGGCGGCGTCGGGTTTGTTGAGGATCCAGCGGCACACCACGGACAGCCGCTGCCCGGCCTGAGCCGTGCGGGCCACGTCCGGGTCCGGTCCGGCCTTGGCGGCGGCCGCGTCGCGGGCGAGGCGGCGCAGGGCGGCGCCGACGTCGAATCCGTCGCGGGGGGTGGTGGGGATGCGCGCCTCTGCCAGGAGTTCGTCGATCGGGCTCACTGTCCCGCTCCCTTCCTGGGGGTCTTGGCCGGGGCGGGCAGGTCCAGCCGGACACGGAGGCGTTCCTTGCCCTTGCGGCCGTGGTAGTCGACGGTGCGGGTGTCCAGGCCCATGTAGCGGGCGATCCGCTTGGCGGGGTAGCCGAGCAGGTGGCGCAGCACGATGACGGTGAACTGGCGGGGCGGCAGTTCGAGGATCGCCTCGTACACGCCGTTCGCGCTGCCGCTGATCTCCAGCTCGTTGCGGACCGCCTCGAGGTTCTTCGCTATCGGGCCGTTGATGAGGAACGCCGGCGGGCGCCCGTCGGCCTCAAGGCGCCGGGTGACACCCCGGTGCAGGACGGCGAGGGTCTGCTGCTCGAGGTCGACCTGCTGCAGCAACTGGTCCCAGCTGCCCAGGATCTCCAGGAACACCAGGTGGACCACGTCCTCGGCCACCCGGCGGCTGCCGAGGTGGATCTCCGCGAAGTCGTGGAAGAACTCCTGGTGTCCGAGGTAGAAGCCCTCGAAGTCGAGCGGCAGATCGGGAGGGGCCTGGACGGGCTGGCCGTGGCCGCCGTCCTGGGGCGAGGCGTCAGTGCTGACGTCGCCGTTGCCCATGGATCCTCCAGGCGGTGCGAGCGGTCGGCCCTTACGTGACGGGGGCCGCCGCAGGTCGTGGCACAGGCCAACTCGCCTGCACGGGAGCCCAGTTGGCCTGGCCTCCTGAGCACCACCCTGTCGATTTTCGGGGCGCGAGACTCATCCGCACCTCAAGAATTATTACTCACAGATCACCTTCACGAACGGAACGTAAGTGCCTGCCGTGGACTCCTGTTCGGTACGTGCCTTCTGAGCTGGGTTGATGCGAGAACAGCCGATAGTTCTGCATGGAAGATTCTCGGAATAGGTGGCGTACATCACATCCATGTCCTGCCGAACGGGCGTCACACGACGCCGTCCCGTCGGCCGGTGACGATTCCGGGCACAACCGATCCCCGTCACCCGATCGAGGGGCGCACCCCGGAGAGGGCCCCGCCCACACCCAAGGGGAAGTCCGCCCGCCGTACGGTCCCGGATCCGCCATCACGCCGGCCGGTGATCGTACGGCCGAGGGCCGGCGATCTCCCGCTGCGGTTGCTGCGAGGGGCTCCACGAGTGACGCCTGCTCGCCGACGGTCCGGTGACCGGGCAACTGCGCCATGCCCCACCGGGCCGGTGCGTTGCTGCCCGGCCGGCATCGGCCGCTACCCGCGCGTGCTGCCTGCGGCGGTTCTGGTCCGTGCAGCACTGGCGCCCTGCCTGGCACGCCGGACCTATGCCGTCCGGGTGCTGCCCGGGTGGCTGCGCAGCGGCGAGATCTCCGAGCAGTGCGCCCGCCGCCGTATCCGCATCACCATCCACTCCGTGGAGCTGGAGATCTTCGCGCGCAACGCGGAGGTGCGCTCGACTCTGGCGATCGAGGCCGTCATGGCGGCCGACCCCGAGTTCACGGAGCGGGCACTTCGCGGGGGCGACTGGGACCCGACAAGGGGGCCTGCATCTTCACGTACTTCGTGGGCGCGTGCCTGTTCGCCTTCCGCGACGTCTTCAAGAAGTGGTCCCGCGACCGGCTGCGGCAAATCACCGTGCTGACGACGGAGCTGACCGCCCCGAGGACCCCGAGGACGGCCAGCTGTTCCTGTGGCACTCGTCATTCGGCGATCCGGCCCGCCGGAGCGCCGACCGGGACACCATTCGTCGAATCCTCGCCGAGGCGACGCTTCCTGGCCGACGCCCATCAGAGCGGCGTTCTGCGACAGGCAGGGGCGGTCTATCGGTTCCGTCATATCGACCTCCAGCATCACCTTGCTCAACGCTGATGCTCCCCTTGAAAACGGCGACAGCTTCTGAGCCATACCCGGAGCCCCAGGGGTCTCACCGATCCTACGAATGACCGGCCGAGACCCGCGCCTAAAATGTAGGACAGCTTCTCACCACCCACGGCCCCGGCTGGTCTCCCCCGTCCAGCCGGGGCCCATTCTCGCCCCATGCGTCAAGGAGACCGGTGGTGCCCACCCTGGTCGAACCGGAGCTCCGCCCGGCTGTGCGGACCGCTGTTGCCTCCGGCTCCCCGAAAGGGTCCGTAAGCAGCTGAAGCGCATATAGAGTCCCTCTCTGCACTTGTTCCACTTCAAAGGGGGGCCCTTTGCGCACTCGTCTTACCGTCTCAGCCGTGGCCTTTGCCGTCGCCGGTGTCTTCTTCAGCGCACCAGCCGCCTCCGCTGCAACACTGCCGTCGACCAACACCGCGCACCACTGCATCAGCCACACCACCGGAACGTGCGGCTGGACGCACCACCAAAAGCCCAAGGACAAGTACGAGACCGCCAAGTGCAAGGACGCCACACTGTCCTACTCGCGTCACTCGCAGGGCACCTGCTCCCACCACCACGGCGTCCACTACTGGTTCAAGTAGAACGCCACACGCAACAGGCCGCTGAACCGCTCCGGGAGCGGCGGAAGCTCGGGACTGCCCCGGAGCGGCGCGGTGTCACCCGCTTCGGGACCCCGTGTCCCCGAAGCGCTGCAGCGTCGCCAGCAGCGTCTGCACACGGTCGGCGGCCCGTCGTGCCCGGGCGTCCTGTTCTCTGGTCAGCTTGGAGGCCGCATTGGCCTGCAGCTGCTCTGCGTAGGCCTGCTGCTGTTCCGCGACGTATGCGGCCGCCACGTCCGCGATGCTGGTCTCGTCTGCGGTGAGATCGTGGCTCGCGGTCGCATTGACGCGCGCCAGGAGCCGACGGACCTGCAGGGCGTCGTGTGCGGCGAGTGCTTCTTTCAGTTGGGAGAACAGCTCGCGCCGCACCCGGATTTGGTCCTCTAACCAGGCCTCAGCCTCCGAGACGGTGGCCGCCAGCCGCGCCTTCGTCTCTTCACGCCGGTCAGATCCGCGATGTCACGGAGCAGCTGGCTCACGACGAAGGAGGACTCCACCTTGACGGCCTCGGTCAGCTTGCGCAGCAACACCCGTGCCCGCACATGAGCGGGTGGAACCTTCTTCGTCTTGCCCACGCCCCACTGGGTGACGGGCCGGGTGCTGCGGGACCGCACGATCTGCTGCACCGCCGGCGTCGACAGCCCCCGCTCCGTCATTTCGCAGTCGTCCAGCGCGAACCACTCGGTTTCCCGCGCGAACGCCTCGGTGCCGATACTCACGCGGCGGGCGGTGCCTTCGCTGTCGAGCCGGATGCGATGGACGTACCAGCGGTCGATCAGCGTGTCTCGGTCCACGGGCACCAACATCCCCGTCGTGGGCGAACACGGGACCGGCGTTGCCTGGCACCACCTCCATGACCTCCTTCCCGCCGCCGTCCAGGTCTTCGAGGCCGTGGCGCGTGCCACCGGCCGACTGAGCTGCCCCCAGGGCGGTGTGAGGGCCCGCAGCTGGAATGGCTGCGGGCCCTTGCCCCCCCGGCTCCGTCTCATTGAGCGGCGGTCGTATGCTGCGCCACGTCGAGGTAAGTACGGGACGCAAGTTGGTCAGTCGATCCGAACGGCCGTGCAATACTTCCAGGCCTTGTGCCACGTGTCGCCGTCCCAGTAGCCAGGGACCACATGCCATTTGGCGCACTTAGCGCTCGGGAAAACCAAGGTGTTCGCCGCGGCGGGGGCGGCTGCCGCGGCAGAACTCGCCGTGCTGATTGCCGTGCTGCCGCCTGCCAGCAGAAGGCCGGTCGCAAGGCAGGCGAAGGCGCGCTTGGTGTGATGTGCGGACATGACTGTGCTCCCCTCTTCCACGTCCTCGTGTCGTCTCAGGATGAGAAGGTTGGTCGCGACCCCACGCCGTTGCGCGCGATCGTCCAGCAGGGGCTGGATGGGCCGCTCGAATACGCCGCGGCGCTGTCCGTGTGAAGCGGTGGAAGCACGCCTCACGTAGTCGCCCCTGGCGGGAACACGTCTCGGGACGATTCCTGGACTGCGACCTCACCTCTTTCGACGGTAGCGGCGGATCCAGCGCGCGGCACCTCGGGGCCGGATGTCGGTGAGGTCGTCCGGGCCCAGGATGATGGCTTCCTCAGCGGGGCCGGTGTTCGACAGCAGGATCGGCTGGGCGTCGTCGGCGGTCGGCACCTGGTGGTCGTCCATCTCCTTGTGCAGCAGGCTGAAGCCCTCTGTGAAGGCCAGTCGCGGATCATGAGCGGAGCCAGAGTCGGATCGACGCGACGGTGCCGTCGAAGATATAGGCGCGTTTGTCAAACCTCGTGGCCACTTGGCCTCGAAGTCCTCGATGGACTGCCCGTCCACCCTTGGCGCCCCTTGGCCTGCCGCTACATGGGACTCGACCTCCTGGCCATGAACCGCTCCGGGACAGTCCGGAGCCTCCATCAGACCCGGAGCGGTTCAGCAGGAACGGCGGGCACCAGGTGCCCGCCGGGGCCCGAGTGATGGGCGAAGTGGCAGACGCAGCGCGATCGCCTCCAGCGGCAGCATCAGCGGCTTCTCCGAGTCCGCGCCGCCCAGGACTGCCGTCTGAATCTGCCGCGTGTCACCCCGCACGAAACCCCGCCCTTCATCCCAACTCATCCTGCCATTGACGGCGTTGGCCTCACAGAAGATCGGCCTGCTCGCGTCGCCGTACGCAGCGGGGCAGGCTCGGCAGGAACAGTCGCCGTCCCGGCCTTGCGGCCTGCTCGTTTCGCCCGCGCCGGCGCGGGTGAGCCGCACGGTTCAACCGGCCGCTCACCGCTGCGACCCGGCCACCGAAGTCGTTGGACCTATAGCTTGCGGAGTCCGCTCATCACCCTTTCGAGCAGCGTCACGTCAGGTGCGCCACCACTGTTCTCATCGCCGCCCGGCTGATGAATGGCGACGATCCCTGCCTCCACCAGATCTGCTACGAGGATGCGGGCAACCCCAAGGGGCACGTGGAGGAGCGCTGAGATTTCGGCGACCGACTTGACCTCGCGGCACAGGTGGCAGATCCGCTGATGCTCCGGCAGCAGACCGATCAGCTGGTGGGGCTCCGCCGTGGTGGAGACGAGCGCCTCGATAGCCAGCTGGTAACGCGGCCGGGGTCGTCCGCCGGTCATCGCGTACGGACGGGGTTGGCTGGGCTCTTCAGCGATTGCCGCTGCACTGGGGCGAGCGACGTACACCTCTGTGCCAACTGATCCGCTACCTCGCTGGTTCTGAAGGTGAAGGGGATGGTCGCCAGAGCGGCTGTCGAGCCGGTGAACCGGCCGGTTCGTCTCGTCGGCGTCATGCTCGTCGGCGAGGGCGAGTGATGGCTGGCCTTCTGTCGCTTCCCGGGCTGCGGCCCGGCGGCGGGCTTCGGCCGTTACCTGTTCGAGCGCAGCCGAAAGGGTCTCCGGGGCGGAATACTGTGCGACAAGTCGGTCGTAGACGACATTCTGGCTGGCCGACTCGGATTCGCCGCTGTGTGTCGGATCCATCGTCATGCCTCCTTGTCCATCCGGATCGCGTTCCTCAGGGTCCGGCGCGCGTGGGAGAGGTTGGCCCTCGCCTGCGCCGGAGTACATCCGAGGACCTCGGCAATCTCCGAAGGAGTCATGTCAACAAGCGTCAGCGTCATGACTTCCTGCTGCCGTCGAGGCAGGGCTCCGATCGCGGTGCCAGCGACCAAGGCGAGCTCTGCCGCTTCCAGGTCGTGCGCTGCCCGCCGGTCAATGAAATCCCTTTCAGGCAGTCCAGCCGACTGTCTCCCAGCCAGCCCGCAGGCGACGCGGAACGCGACCGTTCGGATCCAGGCCTGGGGTGCCCCCACTTTTCCCCAGTTCTCTATCAGACGGGTCATCGCTTCGGAGGTCGCGTCCTGTGCGATCACCTCGGTGAAGCCGCGGTGGACGACCAGCATGGCGATCACCCGCGGGTAGTGGTGCTCGAAGAAGGCCGTGAAACTGTCGGATTCACCGTCCACTCCGGTCGTCCTTCCGGCCCGCGCGGGACTCACGCCCGCTCCCCCTGCGCGTTACGACGATAATCAGCAGGACCAGTAAAGCCGAAGCGAGCGTGACAGCCGCTGATTTGGTGGTCATGTACAGGGCTCCCAGACCACCCAGAACGGTGTTGATCAAGAGCACCAAACCGGCTGTTTCACTGTGCCCAGGGCCAGCCATGCCAGTTGTGGAGACACTTGTTCCCGGTACGAGGTCGGGAACCGGCTCCGGCTGCTCGGGGAGTTGATGGTGGCTGTCTGTCATGTCTACCTAGAGCCCTCGGAGAGCCCATACGCAAAAAGTGAAGTGAGTCACACAGGGACGGAGGTGTGTGACCGTTGGCGCCCGAGGGCTGTCCGGCTTCCCGGTGCGGAGGAAGCCGTCACCGCCCCCGAGGTCGGCGCCAAGTGCGCACTGACCGGCGGCAGCTGGTACTCGCCCTACGACGACCGCTATCTCGACAGCGCGAGCAAGCTCGACGTCGACCACCTGATCCCGCTCGCCGAGGCCTGGGGCTCCGGCGCCTCCGCCTGGACCACCGGAACGCGAGGCCTACGCCAACGACCTGGACGACTCGCGGGCGCTGATCGCGGTCTCGGCGGCCTCGAACCGGTCGAAGGCCGACAAGGACCCGACCGAGTGGCTGCCGCCGTACGCCGGCTACTGATGCACGTACGTCACCAACTGGGGCGCCAGCAAGATGCGCTACCAGCTGAGCATCGACCCCGCCGAGCAGACCGCGCTCGCCGAAGGCCTTGCCTCCCGCCCCGACCAGCCCATCACCGTCACTCTCGCCCACTGAGACACGTGTCGAGGCCTGCAGCTACCCGGGGAAAGCAGCAGGCCCGGACACGCTCACGGTCGCATGCCCTCCCTGCGTACCGCCCCGTGATCGTCAGCCCGGTCCGGGGCGTCAGCCGAGACCGAGCGTGGTCAGGGCGGTGGTCCAGTCGGTGACGATGGCCTGCTGCGCCTGCGCGAGGGTGACCTTCCCCGCGCAGACCGCGGTGTGCAGCTTCGTCTCCACCGGGTCCTTCAGGTTGTTGACGCCCTGGCTCGCCTTGTGGCCCGGGTCCTCGGGTTCGACCCAGAGGTTGCGCGGGTCGTTGGGGTCGCCGCCGAGCTGCAGGCTGATCAGATGGTCGTACTCGGCCTCGCCCATCGCTCCGGTGTAGCCGTAGGAGGCGGCGTTGAGTTTCTTCTCCTTGCCGGTGACGTAGGTGGAGGGGCGGATACCGGAGGTGTAGCCGCCCTTGCGGCAGATCGTCGTCTTCAGGTTCGACTGGGTGACGGCCGGGGAGATCGCCCCTGGCGTGCAGGCCGGGTCCTCCAGCGGCTCGCCCCTCTCGTACCGGAAGTGGCACGATCCGGCGGCCGGCTGCTCCTGCACCATGTACTTCTTCTGCGGGCCGGCCCCCACCGCGATCGCCCGGCCCGCGCCGCCCGCCCCGCCCGCTCCCGAGACCGTCGACGAAGCGCTCGCGCTCCCGGACGGCGACAGGCCGCCCATCGAAGCGGACTTGCAGCCCGCGGCCAGCAGGCAGGACAGCACCACGATCGACATGGCGCGGTGGGTGGACAGCATGACGGCCCCTCACGGTACGGCGACGACTGCCCAGATGCTGCCCTACCTGGCCGGAGCCATAGCCCGCGGGGTGGGGCGCGCGGACGCGCACCCCGCGTACGCCCGCCAACGGGTTCGGCCCGCGCAGCGCGAGACCGGGATGGAACAGGGGTCCCACGGTGTAGATCGTGGAAGTGCCGGACGGAGTCGGGGCGTCAGCCTGTCACCGTCTCGCTTCGCCCGCCGAGGAGGCGTCTGGCCCGTCACCACGGCGGAATGTGGGTGACGGGCCAGGCCGAACCGAAGGTACGCGCCAGTGGCCGGTGGTGCGCCCCCTTTCCTGGAGCGCGCCACCGGTGACGGGAGGCGCTGGCACCCGGCTCGGGCACGGGCCGCCCGCGCCGGCGGATCGGTCAGCGGCGGAAGGTGCCGCCGTTGCGGTGCTCCCCACGGTGCTGGCCCCAGGTGACCTCGTCGACGACGCGGTCGTGGTCGTTGCGCAGGGTCGCGGTGTCGAAGTCGTTGTTCCACACGTAGCCGCGGCGGTCCTGGTAGACGTCGGTGGCGCTGTCGCGGCCCTCACCGGTGTGGACACGGACCGTGGCCCGCCCGTCCAGGCGGAAGTGGCGGAAGGTGTAGGTGTGGCCGGCCTCGTCGGTCAGCGCCCAGTCGTCCAGGTTCACCGTCCGGCGGGTGGAGTTGGTGATCTCAACCCACTCCTTGTTCAGGGAGCGGTTGGAGCGGTCGTCGCGTCCCGGGGAGTCGTACTGCACGCCGCTGATGACCACGTCGTGGTGCGGGCGGGCGGGGTGCTGGCCGGCGGCCGCAGCGGGCAGCGCGAACGCGCCCACCACAGCAGCAGCAACGGCAGCGGCGGCGGTCAGACGGCGAGCGGTCACAGAAACGGACATGAGGTCCCCCTTCTCGGGGCCGGACACCCAGGGCCGGCGACAGAAGTCGCAGGCCGGCTGTGGTGCGTAGTGCGGGTCGGCGGCCGGTCGGCCGCACACGCACACCCTGCCCACCCTGCGAAGGAGTTGTGGTGGGTACGCGAAGGTCGTAACGGCTCGTCCATATTCCTACGACTCTTAAGTGCAGGATCCATTTATGCGTTGAATGCACCATGTTGACGGTTTGTCACTGACTGATCCCGTGCGGGCGGCGGGCTCGCCGCAGCAGACCGGCACCTGCCGCCGGCTCCGGCCCGCAGGCCGTCACCCGAAAGTGCGTAACAACCGCTGCGGCCCGGAGGGCGCCACGGCCGGAACCGGACCGCATCGGCGCGGCCGCCCGCCGGGACGGTCCGCGCGCTCCTGCACGCACACGGACACGGACACCGCGCCGAGGTTCCCGTTGCCCGCAGCGGCCGCCCCGGGGCCCAGGCCCGCGCCGTTTCGTCGGGACCGGGGGTGAAGGTCAGCCGGACGGGCCCGGGCACAGACGGCGGTGCGCGCAGGCCGCCCGGCTCACAGACCGTTGCGCAGCAGTGGGTACAGGGAGTCGGGTGCTTCCAGGACGCCCCAGTTGTGCGGCGCGCGCGGCCGCAGGTCCGAGGGCAGGACGATTCCCAGGTACGCGCTGCCCCCGAGCTTCGACCAGGTCGGATCGATCACGCGGCCGTCCGGGTCGGTGCACCAGGCGTGGGCCATGGGGACGGGGCTGCCGGCCGCGACGGCGAAGCCCTCGGTGTAGGCCAGGTGCGGGTGCTCCCGCTCGGTCGTCGCCGCGTTGGCGAAGCACTGCCGCTCCGGCAGCGGCCGGACCTGTGCGGGAAGGTCAGCGGGGGTGAACCAGCGGCCATGCGCGGCCACGAACTCGTACACCGACCGGTGTTCCCAGCCTGCGACACCGTCGTGGTCCAGGAGGCTCTGCAACGCGATGTGTGCCTCCAGCCAGTCCAGGAGCACGTGTTCGGCGGGGGACGCCGGACGGGCGGGGGCAAGGGCGCCGAGGTGGTCACGGACTGCGGTGGTGTCGGCCGAGGTGTTCTTGTCGTCTGCGGAATTCAGCATGGCTCCCCTTCCGACTGCCCCGATACTCTCCCAGGGTTTCCGGTCCCTTTTCGTACCAGCGCCGGGGTGCGCACGCCCAACGGCAGGGACAGCCACAGGCGTCTGCCGGCGGCGGTCCGTGGTGAGGATCAGGGCCCTGCCCCGCACCGACGGGCGCGGGACAGCGGGGGCGCGGGCGTCTCCACCACCTCCAGCCGGCGTTCGAGCAGACCGCAGCGATCCTCCGCGGCGGCACGCCGGGCCCGACCCTCCTTGAGGTCCTCTCCGAGCCGCTCCACCTCCAACTGCAGCGCGTTGCGCTCCTGCAGGACGCCCAGGATGCCGGGGCTGGCCGCGGCGAGCGCGTCCACCCGCCTGGGCTCCGCGCCGCGCTCGGCCTCCAGCTGGTTAAGCCGCGTCTCCAGATCGGCGATGCGCTGCGTCCGGTCCAAGAACGCGTCCCCCAGGACGTCGCCACGGACGCCGGACCGCCGCGAGACCCGGTCGGCGTCAGGCAGCTGCTGCTCCAGGAGTTCCATCGCGTGCTTGGGAGAGGACACGGCGTCCACCGCCGATCCGTACAACTCCCGCACGAACTCAATGGCCTCGGTGGTCACCGTGGTCCCGCGGTGCTCGGCGAGATCCGCGAAGAGATCGGTGATCACCTGCCACGGGGGGAACCGTGTGCCGTTCAGGTAGCGCGAGAACGTTCGCGAATCACGCCGACGCCGCGCCGCATACCCGCGCACGGACACCTACAGGCCCTCGAACAGCTCACGAAGAGCCATGGCAAGAGCCCGGGAGGCATCGTTGAGGTTCCCCCCGAGGCTGCTATGTCGTGTCAAGCCGCTTGAGGAAGTACTTCTGCGTCCGGCTGGCTCCTTCGTTCGAGGATCTTGAAGATCTGGCGGCAG